>NZ_JAFATE010000911.1 GCF_019244115.1 Bradyrhizobium sp.
AACGCGCTGTTTCAGGCGCTCGGCTCCGGCAATCGTGAGGAACTCGTCCGCGTCATCATCACCGCCTCCGGCGGCCCGTTCCGCACCTGGGTTGCCCGCGACATCGAAGAGGCGACGCTCGAACAGGCACTGAAACATCCGAACTGGAGCATGGGGCAGAAGATCACCATCGACTCCGCGTCGATGATGAATAAGGGCCTCGAAGTCATTGAGGCGTCTTATCTCTTTACGCTCACGCCTGACGAGATCGACGTGCTCGTGCATCCGCAATCGATCATCCACGGCATGGTCGAGTTCTCGGACCGTTCCGTGGTCGCGCAACTCGGAACCCCGGACATGCGCACCCCGATTGCCCATTGCCTGGGCTGGCCGGAGCGAATCATGGGGCCGGCCGCCAAGCTCGATCTGGCCAAGATCGGGCAATTGACCTTCGAAGCACCCGATTTCGAGCGATTTCCGGGACTGCGGCTGGCGTACGAAGCCTTGCGGACGGGCCGCGGTGCAACCACCGTCTTCAACGCGGCCAACGAGGTCGCGGTGGCCGCATTCGCCGCCGGCAAGATCCGATTCGGTGCCATTGCCCGGCTCGTCGAGGCGACGCTCGAGGAGTGGACGAGGTCGGGCAATCTGTCGCCCTTGTCGTCAGCCGACGATGCCATTACCGTTGACAATGTCGCGCGAAGTCGCGCCGCCACCCTCTTGCCTCAAATTGCCTCAAAGGCATCTTAAGGGTTGGGACAGGGCCTCCGGCCCAGCTTAGGGGAAATCGGATGTCCGAAGCTTTTCTTCATGGTTTCAACACGTTGAGCCATGGGCTCATCGGCTATGCGGTCCCGTTTTTGTTTGTTCTGACCATTGTGGTGTTCTTCCACGAGCTCGGCCATTTCCTGGTCGGGCGCTGGGCGGGCGTGAAAGTCCTGACGTTTTCGCTCGGCTTCGGTCCGGAGCTTTTCGGCTTCACGGACCGCCACGGCACACGCTGGAAGATTTCAGCCGTTCCGCTCGGGGGCTACGTCAAATTCTTCGGCGACGACACGGAGGCCTCGACCCCGTCGGCCGAGATCCTGTCGCACATGACCTCGGAGGAACAGGCGCACAGTTTTCACCACAAGAAGGTCGGACCGCGGGCCGCGATCGTGGCGGCCGGGCCGATTGCCAATTTCGTTCTGGCGATCGTCATCTTCGCCTGCATGTTCACCTTCTTTGGCAAGCCGAGCACCTCGGCGCGGGTCGACAAGATCGAGGCGAACAGCGCGGCGGCGGCGGCCGGGTTCCAGGTCGGTGATATCGTCACCATGATCGATGGCACCAAGATCGACGGCTTTGCCGATATGCAGCGTATTGTCAGCACCCGTGCCGGCGAACGCATGAGCTTCACGGTGAAGCGCGGCGAGACGACCGTTCAGCTGGAGGGCACGCCGGAACAGCGCACCATCAAGGACAAGTTCGGCAATGCTCACCGGCAGGGCATTCTGGGCATCACGCATGAGACCGCGGCCGGCGAAATTTTGACGGAAAGGGTCGACCCGGCCACGGCCGTTTGGCTCGGGGTGAAGGAAACCTGGTTCGTGATCGACCGGACGCTCGCCTATGTCGGCGGTATTTTCACCGGCCGGGAGGCGGCCGATCAGGTCGGCGGACCGCTGCGAATCGCCCAGATCTCCGGACAGGTCGCAACCATCGGTCTTGCGGCCCTCATTAACCTTGCAGCAGTACTTTCGATCTCTATTGGGCTCTTGAATCTGTTCCCGGTTCCGCTGCTCGATGGCGGTCACCTGTTGTTTTACGCTGTTGAAGCGGCTCGCGGACGGCCCCTTTCGGAGCGCGCGCAGGAAATGGGGTTCCGAATCGGGCTGGGTTTGGTGCTGATGCTGATGGTGTTTGCAACCTACAACGATATCCTGCATCTGGCGGCGTCCTGACCGCGGCTTTTTTGTGACGTTGCCAATGGGCAACGTCTTGGAATGAAATTGGAATTACACAGGCCTCCAGCGTTTGCCACACTCGTAAAATTGGCTACAAGCGAAGCCAACGATGGGAATCTGTCGGTCCGACGGGGGGTTGGGCCGAGATTGGAATGACAAGGGCGCGTGGCGCATGAAGTTTGGAATGCGAGTGTGGGGGGGCTTGCGGGCCGCCTTGGTCATGTTCGCGGTGGTGGGGGCCGTCTCGCTGGCGGCTGCGATCGTTTCTACCCCTGCGGCTGCCCAGTCGGCTTCCTCTATCGTGGTGGAGGGGAACCGGCGCGTGGAGGCCGACACCATTCGTTCCTATTTCAAGCCGGGCCCGAACGGGGTCCTGGATGCCGGGCGGGTCGACGACGGCCTGAAGGCCCTGATCGAGACCGGTCTGTTCCAGGACGTGCAGATCAGCCGTCCGGGCGGCAAGATCGTGGTCACCGTGGTCGAAAACCCGGTGATCGGCCGCATTGCCTTCGAGGGCAACAAGAAGGTCAAGGACGAGCAGCTCACGACCGAAATCCAGTCCAAACCGCGCGGCACGCTGTCGCGTCCGATGGTGCAGTCGGACGCGCTGCGAATCGCGGAAATCTACCGCCGCTCCGGCCGCTATGACGTGCACGTCACGCCCGAGATCATCGAGCAGCCGAACAACCGGGTCGACCTCATCTTCACGATCCAGGAAGGGCCCAAGACCGGCGTCAAGGTGATCGAGTTCGTCGGCAATGTCGCTTTTTCGTCCTACCGCCTCAAGGACGTCATCAAGACCCACGAATCAAACCTCTTGAGCTTCCTCGGCGGCAACGACGTGTACGACCCCGACCGGGTCGAGGCCGACCGCGACCTGATCAGGCGCTTCTACCTGAAAAACGGCTATGCCGACGTGCAGGTGGTGGCCGCGCTCACCGAATACGATCCGGAGCGCAAGGGCTTTCTGGTGACCTTCAAGATCGAGGAAGGGCAGCAGTATCGCGTCGGCGCCGTCGACTTCCGGTCCACCATTGCCGGCCTCGATCCCAACGCACTGCGCGCCTTCTCCCGGGTCAGTGTCGGTTCGCTCTACAACGTCGAAGCGCTGGAGAAATCGGTCGAGGAGATGCAGATCGAAGCCTCGCGGCGGGGCTTTGCCTTTGCCGTGGTGCATCCGACCGGCGACCGCAACTTTGACGCCCATACCGTCTCGGTGGTGTTCGCCGTCGACGAGGGGCCGCGCGTCTATATCGAGCGCATCAACATCAGAGGCAACACCCGCACGCGGGATTATGTGATCCGCCGCGAGTTCGACATTTCCGAGGGCGATGCCTACAACCGCGCCCTGGTCGACCGCGCCGAGCGGCGGCTGAAGAACCTGGATTTCTTCAAGAGCGTGAAGATCACGACCGAGCCGGGCTCATCGAGCGACCGCGTGGTGCTGATCGTCGACCTGGAGGAGAAATCGACCGGCGACTTCTCTGTGTCGGGCGGCTACTCGACCACGGACGGCGCGCTGGCTGAAGTCAGCATCTCCGAACGCAACTTCCTCGGCCGCGGCCTGTTCGCCAAGGCGTCCGTGACCTATGGCCAATTCGCACGCGGTTACGCGCTGTCCTTCGTCGAGCCTTATTTGCTCGACTATCGGGTCGCACTAGGTCTGGACCTGTATCAGCGCCAGCAGCTCGCCAACAACTTCATCGCGTACGGCACCAAGACACTCGGCTTCAGCCCGCGGCTCGGCTTCCAGCTGCGTGAGGATCTGTCCTTGCAGCTGCGCTATTCGATCACGCGGCAGGAGATCACGCTGCCGCAGACTCTCGCGAACTGTAACAACACCATCGGCGGCTCCCAGGTTGGTAACAACTTCCTTCCGTTCAATCCGACACCGGCTTTCGTGCAGGCGAATGGTGCGAATGGCGCCGTCGACCCGACGGGCTTGGGCCTGTTCTGCTTCAGCGATGGCGAAGCATCGTTGCCGGTGCGTAAGGAGCTCTCACAGGGCGCGTCGATCACGTCGGCGATCGGCTACTCGCTGAACTACAACACGCTCGACAACAACAAGAACCCGACCGAAGGTCTGCTGGTCGACTTCCGGCAGGATTTCGCCGGGCTCGGTGGCAATGTCAGCTACCTGAAGAGCGCCATCGACGCAAAATACTTCACCCCGCTGGTCTCCGACATCGTCGGCATCGTTCACCTGCAGGGCGGTATTCTCAACAAGGTCGGCAATACCGAACTTCGCATGCTCGACCATTTCCAGATGGGTCCGAATCTGGTCCGCGGTTTTGCGCCCAACGGCATCGGTCCGCGCGACATCAACCCGTTTGGAACCCAGGATGCGATCGGCGGCACCAAGTACTGGGGCGCGTCATTGGAAATGCAGATGCCGTTCTGGTTCCTGCCCAAGGAAGTGGGCCTGAAGGGCGCGGTTTATGCCGATGCCGGTGGTCTGTATAATTACCAGGGCCCGACGACCTGGACCGCCACCAGCGAGTTGACGACGCCGCAGAACTCGAACTGTATCCGTCCGACCCAGACCCCGCCGACTGCGGGAACCTGCACCGGACTGGTGTTCGACGACAATAAGGTGGTCCGAACTTCGGTGGGTGTCGGCCTTGTTTGGGCATCGCCGTTCGGGCCGCTGCGCTTCGACTACGCGATTCCACTGACCAAGGGCCAGTTCGACCGCGTGCAGCAGTTCAGGTTTGGCGGCGGTACATCGTTCTGACCTTGCGTGCTCACCGGACTGCGAAGGGTGGAATGGCGCAGCCGACATTCTTCGAGCAACCGCCTCCGTCGACGCTGGCTGACATCGCCGCGTTGACGAAGGCGCAATTGGCCGACCCCGCGCGGGCCGGCCAAGAGATCAAAGGGCTGGCCTCGCTCGACGAGGCCGGGCCGATGCATCTGACGTTCTTCGACAATCTCAAATACGCAGATCAGCTCGCGGCGACCAAGGCCGGCGCCTGCCTGGTCAGCCCGCGCTTCGAGAAGGGCGTGCCGGCCCATGTCGCCGTGCTGCGCGTGGCCCAGCCGTTCAGGGCCTTCGTGCTGGTCGCGCGGGAATGGCATCGCGACGCGCTGCGGCCGCATTCCTGGTTCGGCTGTGCCGGCATTGCCCCCTCCGCGATCATCGATCCCTCAGCGAGGCTCGAGGACGATGTCATCGTCGAGCCCTTCGTCGTGATCGGCGCCAATGTCGAGATCGGCGCGGGAACCGTGATCGGCGCGGGTGCGATCATCGGTGCCAATGTCAAGATCGGCAGGGATTGCAATGTCGGCGCCCGCACGGTCATCCAATGCGCGCTGATCGGCAACAACGTGCTGATCCATCCCGGCTGCTGCCTTGGGCAGGACGGCTACGGCTTTCTGTTCTTTGGGCCCGACGGGCACCTCAAGGTGCCGCAGACGGGGCGGGTCCTGATTCAGAACGACGTCGAGATCGGTGCTGGTACAACCATAGATCGTGGTAGCCTGCGCGATACCGTGATCGGCGAAGGAACCAAAATCGACAATCAGGTTCAGATCGGTCACAATGTGACCATCGGCCGGCATTGCCTGCTTGCGGCTCAGATCGGTCTCGCGGGCAGTCTGACGATCGGCGATAACGTGGCGCTCGGTGCGAAAGTCGGCATCAACAACCATCTCAAGATCGGCGACGGGGCGCAGGTCACGGCGATGAGCGCGGTCAAGGACGATATTCCGCCGAACGGCCGGTGGGGCGGTCACTTCGCCAAACCGACCAAGCAATGGTTCCGCGAGATCATCGCCGTGGAGCGGCTGGTGCGCGATGCCGCTGTTGATCCGAAGGGCGAGGGGCGGGGGTGATGGAGGCGGCAGCGGTCCGGTTTGCGGAGGTCGACATCGATGACATCCTCAAAACCCTTCCTCATCGCTATCCGATGCTGCTGATCGATCGGGTGATCGACATTCGGACCGATTACAGCGGCATCGGCATCAAGAACGTGACCTTCAACGAACCCTGCTTTCTCGGCCATTTTCCCGAGCGACCGGTCTATCCCGGCGTGATGATGATCGAGGCGATGGCGCAGACCGCCGGCGTGATCGGCATCAAATCGGTCGAGGGCACCGAGAAGCCGCGCGCGGTCTATTTCCTGACCATCGACAAGTGCAAGTTTCGCAAGCCCGTCAAACCCGGTGACACCATCGAATATCACATGCGCTCCATCGGCCGCCGCAAGACCATGTGGTGGTTCCATGGCGACGCCAAGGTCAGGGGCACGACCGTCGCGGAAGCCGATGTCGGCGCGATGCTGACCGACTGAGGCGACAATGACTGCAATCGACTCCACCGCGCGCGTAGAAGACGGCGCCGTCATCGGCGATGGCGCGGTCATCGGCCCCTATTGCATCGTCGGCGCGCATTCCGTGATCGGTGCCAATTGCCGCCTGACATCCCATGTACAGGTGATGGGGCACACCACGATCGGCGCCGGCTGCACGATCTCGCCGTTCGCCGTGCTCGGCGGGGCGCCGCAGGACTTGGGTTATCGCGGCGAGCCGACGCGGCTCGAGATCGGCGCGGACTGCACGATCCGCGAGGGCGTGACGATGAATGTCGGCACGATCAAGGGCGGTGGGCTGACGAAAGTCGGCGAGCGCGGCTTCTTCATGAACAACAGCCATGTCGGACATGACTGCTTCGTCGGCAACGACGCGATCTTCGCGACCTCGGCGACGCTTGGCGGCCATTGCGAGATCGGCGACTTCGTCTACATCGGCGGACTGTCGGCGGTGCACCAGTTCACCCGGATCGGATCGGGGGTCATGGTCGGCGGGGTCTGCGGCGTTCGTGGCGACGTGATCCCCTACGGTCTCGTCAACGGTCAATATGCCGCACTGGAAGGCCTCAATTTGATCGGAATGAAGCGGCGCAAGTTCACGCGCGAACGGATCGCAACCGTGCGCTCATTCTACCAGGCGCTGTTCCACGGTGAGGGCATGTTTGCCGAGCGGCTCGAGCGGGCGAAGGCGATGGCGAAGGACGATCCGGCGATTGCTGAAATCCTGCACTTCATCGCGCAGGGCAAGCATCGGCCATTGTGTCTTCCCGACAGCGGCAAAGCTTGATACAGGGCATCATGACCGATGGGGACACAAAAGTCATATCACCCGTCGGCTTGATTGCGGCGGGCGGGGTGATGCCCTTCGCGGTCGCCGATTCCCTGATCAAGCGCGGATTGACGCCAGTCGTCTTTGCGCTCAGAGGCCTTTGCGATCCCGCACGTGCTGAACGCTATCGCCATCATTGGATCGCGATCGGCCAGATCGGCCGCGCCAAAAAACTGTTTCGAGCCGAGGGCTGCCGCGATCTGCTGTTCATCGGCTCATTGGTGCGTCCCGCGCTCTCGGAGATCCGGCTCGACCTCGGCACGCTCCGCGTCATCAACGAGGTGTGGTCGGCGTTCCGTGGCGGCGACGATCATTTGTTGTCGGGCATCGGCCGCATCCTCGAGCGGGACGGCTTTCGCATGGTCGGCATCAAGGATATCGCCCCCGATGTGCTGATGCCCGAGGGCAGCCTGACCAACATCAAGGTAGACGAGCAGTCCTCCTACGACATCGCGCTCGGCCGCGAGCTCCTGCGCGCTTTGAGCCCGTTCGACATCGGGCAGGCCGTGGTCGTGATCGACGGCCACGTCGTGGGAATCGAGGACATCGAGGGCACCGACGGGCTGCTCGCGCGGATCGTCAACCTGCGTGCGCTCGGCCGCATTCGCGCGCCGTCGAAACGCGGGGTGCTGGTCAAGGCGCCAAAGAGCGGCCAGGACCTGCGTTACGATCTGCCGACCATCGGCGCGCGGACGGTGGAGGGGGCATCGAAGGCAAGGCTCGCCGGGATCGCCGTCATCGCCGGCAACACGGTTTTGGCCGAACCGCAGCCGACCATCGAGGCCGCCGACGCGGCGGGCATCTTCGTCACCGGTCTGCCGGCGTGATGGCGCGCAGCCCCACAGGTCATGTCGCCCGGAAAATCTTTCTGATCGCGACGGAGGAATCCGGCGACCGGCTGGGCGCCGGGCTGATGAAGGTGCTGCGGCAGCGGCTCGGGGATGCCGTCACCTTCGAGGGCGTTGGCGGGCGGGCGATGGCGCGCGAGGGACTAACCTCGCTGTTTCCGATCGAGGAGCTGTCGATCATGGGGCTCGCGGCCGTACTGCGCCAGCTGCCAAAACTGCTGCGGCTGATCCGGCAGACCGCCGAGGCGGTCACGAACGCGTCCGCCGACATCCTGGTCATCATCGATAGTCCCGATTTCACCCATCGCGTGGCCCGCCGCGTGCGCGCGCGCGATCCATCGATCCCGATCGTCAACTATGTCTCGCCGACCGTCTGGGCCTGGCGGCCCGGCCGGGCACGGGCGATGCGTGGCTATGTCGACCATGTACTGGCGCTGTTGCCGTTCGAACCCGACGCCTATCGCCGGCTGAACGGGCCGCCCTGCAGCTATGTCGGCCATCCGCTGATCGAGCAGATCGACCGACTGCGTCCGAATGCGGAGGAACAGGCGCGGCGCGACGGTTCGCCGCCGATCGTGCTGCTGCTGCCGGGCAGCCGGCGCAGCGAGATCGCGCATCATCTTGGCGTCTTCGGTGCGGCGCTCGACCGCCTGCGCGGCCAGGGCGCTGACTTCGAGGTGATGCTGCCGACCATGCCGCATCTGGAGGCCGTCATCCTCGCCGGCATCGCGAACTGGCCGGTGGTGCCGACCATCGTGATCGGGGAGGCCGAGAAGCGCGCCGCGTTCCGGATCGCGCATGCCGCGCTCGCAAAATCCGGCACGGTGACGCTGGAGCTCGCGCTATCCGGCGTGCCGATGATAACCGCCTATCGTATTGGCGCGGCGGAGGCGTTCGTCCTGCGCCGCGCGATCAAGGTGAACACGGTGATCCTCGCCAATCTCGTGCTCGGCAAGGAGGTGATCCCGGAATTTCTGCAGGAGAACTGCACGCCGGAGAAACTGGCGCAGGCGCTGTCCGAGCTGTTGTCGGATTCGGCGATGCGCCGCAGCCAGTGCGAAGCGTTCGCGACGCTCGATGCGATCATGTCGAGCGGGCACGCCTCTCCGAGCGTGCGCGCCGCCGACATCGTGCTGGCGACCATGCGCAAGGGCTGGCGGGGGAGTTGAGCGTATGCTGTAAAGATCTGTAGGGTGGGCAAAGCGCAGCGTGCCCACCATTGCGGACAGCACATGCGGAAAGATGATGGGCACGGCGCAAGTGCGCCTTTGCACACCCTACGCACTGTCAGCCTTTTCATGGAGCTACGCCTCTGACAGGATCGCTCAGGCGGTGTCCGCCTGGGACGCCGACGCAATGGACGTTCTCCAGTTCGCTCATCATGCTGCAGGCCAAAACGGCGTCAGCTCCTTGAAGCTCGGCTGTACCGGCGGATCGGGTAGCCGCAGCGCACGCAGTCGTCCCGGCGTGCCGTTCGCAACCGCATAGGGTCGCCAGCCCAGATTGGTCTCGAAATAGCGGGCCGCCGTAGCGACGCCGGGCCACCAATGATCGTCGAGAACAATCAACCCGCCGGGCCGTACGATCGTCTGCAGGTAATACAGGTCGACAAACACGTTGTGAAACACGTGACTGCCGTCGACGAACGCGGCATCCGCCGACATCCCCTCCGCGGCAAGCCGCGGCAGCGCGATCTGGGATCGTTCTCTCAGCAACGTCGCGACGCAATCCAACCGCGCCGAGCGGATCACGTCCCAGCCCGCATCACGAAACTCGCTATCCTGGAACGGATCGAGAATGACGTGCCGATCACCGCCCACCGAAATCAGCGCCTCGCCGATGGCCAGCGCCGAGCTGCCATAAGCAAGGCCGATCTCGATCACCGTGGCCGGCCTCTCGGCAATCAGCAAATCACGAAGCGCGTCGCAGTCGCGTTCGGGCAGCGTCACAGTGGCGAAATCGTCGGCAGCGCGGACCCGCGGCGGCCCGTCAAACGCCAATTTTCGTCGTATCTCTCGGATTACGTCCAGATGTGTCATGGCAGTCGTGTAGGATGAGTGGAGCAGTTTGTAGGGTGGACTAGGCGCCTTGTCCGCCGGAGCTCAAAGAGCGAAGGCGGAAGCGTGCCCACTATTGCCGACAACGCGCGGAGGGATGGTGGGCACGGCGCTGCGCGCCTTTGCCCACCCTACGCTCGCTACGCTCGATCGCAAAAAGAATCCCGCCCGATGGTCGTCAGGCGGGATTTCTCATTCCTGCGATTTGAAGCCGCGGCTTATTTCCGCGCGTCGATCTGCACGTAATCGCGGCGGCCGACGCCGGTGTAGAGCTGACGCGGACGGCCGATCTTCTGCTGCGGGTCCTCGATCATCTCGCTCCACTGGCTGATCCAGCCGACGGTGCGGGCGACGGCAAAGAGCGCGGTGAACATCGAGGTCGGAAAACCCATCGCCTTCAGCGTGATGCCCGAATAGAAGTCGACGTTCGGATAGAGTTTTCGGTCGATGAAATACTGGTCGTGCAGCGCGATCTTCTCGAGCTCGAGTGCGACCTTCAGCATCTGATCGTCGCCGTGGCCGGTCTCCTTCAGCACCGCGTGACACATCTTCTGCATGATTTTCGCGCGCGGATCGTAGTTCTTGTAGACTCTGTGGCCAAAGCCCATCAGCCGCACGTCGCTGTTCTTGTCC
>NZ_JAFATE010000102.1 GCF_019244115.1 Bradyrhizobium sp.
CTTCTTGGTCGGCGAATTGTCGTCATTGCCGAGCCAGACGCCGGTGACGAGGCTCGCGGTATAGCCGATGAACCAGGCATCGCGGAAATCCTGGCTGGTGCCGGTCTTGCCGGCGGCCTGCCAGCCCGGAATCTCCGCCTTCCGCGCCGTGCCCGAGATCAACGTCTCCTGCATCATCGTGTTCATCATGGCGACATAGCGCGGCTCGATCACCTGGGCTGGCGGATCGGACGGCCTGGCATAGAGCACCTTGCCGTCAAACGTCTTGATCCGTGTCACCACATGCGGCGAGGCGGTGAAGCCGCCATTGGCAAACGGCGCATAGGCACCCACCAGCTCGGTCATCGATACTTCGGATGTGCCGAGCGCGATCGAGGCGTTGGGCTCGAGCTTTGAGGCGATGCCGAGCCGGTGCGCGGTGCGCACGACGTTCTTCGGCCCGACCTCGAGGCCGACGCGGACCGCGACCGTGTTGAGCGACATCGCGAGCGCCTGGGTCAGCGTGACCGCGCCGAAATATTCGTGGGTGTAGTTCTCGGGCGTCCAGCCCTTGACATTAAGCGGCGCGTCCTGGCGGACCGTGTCCGGAGTCAGGCCCTGCTCGAGCGCGGTGAGATAGACGAACGGCTTGAACGCCGAGCCCGGCTGGCGCTTGGCGGTGACGGCGCGGTTGTACTGGCTGTCGGCATAGTTGCGGCCGCCGATCATGGCGCGGATCGCGCCGTTCGCCGTCATCGCGACCAGCGCGCCCTGGCTGACGTTGAATCTCACGCTCTTGGCCGCCAGCTCGTCGATCACGGCGGCTTCCGCCACGCTCTGCAGTTTCGGATCGATCGTGGTCTCGACCCGGATGCTCTCGTCGATCTGGCCGATCAGATCGTCGAGCACTTCGCCGATCCAGTCGGCGACGTAGTTGATGGTGCCGGCGCCCGCCGGCTTCACGGCGATCGCCAGATGTCCGATCGAAGCCTTGGCCTGTGCGTCGGTGATGAATTTGGCCTCGGCCATCGCGGCGAGCACGATCTCGGTACGCTTCTCCGCGCCTTCCGGATTGCGGTTCGGTGCGAGGCGCGAGGGCGACTTGACGAGGCCGGCCAGCATCGCAGCTTCCTGCACCGTGACGTTCTTCGCCGATTTGCCGAAATAGCGCTGCGCCGCGGCTTCGACGCCATAGGCGCCGGAGCCGAAATAGACGCGGTTGAGATAGAGCTCGAGAATCTCGGTCTTGGAATGCTTGCGCTCCAGCCACAGCGCGAGTTCGACCTCCTGCAGCTTGCGCTGCAGCGTGCGCTCCTGCGTCAAAAACAGGTTTTTGGCGAGCTGCTGGGTCAGGGTCGAGCCGCCCTGCGCCACCCCGCGATGCAGGACGTTGGCGACGGCGGCGCGCGCAATGCCGAAGGGATCGACGCCCCAATGCGAATAGAAACGGCGGTCCTCGATCGCGATGAAGGCCTTTGGCAGATAGGGCGGCAGGTCCTTTAGCGCGACATTGGCGCCGGCCATCTCGCCGCGCTGGGCCAGCACGCTGCCGTCGGCGCCCACGATCTCGATGGTCGGCGGCCGTTTTGGAATTTCCAGCGACTGGATCGGCGGCAGGTGCGCGCCGACATAGACCACGACACCGACCATCGCGATCGCGCCCCAGATTCCGAGCACCACGCCCCAATAGATCAGGCGCGCGAAACTGAAGCGCGCGCGCGAGGCCGATCCGCGCCTGGCAGCGCCTTTCGGCTTGCGCTCGCGCGGGGGATCGTCGTCCTCATCGTCGGGATCGTATTTCGGCCTGTTCCTGGATGCGGTCTTGGACGTGGTCTCCCCCGGCTGTTCGTCGCTGATGGCCGCGATGCGGTCCTGCCATGTCAGGCGCAGGTCGGCCATGGCTGAGGCGAGCCCGAACAGCGGCTCCTTGCGGCCGCCGCGCTTTTTCCGACCCCACCACAACGCCATACGCCAACGCTCACTCCCTTGAGCGCTGTACGCTAGAGGTTGGAGTTTAAGAGCGGGTTACGAAAAGCTTAACGCGCGATTAGGGGGTGAACCGCGCGGGCACAGCGCGTGGTAAGGTTAAGGCCATTTCAGGACAGGAGAATCGTGATGGGCCACATCGATCCGACCAAGGAGATTTTTGCGCAGTTCCGCGCCAATGATCGCGAGGGGCCGATTCACATGCTCAACCTGGTCCGGCTGCGCCGCGAGGCCGCCTATGGCGACGGCCGCAAGGCGACCGGCGCGGAAGCCTATGCGGCCTATGGCCAGGGCAGCGGCCCGGTGTTTCGCCGCGTCGGCGGACGCGTGGTGTGGCAGGGACGCTTCAAGCTGATGCTGAT
The DNA here is from genome assembly GCF_019244115.1 of Bradyrhizobium sp. Classification (GTDB taxonomy): domain Bacteria; phylum Pseudomonadota; class Alphaproteobacteria; order Rhizobiales; family Xanthobacteraceae; genus Bradyrhizobium. The sequence continues at coordinate 2,328 of NZ_JAFATE010000102.1, forward strand.
CGGCCCGCAAGAGGAGCGCTGGGACATCTGCTTCGTTGCCGAATATCCGTCCGTCGCGGCATTCGTCGAGATGATCCGCGACCCCGTCTACCGCGAGGCGGTGAAGCACCGCCAGGCCGCGGTGGAGGATTCGCGCCTGATCCGGCACGCGGTGCTGCCGGTCGGCCAGAATTTTGGGGAGATCCCCGCATAACAACGGAAATTGTCGGGTGGGCAAAGCGAAGCGTGCCCACCATTGCAGCCAGCGCATGCGGAAAGATGGTGGGCACGGCGCTGGCGCGCCTTTGCCCACCTACAGAGTCGTAAAACTACCCGGCCGCGCCGGTGTCTTCGAGGATCGGGCCGAACAGCTCCCAGCGCTCGCCGTTAAAGCGCTGCATTTGCAGCTGCTTGTTCACGCGATAGTCGGTCGGCGAGGTGTTGTTCTTGATCCCCGGCAGCGCCAGGTCGAGCACAACGTCCTTCAGCGAAGTCGCCTGCTTCATGACATTCTCGCGCGTCAGATCGTCGCCGCACTTTTGCAGCGTGTAGATCAAGAGCTGTGAGGTCGAATAGCCGTAGGCATTGAACAGCGAGTCCTTGTCGCCCTCGGGATAGTACTTCGCCATGAAGTCGAAATATTTTTTCATGCCTGGATCGTCCTTCCAGGTCGGGTCGAGCGGATCCTTGCCGTAGTTGACGCTGATCACCCCCTTGGATGCCTCCGACCCCGCGGGCTTCATCACCGCACCCACCGAGACCGAGTTGATGTCGAGGATGTGCACCGGGTGCCAGCCAAGCTCATAATTCTTCTTGATCGCCTGGGCGGCGAATTTCGGCGTGGTGGCGGAGAAGAACAGATCGGCGCCGGAGTCCTTGATCTTGAGGATCTGCGAGTCGACGGTCGGGTCCGAGACCTCGTAGGAGGCTTCCGCCACGATCATGCTCGCCGCCTTATCGCCAAGGCCGGCCTTGATCCCGTTCAGATAGTCCTTACCCAGGTCATCGTTCTGGTAGAGGATTCCGACCTTGGCGTTCGGATGTTCCTTCAGTATGTACTGGCCGTAGATCCGCCCCTCGACGAAATAGTTGGGATTGAAGCCCATGGTCCAGGGGAAGTTCTTCGGGTCGGTGAAGCGCGACGCGCCGGTTGCAGCGTAAAGCTGCGGCACCTTCTTGACGTTGAGATATTTTTGTACGGCGGCGTTCGATGGCGTGCCGAGTACCTGGAACGTGAGCAGCACCTCGTCGTTCTCGACGAGCTTGCGGATCTGCTCGACCGCCTTTGGTGGCGAATAGGCGTCGTCATACTGGATGAGATTGATCTTGCGGCCGTTTACGCCCCCCTGGTCGTTGATCATCTTCATATAGGCGGCCTGCGTCTTTCCGATTGTCGCATAGGCCGAAGCGGGCCCGGAGAACGCCAGGGTCTGGCCGATCTTGATCTCGGTGTCGCTGGCGCCGGTGTCGTATTTCTTCTGCGCCAGGGCCGATGTCGCCGACAGCGCAAGCGCGAGCACGACGGTGCCCGCGAATTGGAAAAAGCCGTTCCTCATCTCAATGCGTTCCTCATATTCTGGGGTTCTGCCGATGGTCTTTATTGTCCCGGCAGACCTTTTGCCCGCGCGGACGCCATCGCTCGAAGCGGATTGTGGAGGAAGGGTTGCCGCAATGCAAGATAAGCCCGGCCGCCCGCGACATTTCGGTATTCAGGAGGTCGGAGAAGCGGCTGGTTTTTCCGTGGGGCGGGCGCGACAGCCATTCACGAACAGATTGACCGCAAGGCGTAGCCGGCGCGCCTCGTCGTAAGGCGGTTCGCGGAGTCCCGCCAGGGCCAGACGCTGCGGAATACCGATGATCGAAATGAAGAAATGCTCGGTCAGCCAGACCGGATCGTGCAGTTCGATCTCGCCGCGCTCGGCATAGAATCGCAGGACGCGCTCGATCTCCTTGATGCCGCGCTGGCGATGGCGCTCCAGCATGCGCCGGGCGAGTTCCGGAAACTGCGGCGCGGTGGACATGAACAGGCGGTGTAATGCCAGAACATCGGGCTGCAGCGCCATGTCGACTACCGCCCGTCCGAGTTCCAGCAGTCCCCATTCCGGTCCGCGCGGCGAAGGCTCGATCGCGTGCAGCGCCTCCATGCGGCCGAGGAAATTGTACTCGACGGCGGCGACGAACAGGGCCGACTTGTCGGCATAGCGCGCATAGATGAAGCGCTTGGCGACGCCGGCCCGCTTGGCGATCTCCTCGATCGAGACCGGCTCGAAGCCGCGTTCCAGAAACAGGCGCATCGCGGTCTTGAGCAAAGCGGCGTGACGCCGCTCGGCTTCGGCACGCGTCGGCCGTCCGCCCGGTCCGCGTTTGAATTCAATGAGTTCGGTCATGCAATTTCATCGGACGCACGAGTCGTCTTAACACGGGCGTCATAATGCAACGGTACCGTTTCGTTGCATAGGTGCTTCGCTTTGCCCACCCTGCACGCTCACGCGGCCGGCTGCTCGGCCCGCTCGTCGCTCGATAAGAGATGCAAGAGCGCACTGCGAATCGCGGCCTGGCGCGTTGGCGCGTTGATCTGGGCGCCCAGCAGATCGGTGACATAGAACACGTCGCGGGCCCGTTCGCCAAAGGTCGCCACATGGGCGGAGGCGATGTTGAGGTTGAGCTTTGAGATCGCGGTGGTCAGCTCGTAGAGCAGACCGGGCCGGTCGAGGCCGGAGACCTCGATCACGGTATAGAGCTCCGACCACTGGTTGTTGATGGCGACCTCCGGCTCGACCACGAACGCCCGGACCTTGCCACGGCCTGCGGCGCGCCGTGCCACCACTTCGGGCAGGCGCAATTTGCCCTCCAGCACCTGCTCGATCATCTCGCCGATCCGCTTCGCGCGCCGTCCCTCATCCTCGTCCCGATCGTACTCGCGCGAGATCGCGATAGTGTCGACCGCGCGGCCGTCGGTCGTGGTGTAGATCTGCGCATCGACGATGTTGGCGCCGGCCGAGGCGCAGGCCCCCGCGATGATCGACAACAGCCACGGATGGTCCATCGCCAGGATGGTGAGCTCCGTGACGCCCCGCGCCTCGTCGAAACCGACATTGATCGCGAGCTTGTGGCCGGCCTGCTCGCTGGCGCGAATGAAGCGGGCCTGGCGGATTTTTCGCGGCAGCTCGACCTTGAGCCAGTAGGCCGGATAGTGCCGGGCGACATAGGCGTCGATCTCCTCCGCCGGCCAGTCGGTAAAGGCCTGCCGGAACTCGGCCTGTGCCGCCGCGATACGCTTGGCGCGGTTCACTTCCGAGAAGCCGCCGGTCAACACCGGCTCGGTCTCGTAATAGAGCGTGCGGAGCAGCTGCGCCTTCCAGCCGTTCCACACGCCTGGACCGACACCGCGGATGTCCGCGGTGGTCAGGATCGTCAGGAGTTTCATCTGCTCGACCGACTGCACGACGGCGGCAAAATTCTCAATGGTGCGGCGGTCCGACAGGTCACGCGACTGCGCCACCGTCGACATCACCAGGTGTTCTTCGATGAGCCAGGCCACCGTCTCGGTGTCGGCGGGCGAAAAGCCAAGCCGCGGGCAGAGCCGCCGCGCCACCTTGGCGCCGGCGATCGAATGGTCCTCCGGCCGACCCTTGGCGATGTCGTGCAGCAGCACGGCGATGTAGATCACCGGGCGGTGCTCCGGGCGGATTTTTCGCATCAGGTCGCTCGCCATCGCGAGCTCGTCGACGCCGCCGCGCTCGATGTCCTGCAGAAAACCGATGCAGCGGATCAGGTGCTCGTCGACGGTGTAGTGATGATACATGTTGAACTGCATCATCGAGACGATCTTGCCGAAGGAACGGATGAAATGGCCGAGCACGCCGGTCTCGTTCATCCGCCGCAGCACGACCTCGGCGTCGTTCGAGGTCAGGATCTCCATGAACAGGCGGTTGGCTTCGGGATTCTCCCGCAGCTCCGTGTTGACGAGTTTTAAGGAGCGCGTGACCATGCGCATCGCGTCCGGGTGGAAGGCGAGATTGTTCTTCTGGGCGAGTCGAAAAATCCGGATCAGGTTGACCGGATCGTGCTTGAACACCTCGGGATCTCCGAGATTGATGCGGTTGTTGTCGACGATGAAGTCGTCGCTCTCCGGCACTCGCCGCCGGTTCATGCCGGGACGCAGCCGCGCCATCATCCGGCTCAGCACCGGCGCGGGCTTGGCCTGCTGATCCTCGAGCTTGGCGCACAGGATGGCGGTGAGATCGCCGACCTCCTTGGCGACCAGAAAATAATGTTTCATGAAGCGCTCGACATCCTGCATGCCCGGATGCGAGGTGTAGCCGAGGCGGACCGCGATCTCGCGCTGCAGGTCGAAGGACAGCCGCTCCTCGGCGCGTGCGCTCAAGAAATGCAGGTTGCAGCGGACCGACCAGAGGAAGTCGGCGCAGCGACGGAAGGTGCGGTATTCCTGCGCGTCGAATACGCCGCGTTCGAGCAGCTCGTCGGTCTCGCGCACGCGATAGACATATTTCGCGATCCAGAACAGCGTGTGCAGGTCGCGCAAGCCGCCCTTGCCGTCCTTGACATTGGGCTCGACCAGATAGCGCGATTGTCCGGCGCGGCGGTGCCGCTCCTCGCGCTCGGCGAGCTTTGCGGTCACGAACTCCGCAGCGGTGCCGTGCACGACTTCCTTGTCAAAACGCTCGACGAGTTCGTCATAGAGCGGCCGGTCGCCAGTCAGAAACCGCATCTCCAGGATCGCGGTGCGGATGGTCATGTCGCCGCGCGCCTGGCGGATCGATTCGTCGACCGAGCGCGTGGCATGGCCGACCTTCAGCCCCATGTCCCACAGGCAGTACAGGATGGCTTCGGCGACCTGTTCGCCCCAGGCGGTCTGCTTGTAAGGCAGGATGAACAAGAGGTCGATGTCGGACTCCGGCGCCATCAGGCCACGGCCGTAGCCGCCGGTCGCGACCACGGCCATGCGCTCGGCACCTGACGGAATCGGCGTCGGATAGAGATGCTGCGTCGCCGCCGTGTAGAGGATGCGGATGATCTCGTCCTGCACCAGGCAGAGCCGCTCGGCGCAGCGCCGGCCGTGGCGGTCCTTCAGCAGCAGCTTTTGCGCGGCGGCGCGGGCGGCGCCGAGCTCGGCCTTCATGAGCTGCGCGACCGCGGTACGGAAAACATCATCGCGCCCGGCATGCCGGGTCGCGAGCGCCTCGACCGCGGCCGCAATCCGCGCGCTGTCGAAACGGGTCTCGCTGTCGGGACGGGGCTCTTTGACGACGGTGTCCATGAGTTCTTCGGATATCAGGCGGGGGCTCTTGCTGTCACGGACGTTTCTCTGGGAAGAGAGCATGTCCATGCTGAATTTAGTGTGCTTTCGGCAACGCCGTTCTCGCTGACGTCATCTGCAGGATGCGGATCTTCTTCAGGCTTGCAGCTCCAAGCTATTGAGATACAGAAGGGTTTTCAAGCGGTGCAACAAAGGTGGACCGATGCTCAAGGCTGCGCGATGGATTTTCGCCGCACTCACACTGATCTGGCTGTTGCCCGGCGCGAAGGCCGCCGAGGCCTTGAGCGAAATCCGCATCGACTGGGCAACCTACAACCCGGTCTCTATGGTGCTGAAGCAGCGCGGATTGCTCGAGAAGGAATTTTCCAAGGACGGTATCTCGATCGTCTGGGTGCAGTCCGCCGGTTCCAACAAGGCGCTCGAATTTCTCAACGCCGGATCGATCGATTTCGGCTCGACCGCCGGCTCGGCCGCGCTGGTCGCCAAGATCAACGGCAACCCGATCAAGTCGATCTACGTCTATTCGCGGCCGGAATGGACCGCGCTGGTGACGGGCAAGGACTCCAAGATCGCGAGCGTTGCCGATCTGAAGGGCAAGCGCGTCGCGGTGACCCGCGGCACCGATCCGCACATCTTCCTGGTCCGCGCGCTCTTGGGCGCGGGGCTGTCCGAGAAGGACATCACGCCGGTGCTGCTGCAGCATGCCGACGGCAAGACCGCGTTGATCCGCGGCGACGTCGATGCCTGGGCCGGGCTCGATCCGATGATGGCCCAGGCCGAGATCGAGGACGGCGCAAAACTGTTCTATCGCAAGCCCGATGCCAACACTTTCGGCATTCTCAATGTCCGCGAGCAGTTCTTGAAGGACCATCCGGACATCGTCCGCCGCGTGCTGGCCACCTACGAGGAGGCGCGCAAATACTCGCTCGCCAATTATGACGAGCTGAAAAAGGTGTTCATCGGCGTGACCAAACTGCCGGACAACATCGTCGACAAGCAGCTCAAGGAGCGCACCGAACTGACTCACAGCCGCATCGCCACGCCGCAGCGCGAGTCGATGCTCGCCGCCGGGCAGGCCTTGCAGCAGGCCGGCGTGATCGACGCCAAGGTCGATGTCAAAGCGGCGCTGGACAGCCTGATCGACGACCAGGTCCCGCTGCCGGTGAACTGATGGTGCTGCTGAATTGATTGTGCTGCTGAGGTTAGTTCCCCTGTCGTCCCGGCCAAGCGAGCCGGGCGGCGCGTAGCGCCGCTAAGGTGAGCGCCGAGCCGGGACCCATAACCACAGGACGCGGTGGCGCGAAGAAAGACGTAACGACGAGCTCGCTCAGCAACTGCGGCCTGTGGTTATGGGTCCCCGCGTTCGCGGGGACGACGACTGAGGATGGTTCGGCTTTCGTGCTTCACCTTGCATTCCCTTCGCGAGAAGCGTCTAGCTCATGGTCATGACCGTTGACCTGCCGGCCCTTGAACGGAGCGAAGCAACAGCGGCGCCCGCCTCGCGCGTGCGCCTGACCCGCTACGCGCGTCCGGCGCTCGGGCTCGTGCTGCCGCTTGCACTTGCTGTTGGCTGGGAGGCGATCGTCCATCTCGGCTGGTCCAATGGCCGGCTGGTGCCGCCGCCGTCGAAGGTCATTGCGACCATCATCGACCTCGCGCGCACCGGCGAACTCTCCCGCCATATCCTGGCGACGCTGTCGCGGGTGGCCGCCGGCTTTGCGTTTGGCGTCATCGCCGGGACCCTGCTCGGCGCGATCTCGGGCTACTGGGCGCTGGCGCGGCAGCTTCTGGACCCGACCATTCAGGCGCTCCGCGCGATCCCCTCGATTGCCTGGGTGCCGCTGTTCATCCTCTGGCTTGGCATTTTCGAGACCTCAAAAGTCGCGCTGATCGCGGTCGGCGTGTTCTTTCCGGTCTATCTCGGCGTGATGGGCGCGATTCTCGCGGTCGACCGCAAGATCGTCGAGGTCGGCCGCATCTTCCGCCTTTCGGGGCCGGCGATGATCCGGCGTATTCTCCTGCCCGCGGTGCTGCCGGCCTATGTGGTGGCGCTGCGGGTCGGCCTTGGCCTCGGCTGGATGTTCGTCGTCGCCGCCGAGTTCATGGGCGCCTCCGAGGGACTCGGCTATCTCCTGATCGACGGCCAGCAGCTCGGCAAGCCGGCGCAGATCGTGGCCGCGATCGTGATCTTCGCCATCCTCGGCAAGACCACCGACTGGCTGATCGAGGTCACGAGCGCGCCGCTCTTGCGCTGGCAGGATGCCTTCGCGCCACAGGGCGGAGGAAGCTGATGCTTGTCCTGGGTGGCGTCAGCAAGACCTATCCGAACGGCGTGCACGCGCTGGAGCGGTTTTCCGCCGAAATCCGGCTCGGCGAGATCGTCGCCATCATCGGCGGCTCCGGCTGCGGCAAGTCGACCTTGCTGCGCGCCATCGCCGGGCTTGATCCCGCGACCTCAGGCGCGGTGACGCTCGACGATATCGCCATCACGGCGCCGCACGAAAAGATCGGCATCATTTTCCAGGAGCCGCGGCTGCTGCCGTGGCTGTCGGTCGCCGACAATATCGGTTTTGGCCTGTCCGACCTGCCTGCCGCCGAGCGCCGCGCGCGCGTCGTCCGCGCGCTCGATCGCGTTGGCCTTGCCGACAAGGCGCGCGCCTGGCCGCGCGAACTCTCCGGCGGGCAGGCGCAGCGGGTGGCGATTGCGCGGGCGCTGGTGCCGCAGCCGGAAGTGCTGCTGCTGGATGAGCCGTTCTCCGCGCTCGATGCTTTTACGCGGACCGACCTGCAGGACCATCTGCTCGATCTCTGGGCCGATGCGCGTCCAACATTGGTGATGGTCACGCATGACGTCGAGGAGGCCGTGATGCTGGCAGACCGCGTGCTGGTGATGCGGCCGCGGCCGGGCCGGCTGTTTGCGGACGTTGCCGTCAATCTGGCGCGGCCGCGGGATCGCAAGTCGCAACTGTTCGACCAGGTCAAGCGGCGCGTGCTGACCGCGCTGGACCGCTCGCTCGATCGGAACCTGATGGAGGCGCAATCGAATTCGAGTGCCGGCGAGGCGATGTGGTGGTGACAGAACTGCGGCAAACCGCTACATGCTGCGGCCAAGAAGGTTGCAGGAATCTTGGGAGAGAACGAGAATGGATGCCGTGGAATTGCGCGCCATGCAGGCGCCCATCAAGGACCGCTACAAGGCCGACCCGTCGGCCGCCTTGATCACGTTGAAGGCCAAGGGCTCGATCGACAACGAAAACATCGCCTGCAAGGTCGAGACCGGCCGCGCGCTCGCCACTGCCGGCCTGCATCCGGCGACCGGCGGGTCCGGACTCGAGCTCTGCTCCGGCGACATGCTGCTGGAAGCGCTGGTGGCCTGCGCCGGCGTCACGCTGAAATCGGTCGCGACCGCGATCGAGGTGCCGCTGACCAGCGGCCGGGTGATCGCCGAGGGCGACCTCGATTTCCGCGGCACGCTCGGCGTCGACAAGGAGGCGCCGGTCGGTTTTGCCGAGATTCGCGTCCGCTTCGAGGTCGAGACCGATGCGCCGCAGGACAAGCTCGACCTCTTGAAGAAACTCACCGAGCGCTATTGCGTGGTCTACCAGACCATCAAGAACGGCCCGAAGGTCTCGGTGTCGATGAAGCGGGTGTGAATTCTAGCCGCCTATTCGGTGTCGTCCCCGCGAAAGCGGGGACCCATAACCACAGGCCTCGATCATTGGGGCGAGCTGTCAGTTACATCTTTCTTCCCGATAACGAACGCCTGTGGTTTATGGGTCCCGGCTCGGCGCTCTCCATGGCAACGCAAGCGCGTTGCCATGGAGAGCTTGGCCGGGACGACGGCTAGCTAATGCCCGATCTCGCCTTCCTCCTCCCGCTGATCCTGCGCATGGCGGTCGCCGCGTCCTTCGTGGTGACGGCCTCGTTCATCACCGAGCGCTCGGGGCCGGTGATCGGCGCGCTGATCGCGACCCTGCCGATCTCGGCGGGGCCGACCTACGTCTTCCTCGCGCTCGATCACGATGCGGCCTTCATTGCGGAGGGGGCGCTCGCGAGCCTGCCGACCAACGCGGCGACCCTCTTCCTCGGCCTGACCTACGTGCTGCTCGCACAGCGTCAGAGCGTGCTGACGAGCTGGGGCACAGCCGCCATCGTGTGGCTCGCGCTCGCATCGCTGGCGCGCCTGGTGCACTGGTCGCTGGCCGCCGGCCTTCTCGTCAACGTGATTGCTTTCGCGATCTGCATTGCCGCGCAGGCGCGCTACCGCCATGCCAGGATGCCGCCGATCGCACGGCGCTGGTACGACGTGCCGCTGCGCGCCTCACTGGTGGCGATGCTGGTTGCGACCGTCGTCAGCCTGTCAGGCTGGGCGGGTCCTGCCATCTCCGGCATCCTGGCGCTGTTTCCGATCGTGTTCTCCAGCATGATGCTGATCCTGCATCCGCGCATCGGCGGACCGGCGACGGCTGCCGTGATCGCCAACAGCGCCTGGGGGCTGATGGGCCTCGGTGTCGCGATCGCCGTGCTGCATGTCGCAGCAATGCATTTAGGCTCCGCCGCGGGCTTGAGCCTCGCGCTCGCGGTCTGCGTGGTCTGGAATTTTTCGCTGTGGTGGATCAGCCGGATGCGGGCTAAGCCGGCGGCACGACATGACGCAAGATGCCGAGATGTGACTAAAAGCAACCAGGGAGCGAGACAGCCATGACAGCCAAGCGTGTGGTATTCACCGGCGGCACCGGCAAGGCCGGCCGGCATGCCCTGCCCTATCTCAGGGATAAAGGCTACGACCTGCTCAACGTCGACTTGAAACCGTCGGAGCATGCCGACATCAGGAACCTGATCGCCGACCTGACCGACAGCGGGCAGGCGTTCAACGCGCTGACCACGCATTTCGGCTTCGCAGGTTTCAATGCGGCCAGGCCGCCGGCGCCGCCGGACGCCGTGGTGCATTTTGCGGCGATCCCGCGCGTCCTGATCGAACCCGACAACGAGACATTTCGCGTCAACACCATGAGCACCTACAATGTGATCGAGGCGGCCGCAAAACTCGGCGTCCGCAAGATCATCATCGCCTCCAGCGAGACCACCTATGGCGTCTGCTTTGCCGAGGGCGACAAGGACTTTCATCACTTCCCCCTCGAGGAGGATTACGACGTCGACCCCATGGACTCCTATGGCTTGTCAAAGGTCCTCAACGAGAAGACCGCGCGGGCATTCGCGATGCGCTACGGCATCGACATCTATGCCTTGCGGATCGGCAATGTCATCGAGCCGCATGAATACGACATGTTTCCCGGCTTCATCGCCAATCTCCCGTCGCGAAAACGCAATGCCTGGTCCTATATCGACGCCCGCGACCTCGGGGAGATCGTACACCTGGCGATCCAGAAGGATGGACTCGGCTTCCAGGTCTTCAACGCCGGACAGAACGACTGCTCGTCCGACCTGCCGACCGCGGAACTCCTGAAGCGCTTTTATCCGAACGTCCCCGTCCGCAAGGAACTCGGGGAAT
>NZ_JAFATE010000239.1 GCF_019244115.1 Bradyrhizobium sp.
GTGGTCGAGAGCACGCTCTGCTATCAGGATTTTCTCGGCGCCGACGAGATCTTCTCGTCGGGCAATTTCGCCAAGGTCGCGCCTGTGGTCCGCATCGATGACCGCTCGCTGCAGCCTGGGCCGTTCTACACCAAGGCGCGCAAGCTCTATTGGGACTTTGCGCACGCGGCGCGGCTCGCGGCGTGAGCTGAATTTCCGTCATTGCGAGCGAAGCAATCCAGAACCGCGGGTGAGGCTCTGGATTGCTTCGGCTTTGCGCCTCGCAATGACGGGGCTCGTTCCTTCCCGCTCATGGTAAGGGGAGGAACACGGCTCCCGAGGCAGCCGCAATCGCGCCCAATAGTGGCGCAGTCGCCCCATTTCAAATTGGCTTCAAAAATGCCATAGCTGCCGCCAGGCAATGGTGGGGAAATCATGGCAAAAGCGGTCCTCGGTATCATCGGTGGTTCCGGCATCTACGATCTGCCGGGCCTGGAAAATGCGCGCGAAGAGATCATCGCAAGCCCCTGGGGCGAGCCGTCGGCGCCGATCCGGCGCGGCACCCTGTCGGGGCTGCCGATCGTGTTCCTGCCGCGGCATGACAAGGGGCACCGGCTGTCGCCGTCCGACATCAACTATCGCGCCAATATCGACGTCTTGAAGCGCGCCGGCGTCACCGACCTGATTTCGCTGTCGGCCTGCGGCTCGTTCAAGGAGGAACTCGCGCCCGGAACCTTCGTGCTGGTCGATCAGTTCGTCGACCGCACCTACAAGCGCGAGAGCTCTTTTTTCGGCAGGGGCTGCGTCGCCCATGTCTCGATGGCGCATCCGATATCGCCGCGGCTGCACGATCATCTCGAGGCCGCCGCGGAGGCCGAAAAAATCAAGATGGCGCGCGGCGGCACCTATGTTTGCATGGAAGGACCGCAGTTCTCGACCTATGCGGAGAGCATGAGCTACAAGGCGCAGGGCTATTCCGTGATCGGCATGACCAACATGCCCGAGGCCAAGCTCGCCCGCGAGGCGGAGATCTGCTATGCCACGGTGGCGATGGTCACCGATTTCGACTGCTGGCATCCGGGCCACGATGCCGTCACGGTGCAGGACATCATCCGTGTCCTCGGCTCCAATGCCGACAAGGCCAAGGCGCTGGTGGCGCGGCTGGCGCAGGAGTTTCCGCGGGATCACGAGCCCTGTCCGGTCGGTTCGGACCGCGCGCTCGACAACGCGCTGATCACCGCCCCGGAGGCGCGCGATCCGGAGCTCTTGAAGAAGCTCGACGCGGTAGCCGGACGAATCCTGCGCGGTTGAAAACTGCCTTAAGGGAGCGTGCCATGAAGGTCGACGGCAAGCATTTCCGCACCATCTGGCTCGAGGCTGATGGCGCGACGGTCGGTGCGATCGATCAGCGGCGGCTGCCGCATGAATTCATCATCGCAAAGCTCAGGAGCTGCGAGGATGCGGCCGAGGCGATCCGCTCCATGCTGGTGCGCGGTGCGCCGCTGATCGGCGCCACCGCCGCCTACGGCGTGGCGCTCGCGATGCGCGCCGATAGCTCGGATGCCGGGCTCGATCGCGCCTATCAGATGCTGATCGTGACGCGGCCGACCGCCATCAACCTGAAATGGGCGCTGGACGAGATGCGCACCATGCTGCGGCCGCTGGCAGCGTCGGCGCGCAGCGATGCGGCTTATGCGCGCGCCGATGCCATCGCGCAGGACGACATCGTCATCAACCAGGGCATTGCCAGACATGGGCTTGCGCTGATCGAGGCGGTTGCCGCGCGCAAAAAGCCGGGCGAGCCGGTCAACGTGCTGACCCATTGCAACGCGGGCTGGCTCGCCACGGTGGACTGGGGCACCGCGACGGCGCCGATCTATCTGGCGCATGAGCGCGGCATTCCGATCCATGTCTGGGTCGACGAGACGCGCCCGCGCAATCAGGGTGCATCGCTCACGGCCTGGGAGCTCGGCCATCACGGCGTCAAGCACACCGTCATTCCCGACAACACTGGCGGCCATTTGATGCAGCACGGCATGGTCGATCTTGCGATCGTCGGCACCGACCGCGTCGCCGCCAATGGCGATGTCTGCAACAAGATCGGCACGTACCTGAAAGCGCTGGCGGCACGCGACAATGGGGTGCCGTTCTATGTCGCGCTGCCGTCGCCGACCATCGACTTCGCCGTCAACGACGGCATCGCCGACATTCCGATCGAGCAGCGCAGTGCCGACGAGGTCGCGACCATGACGGGCCGCACCGCCGACGGCCGCATCGAGACCGTGCGCATCGTGCCCGACGGCTCGCCGGTTGCGAATTACGGCTTTGACGTCACGCCGGCGCGGCTGGTCAGCGGCCTGATCACCGAGCGCGGCGTGCTGAAAGCCGACCGCGTCTCGCTTGCCGCAGCGTTTCCGGAACGGTTGTCAAGGGCTGCGGAGTAGTTGGATCGAATAGGTCGCCCCGCATGCGGTGCGCGCCCCTCCCCCGCACGCGGGGGAGGGGTTGGGGTGGGGGTGCCACGAACGCGAATCGAGATTGAGTTTCCCCCACCCCAGCCCTCCCCCGCAAGCGGGGGAGGGGGCGCACCTCCGATGCGGCTGCAGGTGAGCGTACGGATTCAGCCCAGCTTCAGTCCCGTTGCTTGCTCCAGCTCGGCGATCGCCTGCGCGGCATCGACGACCTTGATCGTGGTCATGCCCATCTCGCGCGCCGGCTTTAAATTTACGCCGAGATCGTCGAGATAGACGCAGTTCTTCGCATCGACGCCGAGCGCCTCGACCATCATCCGGTAGATGCGCGGGTCCGGCTTGCGCAGGCCGATCTTGGCCGACTCGATCACATGATCGAACAGCACCATCACCTCGGCGACGTACAATGACCGCCCGCTTTGGCTGCCGATCGCGTTGGCGGGAAGATTGTTGGTGATGCACCCGGTCTTGAAGTGTTGGCCGATCCGCTTCAACGCCGCGACCATCTCGGGCCGCAGGTCGCCGACGAGCAGCGGCAAGACCTCGCTGCCCCGGACCTCGGCGCCGCCGAGCGCAAGCGACTCCTCGGCAAACAGCCGGTCAAACGTGTCGGCGTCGATCTCCGCGCGCTCGAACTTCGCCCAGGCATTTTCAAGATGATTGGCGGCGTTGGTTCGGCGGATGATGTCGACGGGAAAGCCGCGCTCGCGTTCGAAGCGAGCGAACGCCTCGAACGGCGACGTGGTCAGCACGCCACCAAAATCCCAGATCACCGCCTCGATCATCTCTGCTCCGTCGCACCGTTGCTGCTCATGGAAACGGCTAACACGGGATGCCGGCCTGTGGCCAGTCTCGCCACTTGTCTGGGTACTTGGCGCTGGCGCCGCGAGCGGCTATGGCTATCGCGGATGAAGTGCTCCGTTCGATCGGCGCTCGCCGCAGCGCTCCTCTGCACCACGCCTGCACATGCGATCGTCGGCGGCGCTGCGCCGTCGACGGACGGGATCGGCCGCTCGGTCATCAGCATCGTCGGCTCGCGCGGTAATTTCTGCAGCGGGGCGCTGATTGCACCAAAACTCGTGCTGACGGCCGCGCATTGCGTGCAGCCCGGCGCCGAATACCGCATTGTGGAATATGCTGCCGACCGCAAAGCGGAGCTGAAGATGGTTCGGCGCGTCGCGGTTCATCCCGCCTTCAACATGCAAGCCATGCTCGGTCATCGCGCCACCGCCGATGTCGCGCTGCTGGAACTCGAAGCCGCGCCGCGCGAGACGGTGGCCGCGCTCTTCATTCCGCAAGCGCCGATCGTGGCGGGTGGAAAATTTGCCATCGCCGGCGTCGGTGTCACCGTGCGCGGCGACGGCAAGAGCAGCGGACTTGTCCGCAGCGCCGAGCTGGTTGCCACCGGCAAGCCGGGAACGTTGCAGATCAGGCTGGTCGATCCGCTCGGTCAGGGCAATCAGGCAGGGCTCGGCGCCTGCACCGGGGATTCCGGCGGCCCGGTGTTCGAGGAGCAGCGAGGCGGGCCTGCGATCATCGGCGTCATCAGCTGGTCGACGGGGCCGAACGGCAGCGACGGTTGTGGCGGCCTGACCGGAGTGACGCCGCTCACGCTCTACCGCGACTGGATTCTTCAGACCGCGCGGCAATGGGGGTTTGCGCTGTGAAGCAAGCCGGAGCGGATCCGCCGACCGGCGGCTTGCTCCGGCGGTCATCACCCGCGGATGCGGGTGATCCAGTACGCCGCGGCCTCTCGGCTCAAGCACCGCCGTCTCTGGAATACTGGATCGCCTGGTCAAGCCGGGCGACGACACCGTTTGTATCGAGGAGAAATCGGATCTCTGCGTGGCTGTGGGTTGACCATGAAAGACTTTACGTCCAGCCTGCTTGAAACAGGGAAACGCCAGATCACAACAATGAACATCGAAACCGCCCGCGCGACCTACGCGGCTTCGCCGCAGGCGTCAGAACATTTCGACGTGCTGATCGTCGGCGCCGGCATCTCCGGCATCGGCAGCGCCTATCATTTGCAACGAGACCTCCCGGATACGAGTTTTGTGATCCTGGAAAACCAGGACAGTTTTGGCGGCACCTGGATCACGCACCGCTATCCCGGCATCCGCTCCGACAGTGACCTCCACACTTTTGGTTACAGCTTCAAGCCGTGGGTCGGCCCGCCGATCGCAACCGCGCAGGAAATTCTCTCCTACATGGGCGAGGTCATCGCCGAGAACGATCTCGCAAGACATATCCGTTACAAGCATCGGATCGAGACAGCGAGCTGGTCCGGCAAGACCAAGCTTTGGACCATTGAAGCGGTCAGGAACGACACCGGCGAGCGCGTCGCCTTTACCGCAAACTTCCTCTGGATGTGCCAGGGCTATTATCGCCACTCCGAGGGATATACGCCGGAATGGCCCGGCATGGACACGTTTAAGGGCCGCATCGTGCACCCGCAGCTCTGGCCGGAAAATATCGAGCTGAAGGACAAGCGCGTCGTCGTGATCGGCTCAGGCGCAACGGCGGCAACGCTGATTCCGTCGATCGCGGACCGCTGCGCCCACGTCACGATGCTGCAGCGCTCGCCGACCTTTTTCCGGCTCGGCCGCAATGCGATCGAACTTGCCGAGCAGTTGCGGCAGCTGCAGGTCAAAGAGGAGTGGATCCACGAGATCGTGCGGCGAAAAATCCTGTTCGAGCAGGATGCGTTCACGCGCCGCTGCGTCGCCGAGCCA
>NZ_JAFATE010000386.1 GCF_019244115.1 Bradyrhizobium sp.
TTACAGCCGCCGCAGCGCCACCGTCTCGATGACGTGATCGGCGCCCTTCTTCAGGATCAGCGTCGCGCGCGGGCGGGTCGGCAGGATGTTTTCCTCGAGATTGGCGAGGTTGGTGCGCTCCCAGATCGCGGTCGCGGTGGCGATCGCCTCTTCGTCCGACAGCGGCGCATAACGATGGAAGTAGGATCGCGGATCATGGAAGGCGGTGTCGCGCAGCGTCAGCCAGCGTTTCACATACCACTGCCGCAACACCGGCTCGTCGGCATCGATATAGACGGAGAAATCGAAGAAGTCGGAGACCACCGGCACCGCCTGGCCATCGCGCGGCAGCGGTCCGGTCTGCAGCACGTTGACACCCTCGACGATCAGGATGTCCGGCTGGTCGACCTCCTGCCATTGGTTCGGAACGATGTCCCAGCTCAAATGCGAATAGACCGGCGCGCGGACGCCCCTCCGTCCGGACTTGATGTCGCTCAGGAACGACAGCAATAACGGCAGATCGTAGCTCGCCGGGAAACCTTTCTTTTGGATCAATCCCAGCCGTTCGAGCACCGCGTTCGGATACAGGAAGCCGTCCGTCGTCACCAGATCGACCTTGGGTCGCGGCGACCAGCGGGCGAGCAGCGCCTGCAGCACGCGCGCCGTGGTCGACTTGCCGCCCGCAACCGAGCCTGCGATTCCAATGATGTACGGCATCTTGCGGTCGCGGATACCGAGGAACTGGCGCTGCGCATAAAACAGCCGCTGGGTGGCGTCGACATAGATCGACAACAGCCGCGACAGCGGCAGATAGATCTCTTCGACCTCGTTGAGGTCGAGGCGGTCATGCAGCGAGCGCAGCCGGTCGAATTCGCCGGGCTCCAGCGTCATCGGCGTATCGTCGCGCAAGCCCGCCCACTGCTCGCGCGTGAAGATGCGGTAGGGATTGTATTGCTGGTCTCTGGCCCTGATATCCATGATGCCGCCTTGTTGATTCCCCGAGCGTGTATCCTAGCCGCTCTTGCGCGAGGCCTTCTCCTCAAGGCCGGACATTGCGGTGCGCTTGGCCAGCGCAGCCTCGACCTCCCGCAGGCTGATGTCCTTCGACTTCAGCAGCACCAGCAGATGAAATATGAGGTCGGCGCTCTCCGCGATAAGGTGATCGCGATCATTTCCCAGTGAGGCGATCACAGTTTCGACGGCTTCCTCGCCCAGCTTTTTGGCACAGTGTTCGGTGCCCTTGTCCAGCAGCTTGCGGGTATAGGAACTCTCGCCGCCCGAGGCAGCGCGGGCATCGATGGTGGCAGCCAGATCATGGACAGTGAAACGCGACATCAACTCGGACTTTTAGAAGGCGCCGGGGCATCCAGCGCCAGAATGGCCCGAGATTTAGCAGTTTTGCGATCAGGAGTCGTCAGGGATCGAGCCGCACAGCCAAACCGGCGCGCGCCATGTGGTCCTTGGCTTGTCGGATGGTAAATTCCCCGAAGTGGAAGATGGATGCCGCCAGCACGGCGGTGGCGTGGCCCTCGCGGATGCCGTCCACCATGTGATCAAGGTTGCCGACGCCACCCGATGCAATCACCGGCACGGGTACGCTGTCGGCAATGGCCCGGGTCAGCGGCAGGTCAAAACCCTGCTTGGTGCCGTCGCGGTCCATCGATGTCAGGAGGATCTCGCCCGCGCCGAGGGAAACGACTTCCTGGGCATATTCGATGGCGTCGATCCCGGTTGGCTTGCGGCCGCCATGGGTAAAAATTTCCCAGCGGTCCCGGCCGTTCTGCCGGACGCGCTTGGCATCGATCGCGACCACGATGCACTGCTCGCCGAACTTTTCGGCGCCCTCCTTGACGAATTCGCGGCGATTGACGGCGGCGCTGTTGATCGAAACCTTGTCGGCGCCAAAGCGCAGCAGGGTCTTGATGTTATCCGTCGTTCGCACCCCGCCGCCGACCGTCAGCGGCATGAAACAGGCCTCTGCGGTCCGCCGCACCACGTCCAGCATGATGCCGCGGTTTTCGTGGGTCGCGGTGATGTCGAGGAAGCAGAGCTCGTCGGCGCCGGCGGCGTCATAGGCGATTGCTGCCTCGACGGGGTCACCGGCGTCGCGCAGGTCGACGAAATTGACGCCTTTGACCACGCGGCCGTCCTTGACGTCGAGACAGGGAATAACGCGGACCTTGAACACGAAAGCTCTCCTTAGGCGGCGGCCCGCGCGTTGCGGATCAGGGCGAGCGCGGCCGACGGATCGAGCCGGCCATCGTAAAGCGCACGGCCGGCGATGGCACCCGCCAGCCTTTTCGCCCGCGGCGCCAGCATCGCCTTGACATCCTCGATCGAGGCAAGCCCGCCCGAGGCGATGACGGGGATGGCGATCCGGTCTGCGAGTGCGATGGTGGCATCGAGATTGAGCCCCTTCAACAGGCCGTCCCGTGCGATATCGGTAAAAATGATTGCGGCGACGCCGGCATCCTCGAATCGTCGCGCGATCTCCAGCGCCGTGATCTCCGACGTCTCCGCCCAGCCCTCGACCGCGACCTTGCCGTCGCGCGCGTCGAGCCCGACGGCGACGCGGCCCGGAAACGCTTTTGCGGCCGCCTTGACGAAATCCGGATCGCGTACCGCCGCCGTGCCGATGATGACGCGGGCCACGCCCTTGCCGAGCCAGGCTTCGACCGTTCTGAGGTCGCGGATGCCGCCGCCGAGCTGGACCGGCATGGTCACGGCGCTGAGCATCGCCTCGACCGCCCCTGCATTCATCGGCTTGCCGGCAAAGGCGCCGTCGAGATCGACCACATGCAGATATTCAAAACCCTCCGCCGCGAAACTCGTGGCCTGCCCGGCCGGATCGAGGTTGAACACGGTCGCACGCGCCATGTCGCCTTGTTCGAGCCGCACGCATTGGCCGTTCTTCAGGTCGATGGCAGGAAACAGGATCACGGCTTCCACTTCAAAAAGTTCGAGATCAGCGCGAGCCCGAAGCGCTGGCTCTTCTCGGGGTGAAACTGGGTGCCGATCGCGGTGTCCTTGGCGACGACGGCGGTGACGGGTCCGCCGTAATCGGCGCGCGCCAGGACATCGGATTCACTGGCGGGATCGAGGTGATAAGAGTGCACGAAATAAGCGTGGCGGCCGTTCGGCCCGAGCGGCAGCCGCTCCAGCACTGGATGCTCCTGGACCAGCTCGAGCGTATTCCAGCCCATATGCGGGATCTTCAGGTTCTCGTCATCGGGCGCGATCTTCACCACGTCGCCCGCGATCCAGTTGAGTCCTTCGGTGATGACGTGCTCCTTGCCGCGCGTCGCCATCAACTGCATGCCGACACAGATGCCGAGAAATGGCCGCGCCTTGTTGCGGACCGCCTCGGTCATCGCATCGGCCATCCCGTTGAGCGCGTCGAGCCCCCGGCGGCAATCGGCGAAGGCGCCGACGCCCGGCAGCACGATACGGTCGGCGCGATAGACCGTGTCCGGATCGCGCGTGACCACGATGGCTTGCGGATTTTCCATACTCCGCGCCGCCCGTTCAAAGGCCTTGGCCGCGGAGTGCAAGTTGCCCGAACCGTAGTCGATGATGGCAACGCTCATCGCTGACCTCCGGGTTCCGGAAACAGCCCGATGATGCCGCCGGCCGGCAGCGGCGGTGGATTGGCGAAGGACTGGCCGCTCCTGTCACGCACCGGCGGCGGCGCGCCGCGATCGACCGGCGGCTGGCCAGAGCCTGCGGCGCGGCGCGTGCCCCAGCGTTCGAAGAAGCGCCGCTCCGCAGCCTCAAGATCATCGGCCACGATGATGTCGAGCTGGCGCCAGTTGCGGCGCGAGTAGCTCCAGCGTCGCAGGCTCGACGCCTCGAATCCGAGCAGCAAAGCGAGCAGGAGATCGACGAAGAAGATCGCCGTCGAACCCAGGCGGAGCTGCACCATCGCCACATCGACCACGGTCATCAGCACGATCCAACCGATCATG
>NZ_JAFATE010000575.1 GCF_019244115.1 Bradyrhizobium sp.
CTGGGCATCCTGAGCAACATCACCCGAGAGGCGCCGCTCGGCTCGCTGATGGTCGCGTTCCTGCTGGGCGTCGCTTTCGCACGCCGCCGGATGCGCTAACCCTGAAAGCCGGTGGTTCAATCCCATCGCGCCTTGGATCTTCGTCAACCATGATCCGCAGCAAACGCAGCGCGTTCGCGCGGTTGCATGTTTTCATGCCCCGGTTTCACGGCGGAGTCTGCTTCCTCGTGTGCAGATAGTCGGGGTTGAAATCCCCGAGCTCCTGCAATTCGCGCCATTTCAGCACGGTCAGTTCGCCATCGCGAAAATCCATCGCACCGGAGGCCCGCAGCTCCTGCAGCGTCCTGTTGACGGTCGCAATCGCCATGCCCAGCGTCTCGCCGAGCTGAACCAGGCTGATCGGCACCTGCAACGTATTGCCATGGTTGAGGCCGGACACCCGCGCGCGGCAGAACAGCTCGCAAAACAGGTGCGCCATGCGCGCGCGCATCGGCCGGGCGCTGTTGTTGGTGATGGCTTCCCGAAAGATTGCGGCATCCAGCAGGGTCTCCCGCCAGATGGCAATGCCCAGGGATGGCCGGCGCTCGAACGCCTTCAAGATCTCCTTGTGGGGAATGAAGGCGACCGAGGCCGGACCGATGGCGCACAGGCCATGGTCCATTCTTTCGATGAAAAGACCCTGCGCATCGGGCAAATCGCCGGACATGTGGAAGGAAAGAAATTGTCTGCCGCCGGTTTGCAGCAGGTGGTAGCGCCCGACCATCCCACTGACGACCAGCGCGGCGAACTCCGGAACGTCGCCCTGGCGAATGAAATCCTCGTTCGGCTCGTAATTCCTGGCCATCCACGCCAACGAGCAGACCTCGGCGACATCCTCGTCTGCGAGGCGTGAATGCTCCTTCAAACTGCGAATGAGAACTTCGTGCGCGTTGTCCATGAACGCTCTCGAAAAACTGCGACTTGCGTCTCATTTGATACACGGCGCCGTCCGCATCCGACCTAAACTCGCTCGCGCCCAGTAATGTTTCAAGTTTGGTTTTGCATGATGAATGTACCTGCCGCTGCCTCCGACCATGATCACGATCATGGTCCAGTCGCGGAAAGCCGGGACGCCTGGCGAGACAGTCCCGCCCTTCCGCCCGCAGAGTTCGCGGAGCGCCCCGTGCGACGATTCCACGCGGGACATCTCGCCGCGCGGATCGACGCGGGCTTGACCAGCCTGCGCCGCCACATCGCTCCCGGCTCGCTGCAGGCCTATGCCCTTGCCCTGGTCTGTGCGTTCGCCGCGACGTTGTTCGAGGCTCTGCTGCTCTGGTTCGAACCGCAGGCGTCACAGCTCATCGCCTACTATCCGGCGATCGCGCTGGCGGCGCTGTACGGAGGCATCGGTCCCGGACTGCTCGTCGCAGTGAGCGGCGGGCTGGTTGCGTGGTGGGCTTTCCTGCCGCCCGTCTTCAGTCTCGCTCTGATCCGTCATGGCGATGCGGTCAACCTCGCCACCTTCGCCTTCGTGTCGCTCATCATGGTCGGCGCGGTCGACCATTTTCGTCGCCTGGCGCGGCGGCTGGAGGACGAGGAGCAGATGCGCCAGCTCGCGGTGCAAGAACTGGCGCATCGCCTGAAGAACAAGATCGCGACGATCCAGGCGATCATCAGCGTGCAACTGCGCGATCTGCCGCAACTGCGCCAGGACATTCTGGATCGCCTCGGCGCCCTCACGGCAGCGGACCAGCTGATCGAGAACGCCCACGGACGCGGCGCCTATGTCCGCGACATCGCCGGGACGGAGCTTGGTCCATACCACGCCTGCCGCCTCTCGTTCGACGGACCCAACGTTCTGCTGCCGCCCAAACATGCCCTGATGGTCGCATTGCTGATCCACGAGCTCGCCACCAACGCGGCGAAATACGGGTCGCTCTCGGTGCCTGGCGGCCGCGTGTCGCTGCGCTCCGCCCTGTCGGGAAGCGTTCTCAGCCTTGAATGGCGCGAGCGGGCCGGGCCGCGTGTCGCCGCGCCGAGGCGTCGCGGCTTCGGCCTGCAGCTGTTGTCGCGTGCACTGGAGCAGTTTGACGGCGGCACCGAGATCGCGTTCGAACCGTCCGGTCTCGTTTGCACGATGCTGCTCACGCTGCCCGCGGGCCCGGCCATGGCCGATCCGGGCGCGACGCAGCTGGCCGCGCCGTCAGCCTGAAAGCCGCTTGCGCTGCGACCGTCAGCTCTTCATCTGGGCAAGCTGGCCGGCTCCCTCTGCTGCAATTACCCGACCATCATGCCGCGGATTGGCGGAATGCGATACGCGGCAGGATCGATTTCCGGCTGCTGGCAGAGCGCGCGGACACGCGCTACGGTTTAGTAATATCTGCTTCATGTTATTCGCAGGGCCCGCTCTTGTCGGCAATTGCTGAGGCAATCCGTCCCGGTTATCCTGGTTTGCGTCGGTCGTCCGCCCCTATCGTGCGGGCAGGCACATGGCTGGTCGGAGAGCGGGAATGCAGGGCCGGCGGGTGACGGTTCGCTTGATCCGGACCGCGATGGCAGCATCGCTGGTTCTGCCGCTCGCTCTTTTTCTGTTCGCCTCCTGGACCGCTTATGAGAGGCTGCAGACCACGGCGCGCGAGCGCCTGGTGCGCTCGCTCGACATCGAGCAAGAGGAGGCGTTCAAGACGTTCGAACTGGTCAATCTGGCACTGACGCAAGTCGCCGACCTGCTGACTGGCATGTCACCGGAAGAAATCGCCGAGAGTGAGCCGACACTCCATGTCAGGCTGGAACGGCTCTCGAAGGCCATTCGCGCGGTCCAGTCGATCTGGGTCTATGGCACGGATGGACGGCCGCTCGTCTCCTCCTGGGCTCATCCGCCGCCGGAGACGAGCTTTTCCGATCGCGACTTCATCCAGGCGCACCTCGCGGGACCATCGCAAACCTATTATGGCAAGGTCTACGCGTCGGTGCTGAATGCCGAACCATTCTTCACGGTCAGCCGCCGGCTGGTGCTGGACGGCAACGTCGTCGGCGTGATCGAGGCGTCGGTCCTGCCCAGCAATTTCTTCCAGTTCTTCGCATCGCTTGCCTACACCCAGGGCGTTCAATACGCCCTGCTCCGGGAGGACGGCACGTTCCTGGTGCGCTTTCCCGCCGTTCCTGCTGGCGCCCCGGACAAGCTGGGCGAGACCACGGGTTTCGCGCGGACGATACGCGCCACGCCCAGCGGCGGCTTCTATTCCTCGATTTCGCCGATCGACCAGGTCAGCCGCCGTTACGCGATACGCCGGCTCGAGAACACGCCGCTCTATCTGTCCGCCGGCATCGAGACCGCGATGCTCACAAGGGAATGGCTTTCGACGATGGGCGCGCATCTCATCTTCGGCATTCCGGCGACGCTGTTCCTGTTCCTCACCTTGTGGCTGGTGCTGCGCCGGACGCAGGCGCTCTACGCCGAGATCGATCGCCGTTCGAAGGCGGAGGAGTCGCTCAGGCAATCGCAGCGGCTGGAGGCGATCGGACATCTGACGGGCGGCGTCGCGCATGACTTCAACAATCTGCTCACCATCATCATCGGAAATCTCGAAGCGCTGCAGCGGCAGATGGCCGGGGCAGAGGCGCAGCTGGTGCGCCGGCTCGATCGCGCGATGCATGGGGCGACACGGGCCGCGATGCTGACGAAGCGGCTGCTCGCTTTCTCGCGCCAGCAGCCGCTGAGCCCAGCGCCGATCGACGTCAACAATCTCCTGAACGGGCTTGCCGAGTTCCTGCGCCGGGCGCTCGGGGAACACGTCTCGCTCGAGGTCGTTGGCAGCGGCGGCGTGTGGCCGGTCGAGGTCGATGCGACCGAGCTGGAATCGGCCCTGGTCAATCTCGCCGTCAACGCGCGCGATGCCATGCCGAACGGCGGCAAGCTCACGATCGAAGCCAGCAACACCTACCTGGACGACGCTTATTGCCGGACCCATGGGGAGATCGAGCCCGGCCAGTACGTCCTGATCTCGGTGTCAGACACCGGGGCCGGAATGAGCCGGGAGGTGCTCGAAAGGGCGTTCGAGCCGTTCTACACCACCAAGCCGAGCGGCCAGGGAACCGGCCTCGGTCTCAGCCAGGTCTACGGTTTCGTCAAACAGTCCGGCGGCCACATCAACCTCTACAGCGAGACCGGCCACGGCACCACGGCCAAGATCTACCTGCGCCGCTATTATGGCGATGCCCCTGCCCCCAGGACAAGCGATCAGGTCTCGCCGCGGGCGAACAGCGGCGAGTCCATTCTGCTCGTCGAGGACGATGCCGAGGTCAGGCGCTACGTTGCCGAGACGCTCGGCAACCTGGGCTACAACGTGCTGGAGGCCGGCGATGCGAAACAGGCGCTGCAGCAGCTTCAATCAGGCGCTTCCGTCGCGCTGCTGCTGACCGACGTGGTGATGCCGGGGATGAACGGACGCCGCCTCGCGGAGGAGGCCAGGGCCGTGAAGCCTACCCTGAAGATCATCTTCATGACCGGCTACTCCCGCAACGCCATCGTACACCAGGGACGGCTGGATCCGGGCGTCGACCTGATCCAGAAGCCGATCGCTTCGGACCAGCTGGCTGCAATCGTGCGAAAGGTGCTGGACAGTTGATCGGATCCTGCTCGCTCGCGCAGGAATCGAAGGCAAAAAAAGGGCGCCCGCCGGGCGCCCATTGATCGCTCATCACAACTCACAAACTCAATCGCAGATTCGCCTGCGGACCGTGACGTCTTCGCCGTAGCGATTGGTCCGGTGATCGATCACGACCCGGCACCCTCTGCGTTCATAGGCATAGGAGTCGCGATCGCTGTAGTAGCGGTCGTGATAGCCCGGTCCGACGCGAACACCGCCGGGACCGACATCGAATTCAACAGCCTTTGCTGCCGTCGCTGCGCCTGCGGCGAGCGCGGCCGACGCGGCGAATGCGAGCAGATATCGTTTCATTGGTTTCCTCCTCTCTTGGGGTAACGAACGCATTTCCACAAACAGTCGGGCTTAGCGATTCGTTCCCGGGTGTCGAAGTTCCGAGACCTCGACCCAGCGGCTAGATCATGCCCAGCAGGACAAAGACGCCGATCTCCACCGTTACCGCGGCGCAAAATGCCGCGGCGGCCAACACCATTTCACTTGTTGCAGGGAACTGCATGCACACGCCTCATTGCGAATGGGCTCCGGTTCAGACAACGCAATGCCCGCGAAGAAGTTTCGCCTGTGGCCCGATGGCAACATTCTCTTCCGGTTGGTCTTCGGTTCGTATGATGCTAAGTTCCACACTCGCCGCTCAGGGTTGCAACACGTCGAGTCCCCTGATGGTTCTGACAAGGCGCGATTTGTCGGCGGTTGCCATTGGTGCTGCGCTCGGAATAACCGCGGCCCAGAGCCGGGAATTGCGCAAGATCGGGCTTCAACTTTATACGGTCCGTGACCTGTTGAAGCGCGACTTCGAGGCGACGCTCCGCAATATCGCCCTGCTCGGCTACCGCGAGGTGGAGTTTGCGGGGATCATGGGCGAGAACGTGACACGGACCCGCGACCTGCTGCGCCACCTCGATCTCGCCGCGCCATCACTGCACGCCGATTACGCGAGCCTCCGGAGCAATCCCGAGCAATCGTTCGAGACCGCGCGGTTGCTCGAGGCCGGCTTCGTGGTCTGCCCGTGGCTCGACCCGCCGGAGCGGCAAACGGCGGACGATTGGAAGCGGATCTGCGACAACCTGAACGCGATCGGCGAGCGCGCCGCGCGCGCCGGCCTGGTGCTTGCCTATCACAATCACGACTTCGAGTTCGTCGATCTGGCCGCCGGCGTCAGGCCCTATGACCTGCTGCTCAGCCGCACCGATGAACGCTTTCTCAAGTTCGAGCTCGATGTGTACTGGGCTACCAAGGGCAAGGCCGATCCCGCGCCGCTGCTGCGGGCGCACCCGTCGCGATTTCGCCTGGTCCACCTCAAGGACATGGCGACCGACGGATCGTTCACCGAGATCGGCAACGGCACGCTGGATTTCGGCGACATCATCGAGGCAGCGCTGCAAAGCGGTGTCGAGCATTTTTTCGTCGAGCAGGACGTCGCGCCCGATCCACTGCGCAGCATCGCCGTGAGCATTGCCTATCTTCGGCGCCTCGGGTGAGCGCCCCCGGCTCCTGAGCCCACGCCGCGTCCGCAGTCGCAGTCAGGGCGGTAGAAGGGGATGGCTGCGGCATTTTTTGCCAGCGTAGGAACATCGCGCACCTCATGCCTGTTGGTCTCGCGAGTAAAAAAACAACAAGCACGGAGCACGTGCAGGCCGGAGGAGGAAACGATATGCAATCAGCAGACCCTGTCGCCGAGTGGGAACAAGTCGCACAGCAGCAAAAACAGGCTGGTGCGGACCAGATCGACCAGATGGCGAAAGCGGTCCACGGCGCGGCCGATCACCTCGCCCAGGAGATGCCCGAGACCGCCGAATTGGTCCACGCCGCAGCGTCCCAGCTCGAGCGCGGCGCCGGGGCGCTGCGCGAGCGCGGCGTGAGCGACCTCATGGCCGGCTTCAACGAGCTCGGACGCAAGGACCCGCTGACATTGCTCGGCGGCGCCATGCTCGCGGGTTTTGCGATCTCCCGCTTCTTCAAAAGTTCCACCGACAGCTCACGTTAGAGGAACACGCCATGGCCATTCCAGGTCCCCAGCGCTCCGTGCCGGATATGATCAGTGACCTGTTTCTGCAGGTGAGCACGCTGTTTCGCAAGGAGGCGCAGCTTGCTCGCGCCGAAATGTCCGAGAACATGGCGACTGTCGGGCGCGGCCTGGGGTTGATCATCGCCGGCGCCGTGCTGCTGATCCCTTCGCTCGTCATACTGCTTCAAGCGGCCGTGACCGCGGTGGGCGACCGCTATGACCTGGCACCGACATGGTCGGCGCTGATCGTTGGCGGCCTCGTGTTGATCATCGGCGTCATTTTGTTCCTCATTGGCATCAGCCGCCTCAGGTTCGAACACATCATGCCCAACAAGACCGTCCACCAGCTGCAGCGCGATGCGGCTGTGGCCAAGGAAAAAGTGAGCAGGTCCCATGACCCACGTCGAGCAGCTTGAACGAGAGACCGAACAGGCACGCGCTGATATCGCAGGCACACTGGACGAGCTGCGCGCCTGCATGACGCCTGGACATGTGCTGGACCAGCTGGCAGACCGGATGAATGCCGGCGCGCCGGTGGCGTTCGCCAGGAATCTGCGCGACCAGACCGTCAACAACCCGCTTCCCGTTGCGCTGATCGGAACGGGCCTGGCATGGCTCATGCTGGGGCGTCGCGGCCCGGAGGCAAGCGACATGAGCGAGGCGGCGGGCCGAGCGTCCAGGGTTGGACGGGAGGCCGTTGAGGGTGCGGTTGAGAGCGTAGGGCAGACCGCATCGGAAGCGCAGGCTCATCTCCGCGAGACCGCCGGCGCCATGACGGACGCGGTGCAGCAGGGTGCGGCGCAGACCGCGGATTCGCTCCGCGGCACGGCGGATTCCGCGCGACAGACGGCGAGCCAAGCCGCGGATGCGATCCGTGGCGGTGCAGGCGCCATCACCGACAGCTTGCAGCGCACGGCAGCGGCAACCAAGGCCGCCGGCCAGCGCACCCTGCAATCGGGCGGCGCGCTGGTCGATTTCTGCCGCGAGCAGCCCCTGGTCCTGGCCGGTGTGGGGCTCGCGATGGGCGCCATCATCGGGGCGCTGCTGCCGGCGACGGACGCGGAGAACCGGTTGATGGGGCAAACCAGCGATCGCGCCAAGGAGGGTATGCGGGAGTTCGCCTCCCAGCAGGTCGAGGCCGTGAAAGAAGGCGCCAAGGAAGGTGCAAAAGCCCTGAAAGAAGGCCCCAACGAAGCGGTCAAACAAGGGGCAAAGCAAGGCGCTGACCAGGCCTCGGAGGGAATGTTCGACACCTCCCAGGAAGAGTCCGCGCACCCCGACGTTGCGCATCTGGCGACCGGCGAGCGTAAAAAAACCGCCGACTGGAAGGACGACGCCAAGGAGGGCTCGCCCGAGCCGAGCGCCGATGAGCCGACGCTCGCGCCGAAAGGGCCCGACGAAGCGAAAGGCCAGCCCTGGTCTCCCGAAAATGCGCCGCTCTGAACGAAGGGACATCGTTGAAGGTTCGTTGCTGTGGGCTGCCGCAATTGCGGCGGCCTTATTTGCCGCCGGCTTTCGGCCGCGCCGTTTCTCGACAGCATCGGCCGTGCAGAGTTCTCCCCTTCGCGAGCAGGACCGTGGCCGCCTGGCGGAGGCGCCCGCAAAAATTCCCACCCGCGGCTGGAAGGACATTCTGCTGCGGGCCTTTCACAATATCTCCGAGCATCGCATCATGGATCTCGCCGCAGGCGTGACGTTCTACAGCCTGCTCGCGCTGTTCCCCGCGATCGCGGCGCTGGTTGCGATCTACGGGCTGTTCGCCGACCCGGCGACACTCAGCGCAGACCTCGACAAGATGTCGGGCGTGCTGCCGGGCGGCGCGATCGAGGTCATTCACGATCAGCTCGCCCGTCTGGTCGCGCAGCGCGGCAGCACCCTCGGCCTGACTTTCATCGTCAGCCTTGCGATATCGCTGTGGAGCGCCAATGCCGCGATGAAATCGCTGTTCGGCACACTCAACGTCGTCTATGCCGAACCGGAAAAACGCGGTCTCGTCACCCTGAACGCGCAATCGCTCGCCTTCACCGTCGGCGGCATCGTTTTCATCGTCGTGGCGCTCGGTGCCATGGTGGTACTGCCGCCTCTGCTGGGATTCCTCGGCTTGTCGGGGTTCACGGAAACGCTGCTGCGTGTCGGACGGTGGCCTGCGCTGTTCGTGGTGCTGATGCTCGCGCTTGCCATCATCTATCGCCATGGCCCCTCGCGCGAGCAGGCGCAATGGCGCTGGGTCACCTGGGGAAGCGCTTTCGCCGCGCTCGCCTGGCTGGTACTCTCCATCCTGTTCTCCTGGTACGCTGAGAATTTCGGCAGTTTCAACCGCACCTATGGCTCGCTCGGTGCCGTGATCGGCTTCATGACCTGGATCTGGCTGTCGGCGATCGTGATCCTGATCGGCGCCGAGCTCGACGCCGAGATGGAGCATCAGACCGCGCGCGACACCACCACCGGGCCGCCAATGCCGCTCGGCGCGCGGCAGGCCACCATGGCCGACACCATCGGGGCGCGGCAATGATGGGCATCACGCCTTGGCCGCTGCGACGCTCTGATAATGCCGAACATAGTCCTCGGCCATGCGCGCCGAGGAGAAGCGCTGCTCGAAACGCTCGCGAACCTTTCGGCGGTCGAGTTCGCGCAGGCGTTTGATCGCGCAGACCGCCTGCTCTTCGCTCTCGACGACGAACCCCGTCACCCCATCGTCGATGACCTCAGGGACTGAACCCGAGCGATAGGCGATGACCGGTGTGCCGCATGCCATCGCTTCGATCATGACCAGCCCGAACGGTTCGGGCCAGTCGATCGGAAACAGCAGCGCCGCCGCGCCGGCGAGAAAGCCCTGCTTTCCCGCATCATCGACTTCCCCGACCAGCCGGACCTGCTTGCCGTCGATCTCCGGCTGCAGCCGTTCCCTGAAGTAGCCGCTGTCCGCGCGCGGGATTTTCGCCGCGATCTGCAGCGGCATCGCCGCGGCGCGGGCAATGCGGATCGCCTGTTCAGGACCTTTGTCGGCGGTGAGCCGTCCGAGAAAGGCCAGGTAGGAGCCAGGCTCATCGCTTGGACGAAACATGTCCGCCGGCAAGCCGTGATAGACGGTGCCAAGCCATCTGGCACCCCGCAGCGGCAGGCGCTGACTGTCGGAGATCGAAACGAAGGGGGCGGCGGGAAAGTCACGGACCAGGTCCGGCAGACCGTGTAGATCGAGCCGGCCGTGCAGGGTGGTGAGGAACGGCACGTCGAGCCGGCTGAGCAAGGGCAGATGCAGCCAGTCGATATGGGCGTGGATCACGTCGAATTCGCCGGCCCGCCGCGCCATCGCTTCCAGGAGCGCGGTCAGCGCGGCCGAAGGATCGGCGCGCGGCTTGCCCAGCCGAAGGGCGCGAGGCCAGGCCGCGTGCAGCTCGCCCCGCGTGCGTGAATCGCCGCTGGCGAACAGCGTGACGTCATGTCCAAGCCGCACCAGCTCATCGATGAGCCATGCGACCACCCGTTCCGTTCCCCCGTAGAGTTTTGGGGGCACGCTTTCCGCCAACGGAGCAATCTGTGCAATCCGCATGCTGCCAATCCGGAGCAGGACGCCTCCACGCGCCAATGCTTCCTAGGACATCAATCTGGAGCAGCGTGCGTCGTTCCCGGCGCGATGGCGATGCGGGTCGTCAGTAGTAGCGGTGAAAATGGTGGATCGGGCCGTGGCCGTGCCCAACGGTAAAACGGTCGGCGGCTGCAATCGCCGCGCTGATCCAGGCCTTGGCGCTGCGGACCGCGACTTCCAGCGCCTCGCCTTTGGCAAGTCCCGCGGCGATGGCCGAGGACAGCGAACATCCGGTGCCATGGGTGTTTTGCGTCATCATCCGCGGCGCCGCGAGCGCGAGGCTGCCGCTCTCGCCGACCAGATAGTCCACGCTCTCGCTGCCCTGCCCGTGGCCGCCCTTGATCAGCACGGCGCGAGCGCCGAGCGCCAGAAGGCGCCGGCCCTGGGCCTCGATGGCGGCGGCCGAACCTGCGAGCGGTTCATCCAGCAGCGCCGCTGCTTCCGGCAGGTTCGGCGTGAGCAGCGCAGCCTGCGGGATCAGGCGAGCGCGCAAGGCGTCCACGGCGTCCAGTTCGAGCAGGCGGGCGCCTGATGTCGCCACCATGATGGGGTCGAGTACGATCTTGGCCTGTGGCCGGCGCGCCAATGCGTCCGCGATCACCTCCGCGGTTGCGCGCCCGGCCACCATGCCGATCTTGACGGCCTTGACGTCGAGATCATCGAACACGACTTCGATCTGTGCGCGCACGACAGCCGGTGGCACGACATGGATGGCGGTCAGGCCAGTCGTGTTCTGCGCGGTCAGCGCCGTGATCGCGGATGCGCCGTAGACGCCGAGCGCCGCAAAGGTCTTGAGATCGGCCTGGATGCCGGCGCCTCCGGAGGAATCGGAGCCGGCAATTGTCAGCGCGACGGGCGTTTGCGGGGCGGTTGTGGTCATGGGGTCGTCCTAGCGCGAATTTGGCCTTCTGTCGCGCGGCGCGTTTTCTTCGTGTGAGCGGGTGCCGAGGTGGCCCGAAGCGGCTATAAGCGGGGGAGGAAAACGCAACAAGTGCGACAGAGATCCCTCGGAGACGACGCGATGGTCCCCTTCTTCGTCCAGATCAAGTGCAAGCTCGGACAGTCCTACACGGTGGCCAACGCGCTCGCCGAGGCCGAGATTGCCTCGGAGATCTATTCCACCGCGGGCGACTACGACCTGCTGGTCAAGTTCTATGTCGACAAGGAGACCGACATCGGCCACTTCATCAACGAGAAGGTGCAGATCATTCCGGGAATCCAGGATACCCGCACCATCATCACCTTCAAGGCGTTCGGCGGTGGCTAGGAACGCCTCCCGTCGTCGTGGCCGGGCTTGTTGTCCCGGCCATCCACGTCTTTCTTCGTGTTCAGACGAAGACGTGGATGCCCGCGACAAGCGCGGGCATGACGAATGAATCGGAGCGGTCGACCAAATAAGTTGCACCGGACTGCGATTCACGCCGCGTCGGGATAGAGGATCCGGTAGATCGGGGAGCGACCGATGGCGGCCGGCCGGCCCAACAGGTAGCCTTGCGCGAAATTCACGCCGAGCGAGCGCAGCATGTCGAGCTGCTCGGGGGTCTCGACGCCCTCGGCGGTGACCGCCATGTTGAGCCCGCGTGCAAGGGTCACGACCGAGGAGATGATCGCATAGCCCTCGTGCCGTTCCGTCAGATTGCGGATGAACGATTTGTCGATCTTGATCTTGTCGAACGGAAACGTCGTCAGATAGCTCAGCGATGAATAACCGGTGCCGAAATCGTCGAGTGCGAGCGAGATGCCGATGCTCTTGAGCCTTTCGATGAAGGCGAGATTTTCGGCCGCCTGCTCCAGCAGCACCGACTCGGTGATCTCGACCTCCAGCCGCTCCGGCGCCAATCCGGATTTCGCCAGCGCGGACTGCATCACGTCGAAGAGCTCGGCCTCTTTGAACTGGACCGGCGAGAGGTTGACGGCGAGCTTGATATCCGCGGGCCAGGTGGTGGCGTCGTCGCAGGCCTGGCGGATGATCCATTCGCCAAGCGGCACGATGAGTCCGGTCTCCTCGGCGAGCGGGATGAACTGGTCGGGCGGCACCAGCCCGCGCTTCGGATGGCGCCAGCGCACCAGCGCTTCCAGACCGCGCCGCCGCCCGCTCTGAATGTCATAGAACGGCTGGTAGTGCACTTCGAACTGGCAGCGCGCGACGGCGTCCCGCAGATCGCCCTCGAGCGTATTGCGCGCCTCGAGCTCCGCCCGCATCGCATCGTCGTACAGCGTGTAGCAGTTCCGTCCCGCCGATTTCGACCGGTACAGCGCGAGATCCGCCTTTTTCAGAAGCTCTTCCTGCCTGCTGCCATGCTCGGGCGCGACCGCGATCCCGATCGAGGTTCCGATCTCGACGCGATGACCAGGCAACTGGAAGGGCTCGGCGATCAGCCTTGAGATCCTCTGGGCGAGATCGATCGAAGAGGCATGCTGATCGTCGCATTCCACCTGGATGATAGCGAACTCATCGCCGCCGAGCCGTGCAAGCACGTCGGCGCCCTGCAGCGCCGATCGGAGCCGTTCCGCCACCTGCTGGAGCAGCGCATCGCCGGCGGCGTGACCGAGCGAGTCGTTGACGTTCTTGAAGCGATCGAGGTCGAGCATCAGGATGGCAAAGACCGCGTCGCCCTCGGCCCCCGAGGTGATCTCCTGCAGGCGCTCGATGAAGAAGGCGCGGTTGGGCAGCCCGGTCAGGATGTCGGTCTGCGCAAGCTCCAGCACCCGCTGGTTCGCGAGCGACAGCTGGAACGCGTTGCGGCTTGCCAAAGCGAGATAGACGGCAAGGAAGATCGTCCCCACGAAGCCGGCCACCAGTACGGCGAGGGACCGATCATGACGAGCGATGAGACGTCCCCCGGCCGCGGGAGCTGCCAGCACGGGCCAGTCGGTATCGCCGATCCGCAGCATCACCGACCAGTGCGCAAGGCCCGACGAGGTCACGTCCGATGATGGGGTCTGGCGTTCGGACGCGAAATCGGGCAGCGCGCGGTTCTCCGGCCGGGTGACGTCGCCGGCGTCAGGCGGATAGACATTCATGGCCAAGGCGGGGCTGGCCGCCGCCGTCCTGCGGATCGCCTGCAACAGCGTCGGCAGATCGAAGATGCCGACGATGTAGCCGGTCAGATTGCGCCGCCGGTCGGCAATGGTGTCGCGCGAGGTGCCCTTGGCGAAAACCGGAACGAACAGCAGCACCCCGGTTGGGCGCTTGCCATCATTTCTCGGCTCGTAGAGCTGCCCGCGCAGCGCGGCAATCACGTCGGCGTCCCGCGCCCGCACCAGTGTCGCCCTGCGCTCGGGATCGGTCGAATAGTCGAGCCCGTAGGACATCGAGGTCTTCGGCTCGGTGGAAAAGAACACCGGCAGGTACTCGTCCTTTTGCGGAGCCGTGGTGATGCTGCGATCCGCGGCATTAAGAGCCTTGATCCGGTAACCCGAAACGCCGTCGGCGATCGCGGCGGCCTCGTACTCGGCGCGCTCCTTGCGGTTGATCCGCGGCATCCAGGCCACCCGGAGGATTCCGGGATGCCGTTCGAACAGCCGGCCGCTGAAGGTTTCGAACTCGCTACGGGTGATCTCCTCGTTGGCGGATTCGAACAGCGTGCGCAGCGCAACCAGCCGGCTGATGTATTCGTTGATGCCGTTCTGCATCACGATGGCCTGGGTCTCGGCGACGCTTTCGAACTCGACCCTGGTGACGCGGTTCTCCCACTGGCCGACCGCATATCCCGCAGTCAGCGAGAGCAGGATCCCGATACCGAGCGCAAACAGCGCAGGCCGGTACAGCCCTGTCCGCGATGCGGAGGACCGCTTGCGCTCGGCCATGTCGTCACGGCGATCGCTCATCCCAGCCTTCTGCCGCTGCTCGCCAAACGGGCCCCCATGCGGCCCCTCCGTCGAGAGTATCGGATAGGGATTTGGGTTAAGAACTCGCGAACATCGCGTTCGATCGGCCGCCGGCGAGGCACAGTAGTTAACGATCCGCCGCGCAAGGACCGGATTTTTACCGGGCATGCTCCGCAATCCGTTAGCAAGCTCTTCATGCCGTTGAACTATCCTGCCCGGCGGTGCCACCCTCATCACGCCAGAAACCGCTCATGCGCCAGTTGCGGATTGCGATTGTCGCCGGATTGTCGATCTTCTTTGCCCTATCGTTTTGCGCCCAGGCCAACGAGGTCGGCGTCGGCGCGGATACGATCCTGTTCGGCCAGGCAGCCGCGCTCGAGGGGCCCTCGTCCGCGCTGGGAAAAGGCATGCGGCAGGGCATTTTGGCCGCGTTTGCGGAGATCAATACGCGAGGCGGCATCTATGGCCGCAAGCTGAGCCTCGTCAGCCGCGACGACGGCTACGACCCCGATCGCTCGGTGGCCCAGACCAAGAAGCTGATCGAGGAAGACCGGGTCTTTGCCCTGATCGGCGCAGTGGGCACGCCGACCTCGATCGCGACGGTGCCGATCGCGAGCGCGTTGAACGTGCCGTTCATCGGGCCGTTCACCGGCGCGGAATTTTTGCGCGCGCCGGAGCTGCGCAATGTCGTCAATATCCGCGCCAGCTACAGCGCCGAAGCGGAGGCCTGGATCAAGCATCTGACCGAGGATCTGAACCTCAAGAGCGTCGCAATTTTTTATCAGGACGACGCCTTCGGCCGCGATGGACTGGCCGGCGTCAAGCGCGCGCTTGCCAGGCGCGGCCTGGAGCTCACAGCCGAGGGCACGTTCGAACGCAACACCAGGGCCGTTGCCGCAGCGCTCCGGGTCATCAAACGGGCGGAGCCGGAAGCCGTGGTCATGGTCGGCACCTACGGGCCATGCGCCGAGTTCATCAAACTTGCTCACAAGCAAGGCTTTGATCCCACCTTCGTCAACATCTCTTTTGTCGGCGCCAATGCGCTCGCCCGCGAGCTCGGCGCCGATGGCAACGGGGTCATCGTCTCGCAGGTCGTGCCGTTTCCGTGGAATACGTCGCTCAAAGTGGTCGCGGACTATCAGGCCGCAGAGAAGGCGCTCGACCGTGAGCTGACGCCGGATTTCGTCTCGCTGGAAGGCTACCTCTCGGGCCGCCTCGCCGCCGCGGCGCTGGAATTGGCCGGCCCGAACCCGACCCGCGCCGAGCTGTTGCGGATCATCAACGAGGCGAGGGGCTTCGACATCAGCGGCTATGTGATCATGCTCGGAGCCCGGATGCAGGATGCGCCCGCCCGCGTGTTCCTGACCGTCATTCAGGGCGACGGCACGTTCAAGCCGGTCGAGACGCTCGTCGCGCCGGTGCGCTTCACTGCTCCTTCGCTTCCTTCTTCTTCGGACGCGGCGGACCCTCCACCGGCGGCAGCGACTTCACGTATTTTGCAATCGCCGCGCGGTCGTCGGAGCTGAGCTGGGACGTATTGCGGATCACGCGTGCCATCGCGCCGCCGGCATTGTCGCCGTCCGGTGTCTGCCCGGTCTCGAGGAAATAGTCGATATCCTTCTCACTCCACTCCGCAAGTTCGCCCTTCTGCGTGATGTTCGGTACCCAGCCCTTGCCTTCCGGATCGGGGCCGCCGGCGAAACGCTGCGCGACCTTGATTCCACCAAGAAGATTCCGCGGGCTATGACACTCGGCGCAGTGGCCGAAGGTGTTCACGAGATAGGCGCCGCGATTCCACTCAGTCGGGCGCGACTGGTTGGGCACGAACAGCGCGTCATCCATGAACAGC
>NZ_JAFATE010000628.1 GCF_019244115.1 Bradyrhizobium sp.
CTGCTTGAGCATCGCGGGATCCTTGACGCGATAGACCATCGTCATGCCCTCATCCATGCCGAGGCTCTTGGCTGGGCCGTGCTTCAGCGTGATCTTTTCCGCGCGTTCGTCGATCTTCTTGACCTCGCCGGTGATGGCTTCCGCCGCGACGGCCGAGGTTGCGATGGTCAGGATTGCGGCTGCGAGTGCCAGTGTCAGCTTTCTCATCGACTTCTCCTTCTTGCACTTCACCTCACGACGACATGGCCGAGCATGCCGTAGTCGCGATGCTTGGGGATAAGGCAGGCGTATTCGAAGGTGCCGGCCTTGGTGAACTTCCAGACCAACTCGGCCGATTTGTACGGGGAAAGCCGCACCCCGTTCGGATCGTCATGTTCCATATGAGGGTGCTTCTTCATCACCTCGGCATGCGCGAGGTTTTCCTTGGTGGTCGCCAGCAGGAATTCGTGATCCTCCGTCCCTTCATTGCGGATGACGAAGCGGATCTGCTCGCCGCGCTTCACGTCGATCTGCGACGGCGAGAACTTCATCTCGCTCATCTCGATCTCGATGGTGCGCGAGGGCTTGCTGGCATCACCGGGCTCGCCGGCCGAAAAGGAAGCATGATGGTGGCCTTCGTGGCCGAACGCTGGCGCGGCGACATGCGCGATTGCGATGATGGCGATGCCGACAAGCACGGTGTTCTTAGTCATTTCGATTCTCCGGAAATGGATGGGATGCAGTTTGGCGGCTTGTCACATCTTCATCTTCGTCCCTTGATGGATTTTCCGCCCTCGTCCTGCGCCGGCGGCCTGGTGGTCTGCGGCGAACGCACGGGCTCGCTCGTCGGCGCGTCGACCTCGTAGGCGACCGTGCCCGGCGGGTGGTCGTAACGAGGGGGATCGCGGTAGTCGTCGCGCGCGAGGTCCTTGCGCACCTTCATCACGGTGAACATGCCGCCCATCTCCAGCGGCCCGAACGGACCATCGCCGGTCATCATCGGGAGCGTGTTGTCGGGCGCCGGCATCTCCATGCTGCCCATCGCCATCCCGGTCGAGCCCATCGCCATAGCGTCGGGCGCGAGCTTGCCAACGGCCTTGGCGAGGTCGTTGCGCGACACGCCGATCAAGTTGCGCATCTCGTGGCCCATCGCATTCATGGTGTGATGCGATTTGTGGCAGTGGAACGCCCAGTCGCCGGGCGCGTCAGCGAGCACGTCGAAAGCCCTGATGGCGCCGACCGGAACGTCGGTGGTGGTCTCGGGGATCCGGGCACTCTCTGAAATCCAGCCGCCGTCGGTGCAACTCACGGCGAAGCTGAAACCGTGCAGATGGATCGGATGGTTGGTCATCGTGAGATTACCGATGCGCACGCGCACCCTGTCGCCGAGCCGCACCGGCAGCGGATCGATGCCGGGAAACACGCGGGAATTCCAGGTCCACATGTTGAAGTCGGTCATCTCGTTGACCCTGGGCAAAAAGGTCCCGGGATCGATGCGATAGCTGCTCATGATGAAGACGAAGTCGCGATCCACCGGGCGGAAGGTGCGGTCGCGCGGGTGCACGATGAACATGCCCATCATGCCCATCGCCATCTGCACCATCTCGTCGGAATGCGGGTGGTACATGAACGTGCCGCTCTTCTTCAGCTCGAACTCGTAGACGAAAGTCTTGCCGGGCTTGATGTGGGCTTGCGTCAGCCCGCCGACGCCGTCCATGCCGTTCGGCAGGATCATGCCGTGCCAGTGCACGGTGGTGTGCTCGGGCAGACGGTTGGTGACGAAGATGCGGACCTTGTCGCCTTCGACCGCCTCGATGGTCGGGCCGGGCGACTGCCCGTTATAGCCCCACAGGTGCGCCTTCATGCCGGGCGCGATCTCACGCACGACCGGCTCGGCCACGAGATGGAATTCCTTCCACTCGCCGTTCATGCGCCAGGGCAGCGTCCATCCATTGAGCGTCACCACCGGCTGATAAGCGGGCCCAGTCGAGGGGTGCAGCGGCGGCTGCATGGTGGTTGCCGGGCTGAAAGCCGCTTCCGGAATGCTGGCCGCTTGCACGCGGCTGCT
>NZ_JAFATE010000745.1 GCF_019244115.1 Bradyrhizobium sp.
AACGCGCTGCTCGAGCGCAAGGGGGCGCGTGTCGCGCTTCTGACCACGGCCGGCCATCGCGACATCCCGGAAATGCGCGAGGGCCTGAAGCCCGACCGCTATGATCTTCGTACACCGCCGCCCGCACCCCTGGTGCCGCGCGAGCTGCGCCTTGGCGTGCGCGAGCGGCTCCGGCCCAATGGCGATGTGCTGATTCCGCTCGATGCCGACTCGCTGCGCGCGGCGATTGCCGCCATCAAAGCGCAGGACGTGACCTCGGCCGCGATCGCGTTCCTGCATGCCTATCGCAATCCGGCGCATGAGCGCGCCGCGGCCGCGCATCTTGCGCGCGAGCTGCCCGATGTCAGCATCTCGCTGTCCAGCGACGTGCTGCCGCAGATCAAGGAATATGAGCGCGTCTCGACCACGGTCGTGAACGCCTATGTCGGACCCGTCGTGCAGCGCTATCTGGCGCAGCTCGAACGACGGTTGCGCGAGGCCGGCTTCGAAGGTTCTCTCTTCATTATTTTGTCCCATGGCGGCATGGCGCCGGTCGAGGAGGCCGCGCGCCTTGCGGCTGCCACCGTGCTGTCGGGCCCCGCCGGCGGCATTTCCGGCTGCCGTCGCTGCGCCGCCATGCTAGGCATCGGTGATCTCGTCGCTTTCGACATGGGCGGCACCTCGACCGATATTTCGCTGATCTCGGAGGGACGCGTGTCGTTGTCGGCCGATGGCGGGATCGACGGCGAGCGCATTGCGCTGCGCAGCCTCGACATCGTGAGCCTGGCGGCGGGAGGCGGCTCGATCGCCTCGGTCGACCGCGGCGGTGTCTTCCGCGTCGGTCCGCAAAGCGCCGGCGCCGTGCCAGGGCCAGCGGCCTATGGCAATGGCGGCGCTGGCGCGACCGTGACCGATGCCAATGTCGTGCTCGGCTATCTCGACGCCAAGGCGTTCATGGGCGGGCGGCGTCCGCTGGATGTCGCCGCCGCGGAAGTTGCGATCGACCGCCTCGCCGATGCGCTGAAGATCGGCCGCATCGAGGCCGCGGCCGGCGTGTTTCGCCTGGTCAATCTAAAGATGGCGGATGGCATCCGCTTGATGACGGTGCGCCGTGGCGTCGATCCCCGACGCTACGCGCTCTTGAGTTTTGGTGGCGCCGCGGGTCTGCATGCGCTCGCGCTCGCGCGCGAGCTCGACATCGCGCGCATCATCGTGCCGACCACCGCCTCGGTGCTGTCGGCCTGGGGCATGCTGACCTCCGACCTGCGTTACGAGCTCTCCCGCACGCATTTCGAGACCGGCAGCCGCTCGACGGCCGACGAGGTGCGAAAGATCTTCGCCGAGCTTGAGACGCGCGCGTCCGAGCGGCTGCGCGGCTGGTTCGACGGTCCCATCACGATCGAGCGCTCGGCCGAGATGCGCTATGGCGAGCAGATCTTCGAGATCGACGTGCCGCT
This sequence comes from Bradyrhizobium sp., assembly GCF_019244115.1. Classification (GTDB taxonomy): domain Bacteria; phylum Pseudomonadota; class Alphaproteobacteria; order Rhizobiales; family Xanthobacteraceae; genus Bradyrhizobium. The sequence continues at coordinate 1,437 of NZ_JAFATE010000745.1, forward strand.
CGACGGCATCGACCTCGGTCGGCCTTCGCTGATCGAAGACATCGAGGCACGCTTCCACGCCCGACACGAGGAGCTCTACACCTACGCCTCGCCCGACCAGGAGGTGGTGTTCGTCAACGCGCGCGTCGCCGCGATCGGGCAGGTCGAGGTGCCGGACGCCGCGGCGAGTGCAGTCGCCGCTGCGCCAGGCGCTGCGCCGCGTGCGCGCCGAAAAATTTTCCTCGGCGCCTGGCGCGAGGTGGATGTTTATGCGCTTGACGATCTGAGGCCCGGCGACCAGCTCTCCGGCCCCGCTATCATCGAGGCCGAGACCACGACGGTCCTGATCAACGAGGGCGACGAGGTTGTCGTCAACGCGCTCGGCTGGCTCGACATCCGCGTGGCAAAAGCGCGTTCGATCTGAGCGATCGAAAACAGCTCGCACTACGTCAGTCCGGCGCGGCGCAGGCCTTCCACGTAACGGACGCGTTCCTCGTTCCGAATCGGCAGCTGCGTTGCGACCCAGGCGAGCGAGACGTTTGGCTGCGCCCGGCGCAACCCCTGCAGCGCCTGCGCGGCGAGCTCGGTGTCGCCGATCATGCCGGCCGCCGCCGTGAGCACGCGATGGCCCACGACGAAATCGCCGTATTGCCGCACGAGCTCGCGGGACAGCCGGATCGCCTCGGTGTAGTCGCCTTCGGCGAAGGCGGCAAAGGCGGCAACCCCATTGTAGATCGCGGAGAACTCGCGTGGCGAGAGGCGCATCGCGCGGTGGGCAGCGTCGGCGCCTTCGCGCCAGCGCCCGGTATAGGACAGCATCGTCCCATAGCAGCCGAGCGCCAGCGAGAAGTTCGGATTGAGGCGCAGCGCCGTTTCGTAGGCGGCGACCGAGTCCTCGATCCGGCCCCGCCAGGCATGGGCGCAGGCCAGCGCGAGATGCGCCCAGGGGTCTTCGCCGTCGCACTGGACCGCCGCAAGACCCGCGCGTTCGGCGATGGGCGTTGCCGTCGCCGCGCTCTCCCAGCCCATATGGGCGCCGAACGTGTGGCTGACCGCAAGCACGGCGAGCGCCTGCGCGTAGTTCGGATCGATCGCGATGGCCTGCTCGAGCAATTCCTGCGCCTGGCGGTGGTCGTCGCGGGTCACGCGCCAGAAATGCACCAGCGCACGCATGACGAGGTCCCAGGCATCGAGGTTTTCGGGCGGCTTGCGCCGGGCCCGGCGATGCTCCGCCCGGTAAAGCTGCGGCTCAATCGCCGCAACGATCGCTTCCGTGATCTCGTCCTGGAGCGCGAACACGTCGGCGAGCTCACGATCATAGCGTTCCGCCCAGAGATGACTGCCGGTCGTGACATCGTTGAGCTGCACCGTGATGCGGACGCGTCCTGCCTCCTTGCGCACGCTGCCCTCGACGACGTAGCCGACGCCGAGTTCCTCGCCGATCTGTTTGATGTGGACGGATTTCCCCTTGTAGGTGAATGATGAGTTGCGCGCGATCACGAAAAACCAACGCAGTTTTGACAGGGCGAAGATGATGTCCTCGCTGATCCCGTCGGAAAAATAGTCCTGGTCCGCTTCGCCACTCATGTTGACGAAGGGAAGCACCGCGATGCCGCGACGCTCGGATTGAGAAAATGCGACGCGTGGGGAATATGCCTTGCCGTTCGGTGTTGTACCCTCTCGTGCGCGCTTGGCGTCCGCTGGCCGAAGCTCGACGTCGCCGACGAATCTGACGCCGCGGCGCGCGATGGTTCGAATCAATTTCTGCTCTTCGCCGCTGTCGCCCACCGCCTTGCGGACGGCGTTGATGCGGCTCGCCAGGGTGGAATCCGCCACGATGCGGCCGCCCCAGATCGCGCCGAGCAGATCGTTCTTGGTCACGACGCGATCGCGGTTTTTCACGAGATAGGTCAAGAGATCAAACACTTGCGGCTCGACGGGAACCGGCGTTGCGCCGCGCCTGAGTTCGCGCAGGCTGACGTCCAGCGTATGATCGGCGAAAATGAATCTCACGTCGAAGCTCCAAGAAAGGCGTTGTGGCCCCTGGATTAAAAATCAAGATCATCTAGAGCAAAAATGAACTGGACCACAAAGTCTTTTGCTTCACCTCCCATTATGTCTCGCGCAGCCTTCGAGGGTTGCAACGGCCCGACCGTTTCCCGGCGAGTACGGCCTCACCGGGCCTGAAGCATTTTCCGAGCAAATTGGGAGAACTCAATTGAACGCTGCTTTGTATGTTGGAGGGGCCCTTGTTCTCGTGTCGGCGCTGATGGCTGGAACCGCCTTCGCTGCCGAAGCGAGCCGCAATCCTCTTGCCGAGCACGTGCGGCCACGGTGCCTTCGACATGAACCCGACGCTGAGCTCTGAGCATGCGGCGATGAAGTAGCGGCGTCCTGTCCGCGGCTTCCGCGGCGCCAGGCGGCTGGCGCGTAACCTGACACATCATTCACGGACGAGAACGCGATTCACGGACGGGGAACGCGCGCGATGGGTGGACGGTGGTCCCGCGCCCGCTGCGCCAGCAAAAATGCGTAAGAATGCAAAAACAGTCGGTTCAAACCGGAAAACTGTGGCTCGGACAGCGCGCGGGCATTGGTGGGGTGGGTACGGCCGCCGTCGCGGTGATCGGCGTCGCCTCTCTCGTGGTGGAGGGCACGCTGCTCGCCGCGCAGGGCATTCCCGGCGTCGCCTATGCGCTCGTCGCGGTCTTTGTCGCCTCCATCGTCTCCAGCATCGCCGGATTTGCCTTTTCCGCGCTGTGCGGGGCGATGCTGTTTCACGTCATGGACAGTCCCGTTGCAGCGGTGCAGGTGATGATCGTGTGCAGCATCGCCATCCAATGCCTCAGCGTCGCGACGCTGTGGCGGGCGATCGATTGGCGCAATCTCGGGGTCTTCCTGGCCGGCGGCGTCCTCGGCGTACCGGCCGGCGTCTTGCTCCTGCTGCATCTTCCGACCGCGGCCTATCGCACCGTGATCGGAGGCATGCTCATCAGCTATGGCTGTTACCTTCTGCTCCGCTGGCCGGCTCGCGCGCTGCAGACGGGGCCGCTGTCGGACTCATGCGCGGGCTTTCTCGGCGGCATCACCGGTGGGCTGGCGGGCTTTCCCGGCGCATTCGTCACCATCTGGTGCGGCTTGAAAGGCTGGGACAGGGCGCGCCAGCGCGGCATCTATCAGCCGTTCATTCTCAGCATGCAGCCGGTGACGCTGATCGCCATCCACCTGATGCGGCCGTCCTCATCGGCAGCGCAGGCAGCGTTGGACTGGAAGGTCTTTGCCTTCGTGCCGGCGGCTTTGCTTGGCGCGTGGTTCGGGCTGCGCATCTTCAAGCGGCTCTCGGACCGGCAGTTCGAACTCGTCGTCAACACATTGCTCGTGCTGTCCGGCATCGGCCTCATTCTCTGAAGTTGGCGACGAACGGATGCGTCGCATCGCCCCGCAATTGCCGGTGAGCAGCTCAATGGAAGGAGAAACACGCATGACGCGGTCATGGTCCCGTCGCAGGTTGCTCGCCTCGGCAATGACAGTTCATCCCTGAAGGAAGCGACTGAAGGAGGCATCCATGCGTGGCGTTCGATTGTCGTTGTTGTGTTCGCTGCTGATCTGGTCGCCGACGATGACCGCCAGCCTGGCTGCATCCTCCACCAATGACTGGGCGAGCGACCTGCGTTGGGGCGGATATGTGATCGTGTTTCGCCACGGCGCGACCACGTCAGATCAAAAGACGGACGCCATGAGCAATCCCAATGCGGACCCGATGAGCAGTCCGGCAGGCGGCAAGGCCGCGGCCGGCGAGCGCCAGCTGAGCGACAAGGGGCGTGCGCAGGCGGAAGCGATCGGGTCGTCGTTGCGACGACTCGGGATTCCCGTGGGCATGGTCCTGACCAGCCCGCTGCAGCGGGCGGTCGATACGGGAAAGCTGATGACCTTCGCCGAGGTGCAAACCCTGCCGGACCTTGCCGAGGCCGGCGCCGCTCTTTCGCCCGAGGAGAAGAATCGACGGGCTCAGGCCCTGCGCATGCTGGTCGCCTTGCATCCGCCGGTCGACAGCAATCTCGTGATCGTGACCCACAAGCCGAACATCGTCGATGCCTTCGGCAAGGACTGGTCCGACCTGCGCGAAGGCGAAGCCTCCGTGTTCGAGCCGGACGGGGAGGGCGGCTTCAAGCTGATCGTCCGCGTTCAGGCGGACGAGTGGGCACAACTGTCTCCCGGGTCGTCGGATTGAGGCGAGGTGTTGCATGGCACAGCTCCGGATGGATGGACGACCGTTCGCTCGTCGGCCGCGCTCGACGTGGTCAATTTCGCGGGTTCTCGCCCTACTGGCGATCGTTTTGTCGATCATTGTGTCGGTGCGTTGGCTCACGCTATGGCCCCCTGATCTGTGGCCCTCCGATCCGATGTTCATTTCGTTGCTGGGGCCGTGAGGACAAGGACTGGTCCGATCTCGGCGAGGGCAAGGCGTCGGTGTTCAAGCCGGACGGCAATGGCGGCTACAAACTGATCGTGCGCATCAAGCCGGACGAGCGGAGCAAGCTCGTCCGTTCGAACTGATGTCAAGCTCTCACGGAACTGTGGTCGCCTTGCTTGCGATCGCATGCAACGCCTGCCTCATCGCGTTGACCGTCGCGTTGGCCGTGTCATCGAGACCATGACGTTGCACGACCCAGGCCGGATCGTTGTAGGACAGCCATGTCGTGCCCGAGGCGTCCTGCCAGACCAGGGCTTTCAGCGGCAGGTCGATCCCGATTGTCTGGACCTGTTGCATCAGTGGCGTGCCGCCCTTGGCATTGCCGAAGATCAACAGATCAGTCGGCCGCAGCGGCAGGCCCACGGCGGCGGCGCCCGCCGCATGATCGATCCGGGCGAACACCGTCATGCCCTTGGCCCGCACCTCGGCGTCGAACCGGTTCATGGTGTCTTCCGGTCCGTAGGCGCTCCGTATCGTGATCAAACCTTCGGCGGCCATTGCCTGCGCTCCCACGAAGCGGACCTCCACCCGTAAGGGAAGAAGCGCGCGGTTCAGGCCATCGCCTCCAGATAAAGGCTTGGATCAAAATATTTGTTCGCCGGCGTAAAATCCTTGATGCCGGCGTTGGCCATGAAGAAATCGGTCGACTGCTGCAGCCAGTTCACCACGGTTCCGTCGGTATAAAGCTTCTTCCACTCCCGCGCGGTGAACATCTTCTGGGCCTTGAACTGTTCCTTCAGATCGCCGAGCGGCACCTGGCTGTAATGCGCCTTCTGCAGCGCCTCCAGCGCCTCCTCGCTGTGCGCGACGACATGGTCATTGGCCTCGCTCCAGCCCTTGATGAGTTTTGCCAGCGTCGCCCGGTTCGCGGCGTAATAATCGTTGGCAGCGGCCCAGCCGCCGATGATCGCGGCCTTCGGGTAATAGGCGGATGCGTCCGCAAGCTTCAGCGCATCCGGCACCTTGTCGCGGACGGTGATGTTGAATGGCACCCACAGCGCGACGGCAGGCACCGCGCCGGAGATGAAAGATGTCACCGCGGCGGGCATGGCCTGGTTGAGCAGTTCGACGTCCTTGGGATCGACCGCGTTGGCGCGCAGCGCATGATCGAGAAAGACATGAGCGGTCGTGCCGGTCGTGGTTGCGATCCGCTTACCCTTCAGGTCGGCGAAGGAATTGATGCCCTGATCCTTGTGCACCCAGAGCTGGGCCGTTGCCACCTCGATGTCGTTGATCAGGAACACCTTGCCCTGGCCGCGGGCCGGAAAATTCGACAGCACCGCGCCGGTCGCCAGCACGTCGAGACTGCCGCCGATCAGGGCCTGAAACAGCTCCAGACCGGTGTTGAACTGGCGCAGCTCCAGCTCGAGCCCTTGCTTGCCGAACGAGCCGCGGTCGATACCGGTCCAGATCTGCCCGTCGACGGCGAGCGTGTGCAGATAGCCGACCCGGATTTTTGTGGTGGCCTGCGCCAGCGCGGGCGCCGCCAGTCCGCTCAGTGCGAGACCTGCAGCCGTTCCAAAAAATTGTCGTCGATGCATGGTACGCTCTCCCTTTTCCGTTTTTCTCATGCCGTGGTCCGTTCTTGCCACGCCAGCAAATGGGCACTGAGCCACCTTAAGCCCGTGTCCATGACCAGCGCGACGCAGCCGATGCAGATGATGCCGACATAGATGGTGTCCAGCAGAAAATAGGTCGACGCATTCTGGATCATTGCGCCCAGTCCGCGTTGCGCGGCGATCAGTTCGGACGCGACCAGCGTAGCCCAGGTGACGCCCAGTGCGACACGCAGCGCGGTGAGGATGTGGGGCAGGGTTAATGGAATGATAACCTTGCGAAAAATCTCGAACTCGTCGGCGCCCAGCGTTCGCGCCACGCGGATATAGAGCGGCGTGATCTGCGAGACGCCCTCATACATCACGATGACGCCGGAGAAGAACGCGGCATAGAACAGGATGACGAGCTTGGCCGTCTCGTCGACCCCGAAATAGACGATCACCAACGGAATCAGGGCGATCGGGGGCAGCGCCCGGAAGAAATTGATCATGGGATCGGCGAGCGTGCGTGCGCTCCGGTACCAGCCGAGCAGGAAGCCTACCGGCACCGCGGCCAGGATGCCCATAACGACGCCGAGCAAGACGCGGCGTGCCGACGCATAGACGTCGAACAGCAGCCCCTCATGCAGCACCAGCTCGACGAATTTTGCGGCGACCTGATGCGGGGCGGGGATCAGCGAGAGGTTGATGTAGCCGCTGGCGCGGATGCCATACCACACGGCCACCACGCCGATCCACGGCACAAATCCAAGCAGCACTCGCCTGGAGACGCCAAGGCGTTTCGTCATGTCGCCCGTTCCGTCGCGTGGAATGGTTCGCGGCGCAGAGCCATTCCGCCGACGATAGTCATAGCACGACCGGCCGTCGATAGGTCAAAGCGGTTGTCTTTTCCGCGCCTGGCCATCATTCGTAATCGCCGCTTGTCTTCCCGCTGGAGTTCGTGCTGAACGCTGCCATGGTTGCAAAAGGCTACGACTACATCATCGTAGGCGCGGGTTCGGCGGGTTGCATCGTGGCAAATCGCCTCTCGGCCGATCCGGCCTGCCGCGTCCTGCTGCTGGAGGCCGGCGGATCCGACCGGAATTTTTGGCTGAAGCTCCCGGTCGGTTATTACAGGTCGATCTATGACGGCCGGTTTTCCCGCCTGTTCCTGACCGAGCCGGGCGAGGGCACCGCCGGCCGCCCTATCATGTGGCCGCGCGGCCGGGTGCTCGGCGGCTCGTCTTCGATCAACGGGTTGATCTTCATCCGCGGCCAGCACGAGGATTTTGACGATTGGGAGCGCCTGGGCGCCACGGGCTGGTCCTATCGCGACGTGCTGCCGCATTTTCGGAAGTACGAGCGTTATCGCGGCGGCGAAAGCCAATATCACGGCGCCCTGGGCGAGTTCGAGGTGTCGGATCTGCGCAATGACAATCCGGCCGCGGCCGCCTGGGTCGCTGCGGCTGTCGAGTTCGGACTGCCGCACAATGACGATTTCAACGGCGCCACCACTCATGGCGTCGGCCGCTATCAGCTCGGCATCGGCCGGCACTGGCGCAGCAGCGCGGCGTCGGCGTTTTTGCGCCCGGTCGCGCAGCGGGCCAACCTGACCGTCATGACCGGTGCTCATGCCAGCCGTGTGCTGTTCTCGGGCCGCAAAGCGACCGGCGTGGAATGGATCAGGCAAGGGCAGCGTTTTGGCGCCCAGGCGGACCGTGAAATCGTGCTCTCGGCGGGCGCGCTGCAGTCGCCGCAACTGCTGCAGCTCTCCGGAATAGGGCCGGCGGATCTTTTGCACGGTCTTGGCATCGGCGTTGTCGTCGACGCGCCGGAGGTCGGTTCCAATCTGCAGGACCACTATCAGGCGCGCCTGATCGTCCGGCTGAAGCGTCCGATCTCGCTCAACGACCAGGTGCGCAGTCCCTACCAGCTCGCAAAAATGAGCGCGGAATGGCTCTTCGCAGGCCGAGGGCCATTGACCGTCGGGGCCGGGCAGGTCGGCGGCGCCGCCTGCACCCAATATGCGAGGGACGGACGGCCCGACGTGCAGTTCAACGTCATGCCGCTCTCGGTCGACAAGCCCGGCGAGCCGCTGCATCGCTATTCCGGATTCACCGCGTCGGCCTGGCAGTGCCATGCGCGCTCGCGGGGAACGCTTGCCATCCGTTCGACCGACCCGCTGGACCAGCCGCGCATCGCTCCGAATTATTTTGCCGAGGAGATCGACCGCAAGACGCTGGTCGGCGGCATGAACATCCTGCGCGACATCTTTCGCCAAAAATCGTTTCGTGACCTCTGGGACATCGAGGTCGCGCCCGGACCCGAAGCGCCGGGCCCTGCGAGCCTCTGGGAATTCGCCCGCAGGACCGGCGGCACCGTGTTCCATTGTGTCGGGACCTGCCGCATGGGAAGCGACGACCGCGCCGTGCTTGATCCCGACTTGCGCGTTCGCGGGGTGGACGGGCTGCGCGTGATCGATGCCTCGGTCATGCCGCAGATCACCTCGGCCAACACCAATGCAGCGAGCCTGATGATCGGGGAGAAGGGCGCCGCGCTCGTGTTGTCCGCCAAGTCCTAAGTGCCGCGTGGTCAGCGTTGATAGCTCGCCAGCGCATCGAGCAGCCGCTGGGCCTCGGGCGACCCCCACTCCCTGGCCTTCTGGTACCAGTTGCGCGCCTGGACCGGGTCAGGCCCGGTCCTGTCGGCCACGCTCGACTGCCGCGAGACCGCCGGATCGAAGGTCTTGGCCAGCGCGAGCGCCGCACGTGCATCGTGGAGCTCGGCCGCGCGCTGCAGCAGCGTCCGTGCGGCCTTCATGTCGCCGCTTGCCAGGAGTTCCTGCGCCCGCCGGATCGAGGCGGCGATCTCCATGGCCGTCAGTTCGGCGGGAGTTGGGGACGGTGACGGTGCCTCCACCGTCGGGGTAGCGGATGCCACGACCGTCGGTGCTTGGACCGGAGCAGCCGCTTGTGCCGGTTGCGCCGGAGCTACGATAGGCTGTGGCGGCGCCAGAGCGACGGCCGGTGCCGATGCGACCGGGACAGCCACAGGCCCGGCGGCCGCGCTCAAGGCGACCGCCTCGGCCATGTGCGCAGCCGGCTTCCAGGTCAGCTGCAGCGAGCTCGTGACCTGTGCCGCGCCATCGCTATCGCGCAATTCGACCGACAGATTCATGTCGCCGGCGAAATCCATCGGCGGCATCACCCTGGTATCGGCGGCGTCCTCCGCGCGCACCCGCCATTCGCCGGCGCTCTTCCGCGCCCCGTCGGAGAGCTTGGTGCCATCGGGCAGGCCCTTGATGGCGACCGTCGCGCCCGGGTTTGGCTGGTTGACGTTGACCCCGAGCTCCAACAGCTCACCCACCAGGCCACTCTGGTTGCGGACGACCAGCGTCGAGACATTGCGCGGCGCCGGCTGCGGCGCGAAGGACCTGATCGCCTGCCAGGATCCGAGCGCTGCCAGGACGCGGTTTCCACCGAGGCCGGGCTCGGGTGAGATGAGCGCAAAGCACGTCAGCGCAACCAGCGCGGCGGTCGCACCCGCGAATGCAAATGAGACCAGCGCACGAAACGACGATCGTCGCACCTCGGCAAGGCCGCTGCCCGCCTGCTCGGATTCCAGCTGCTCCCGCAAAACCTTGGCGAGCGCTTCATTGAATGCGTCGGAGCGGCCCCGCGACCGGCGGTCACCATCGCTTGAAAGCGTGAAATCCGGAGGGGGGACATGCGCGGGCAACTGCTGCGCTGCCGCTGGAGGCCGGTCCTGCTGGGTCGGTAGCCGCCAGTTCTTGTCGGCGGCGGCACCAATGTCGCGCAATCGGCGTGGCGCGTAGTAGGCAGGATCGTCGGGACCGGGAATCTTCTCCGAGTCGCTCACGCTAAAACCTCACTCTACTCAAGGCTCCGAGACGGCAAGCGAACGGGATCGCGAAACCGCAACGCTTCGCGCGCACGCAACTGCCGACGACTTTCTTCAGTTAGGTTTGGCTCTGCACTCCAACGCCGCCGCTGCGCCATCGGACTTGCCAAGGTTGTGTCAGACCACACCGGCAGATCGCACGATGCTTGATCCGACGTCCCGACCTTGCTCGCCCCAATTGACGTAGTTGCCGCGCGCCCACAAGGGGACCTCGTCTATGCTTAAACTTCGTCCAAAGTGTGGACGCGTGTGAGTTGAAAGCGATGCAATTTTTGCGATGAGAGCGCACTGCAGGTTGTTTTCCACGGCGGACAAACGATTGCAGCTTGTGCGCGAGTCCTGGCCGGTACTGCAACGCTCCGTGGGACCGTAGAACAACGGTGACGATCTCGGGGCGGCAAACTGTCTGCCCTGGCCATCGCGATCGCGGCGGTCAGATGCTATTCCGAGAACCGCACGCTGCCTTGTGCCTGCTGCGCCTGATATTCGCTCATGACCAGCTCCCGAACGATCTTCCTGATCTCGCCGAATTCGGCAAGCTCCTGGATCGCCTCCTGGCGCGGATAGGGAAACGCGACGTCGATGATCCGCTTGATGCGGGCCGGCCGCGCCGTCACGACGATGATGCGCGAGGACAGATAGATCGCCTCGTCGACCGAATGGGTGATCAGCATCACGGTCTTGCCTTCGGCGCCGAGCACCTGCAGCAGCAGATTTTGCATGTTCAATCGGGTCTGGGCGTCCAGCGCGCCGAACGGCTCGTCCATCAGCAGGAATTTCGGCTTGACCGCATAGGCCCGCGCGATCGCGAGCCGCTGGCGCATGCCGCCCGACAAATGTTTTGGATAGGAGTTCGCAAAGTCCGAAAGTCCCATCAGAGCAAGGTAATGCGCACAGATGTCGTTGTGCTCCTTGATCGAGACGTGATTGGCCTTCAGCTTGAGCCCGAAGGCGATGTTGTCCTTGACGGTCAGCCAGGGAAACACGCCGTAATCCTGAAATATAACGCCGCGTTCGGGCCCCGGTCCCAGGATCGGGGCGCCGTCGAAGGTCACCGATCCCGCCGTCGGCTTCTGAAAGCCCGCCAGCATGTTCATCATCGTGGTCTTGCCGCAGCCGGACGGACCGATGATGGAGACGAACTCGCCCTCCGAAATCTCGTAACTCACGTCATCGAGGACCTTGAGCACCCCGTTGGGCGTCTCGAAGGACAGGGAAACATGCTCGAAGCGGGCAAGCGGTGGCTTTGATGCGGACACAGGACAAACCATGTCTGGAGCGCGGTCCGGAGCAGGTGCCGCCATGCGGCACCAGGCATCGGCCGATCTCCCGAAATCAGCAAGCCGTCGGGAGAGCAGCTTGCGTGCCGCAGCAATAGAGCGCCGACGTGGTGAAGGTCAACGCGACGTTCGTGGCGGGACCGACCTGTGCCGCCAAGCGCCACCAGATGTGAGCCGCCAGGCCTCAGCGCTTCTTGGCCTCATTCTGCGTCCATTCGAGGAATTCCTTGAACAGGCGCTGCTTGTCGGCGGGATTTGAGGCATCGCCGACCTGACGCTTGGCGACGAACTCCGCGAACTTGTCCTGCTGCAGCCAATATTGCGCGACCGGAAAACGGTCCCAGCCGGGCAGGTCCTTGCTGAGGTCGACCTCCCGCCATTTCGGATGTCTGGGGGATTTTTGCAGCTCGGGGAACTTGCTGAACAGGGCTTCCACGAACTTGGCCACGCGGCGATAGCGGTCGGTCGCCGGCTGCCAGTTGATCGTGATCATGACGGCATCGACCGCGACGGTCTGCAGGTTTTTGCCGCCGTCGATCAGGTTGGGGTAGAGCTGTGGCTCGAGCTCGCCGCGCGAATAGATGTTTTCCAGCGCCGGCGTGTAGGGGACCTCCAGCAGGTGCAGGTTGTCGTTCGCCCCGATGCGCGAAATGACCTCGGCGGGCTTGCCGGAAATCATCACGGTGGCCGCGATCTGGCCGGACTTGATCGCGGCGATCGCATCCGCCTCGTTCATGTTGACCTCGTCCACATTGATGGACAACAGGCCAAAGACGTCGCGCGCGGTGATCTCCGTGCTCGATTTGGCTTCGGCAAAGTTCACCTTCTTGCCGTTGAGGTCCTGGATCGACTTGATGTCGCGCGCGGCGACGACGTGCATCTCCTCCGGATACAGGCGGGTGATGTAGGTCAATTGCTGGTCGAGGGAGCGGCTGAGTTCCCCGGTGGAAGCGAAATAGCGCAGCATCTGGGCCGTGGTGATGCCGATGTCGACGCCCCTGAGATAGAGGACGTCACGGATGTTCTGGGCGCCGCCCTGGCCGACAATGGGCAGAATGCGCAGATTGTCGTCGTTGAGCACCACGGCGAGATCATGCGTGATGTCGAGATAGGTATCTTCCGGACTGCCGGCGATGATCGCGACCGTGTTGGAATTGATTTTGGTCTTCCATTCCTCCGCCAGCGGCGTCGGCCCAGCTTTCGTCGCGCGCGTGGTCTGCGCGTAGCCCGGCGCGCGGGACAGCAACAGCATGGTCGCAAACAGAAGACCGAGGACGAGCGCGTGCACTGCTCGGCGGGGGATGCCCGATCTCGCCGCGCCGGGCCGGAAATGCGGAAACGCTGCCTTAGTGGGTTGAGTCACCATGGTTCCCGTCCCTGATCGCGCCTGTTTGAAGACAGCACCAAGCTGCACACCCACGCGTGCCGCCGGTCGAAAGCACACCCCGATCAACCCTGTGTTTGGTTCGTGGCTGTTTTGGGGCCGCGGCTTGGCGATGGTGAGGCGCTTCAAATTGAGGTTGTATGACCGAGAGGAACCGGCCGAGACAAGCTTCGGTTGATTTCATCTGCCGGTTGCTTGCAAACTTCAGTTGCATTGATCGGCCGATGGCGAGATGTTGCGGGCCGCTCGCCGCCGGCGCCCATCGTCCGCGCCCGCGAGAGGAGGACACGTCGCTTCGTTCGACGACGAGGTCGTTCGAGGGTCAAGCGGCGATTGAGGGCAGGAGGGTTGGCGATGGACCGGCGCAAATTCCTAGTCACGTCGGGTGCGGCTCTCGGTGCGTCGGCGCTCGCAACGCCGGCATTGGCGCAGTTGAGATCTGCCAAGGTCCGCATCGGCTATCTTCACACGCTTGCCGTCGACAGCCAGCTCTGGCTCGCCGATCATCTAGGCGCCTTCGGCCGCAACGGCGTCGATCCGGAGTTCAAGGAGTTCAAGACGGGCCTGGAACTGTTCAAGGCGATGTCCGAGAACGGCATCGACATGCTGGTGACGGGCGCCGTGATTTCGAATTTTCCGGCACGCGGTCAGGGCAAGATGTTTCTGGTCAACTCGATCGAATATGCCACCGCACAGCTCTGGGTGCGCGAAGACATGGGCGTGACGCAGTTCGCGGATCTTCGTGGCAAGCGCGTCGTCACGACCGCAGGTACCACGGCGCATGTCTTCCTCGACAACGCGCTGCGCGAAAACAAGATGTCATCAGCCGACATCGACCTGGCGAGCTTGCCGATGGCCGATGCGGTGAACGCGTTCATCGGCGGATCGTATCCTGCGATCGCTCTCTGGGTGCCGTTCAACATTGCCGTGCGCGAAAAAGTGCCTCAGGCCAAGAAGATCCTCGATGCGGGCGCGTTCTATCCGAATGCGGCGATCGTGGGCGGCTGGGCGGCGTCGAACGCCTATTATGCGAGCAACAAGCCGATGCTGGAACGGATCGTACGTGCCTGGATCGAGGGCAACGACATGATGCTGGCGCGCGCCAATGACGCGCTCGGCATTCTGCGCAGCAAATATTATACGCAGGTGCCGGAGCGGGACTTGAAGGAGCAGTTCGGTGCGATGCGCGTGTTCCCCACCGCGGTGTGGCGTCGGCTCTACAGCAACGGCACCATTACGGAATGGCTGCAGCAGGTCACTGACTTTTTTGTGCGCGTCGCCAAGATCGAGAATCCGGTGCCGGCGTCGCAGTACTTTGATCCCAACGTGTTCCTGTCGGTCGTCAAGCGGTAGCTCCGTGCGCCGATCGGATCCGCCTGTGAAAATTTTTTCAGCGACGCTGCATCGAAAGCCGCATGCAAATCGTTTGCAGCTGCCGTTGCCTGCGCCGAAAATCGCGAAAAGGTGCTACGGTATCGCGCAGATGTGGAAAATGGGGCGCCAGCGTGGTGGGTACTTGCGACGCGAACAAATGGCTGCCGCATTCCCGGCTCATGCTCGTCATGACCAACAGCGCTTGCGGGACACAGGTGCCGGGTGATGCCTTTGCGATAGCTGCTTACGCGCCAAGCGCAGGTGCTTGGCGTCGCGCGATCGGACTGTAATCCCGAAAAATTCATAGACGCGATTCGAAACGTACCTTGGGGGACGACCATGAGACGTTTGTCTGAGCCACACGATAACGGTGAAGATCCGCGGGATCCCGCTGGCGGACCGCAGGGCCAATATCGCCAGGCTCCTTGGCAGGACGAACAGGACCGCGCGTTGCGCGATCCGTTTCCGCGGCTCGTGCAGCGGGTTCCACAACCGCCGCCGCCCGAGCGCAGTCCGGTGCTCGTTGGCGCCGTGATCGGGCTCGTGGTCGCGGTCGCGGCGATCTCGGCCTATGTCGGCGTGACGTTCATGACCCGCCCGGCCGGCATGGTCGCGAGCGACACGCGTGTAGAGCAGGCGGCGGCCGACGCATCGGCGGCAGCGCCGACACCACCGGCCGGGCCGGCGGCGCCTGCACCGACCGTTGTTGCCAGTCCATCATTTACGCCGATTGCGCCGGCGGCCGCCGCGCAGGCGCCGGCCACCCCGACTGTTCGCGAGGAGGATAGCCCGGCCAATCTCGCGGCGCGGATCGCCAACGCCGCACCGACGGCGACGCGCAACGTGCAGAGCACGGCGCAGGGTGTGACCGACACCGAGATTCGCTTCGGCATGGCGGCGCCCTTCTCGGGCCCGGCCAAGGAGATGGGCCGCCAGCTCAAGCTCGGTATCGAAACGGCGTTCGGTGCGATCAATGACAGCGGCGGGATTGACGGCCGCCAGCTCAAGCTGGTCACGGCCGATGACGGCTATGAGCCGACGCGAACGCTCAACGCGATGAAGCAGCTCTACGAAAAGGACCAGGTGTTCGGCTTCGTCGACAATTACGGCAGTCCGACGGCGCTGGTCTCCATCCCCTATGCGCTCGAGCATCACGCGCTCTACTTCGGTGCGTTCACCGGCGCGCCCTCGCTCCGTCACGACCCGCCGGATCGCTATGTGTTCAACTATCGTGCCGGCTACGCCGAGGAGGCGGATGCGATCGTCCGCTATCTGGTCAAGGTGCGGGGGCTGCGTCCGGAGCAGATCGGCGTGCTCACCCAGCAGGACGCCTATGGCGACGCGGGCATGGATGGCGTGGCCAAGGCGATCCGCGCACTGCGCGGCGGCGTCACGGGCCAGATCTTTCGGATGAGCTATAGCCGTAACACCGTGAATGTCGACGACGCGGTGGCACAGCTGCGGAAACTGAAAGTGCCGCTCAAGGCGGTCGTCCTGGTGGCGACCTTCAGGCCTGCGGCAAAATTCATCGAGAAGACCAGGGATCTCTATCCCGACATGATCTATGCCACGATCTCCGGTGTCGGCAGCACCGGTCTTGCCGACGAGCTGATGCTGCTCGGCGCGAAATACGCGAGCGGCGTCATCTGTACCCAGGTCACGCCCGCGGTCGACAGCTATGCCTCGGTGGCGCTGGCCTACAAGAATGCGCTGGCAAAATACGCTCCGGGCGAGGCCCCGGACTACGTCTCGCTCGAGGCCTATCTCACGGCCAACATCCTGATCGAGGGGCTCAAGCGTGCCGGTCCGCAACTGGACACCGAAACCGTGGTGGACAAGCTGGAGAACATGCGCAACTTCGAGATGGGCCTTGGCCCGCGGGTGAATTTTGGCCCGTCCGAGCACCAGGCTGTCCACAAGGTCTGGGGCACCCAGCTCGACGAGACCGGCCACTACCGCTCCATCGAGCTGGAATAGGTCGGGCTGTTAGCGTAGCGCCTGCTTGTGGCGCCGGCGTTCGCCGAACAGC
This sequence comes from Bradyrhizobium sp., assembly GCF_019244115.1. Taxonomy (GTDB): domain Bacteria; phylum Pseudomonadota; class Alphaproteobacteria; order Rhizobiales; family Xanthobacteraceae; genus Bradyrhizobium. The sequence continues at coordinate 17,413 of NZ_JAFATE010000745.1, forward strand.
TCAAAGGTGACCGCGCGCAGCCAGCGATGCGCGGCATCGCGGTGAAAGCGCTCGTGCCAGTATTGCGCGATCTCGATGCGCGGCAGCTGTAGCGGGGTCTTGAAGACGGCAAGGCCGAGCGGCGCGGCAACGCTTGCGGCGAGGTTTTCGGGCAGCGTGGCGATGCCGTCGGTCTGCGCGGCGACGATGGCGCCCGCGAGGAAGCTCGGCACCCGGAGCAGGATGTTGGACGGCGCGATCTTTGCGGAGATCGCGCGCTCCACCTGACCGTGCGCGGCATGACCGATCTCGGACGCCGTGGTCAGGATATGCCGCCCGGTGCTGAAGCCTGGGAGCGAGCGTATTTCGCGCAGTCGCGGATGCTCCTTGCGAACGACGCTGACATATCCGTCAGAGTAGAGCTGCTGCCGCCGCAGATGCGATGCCGCCCGCGGGAACGCGCCGAGCGCGAGATCGGCTTCTCCGCTTTCGAGCTTGGATTCGATCTGCCATGAGCCGAGCGGCACGGCGCGCAGGCGCAGGCGAGGCGCGGTCTCGGCCATGCGGGCGAGCAGCGGCGGCAGGAAACGCACCATGCCGACATCGGTCACGAGCAGGCCGAACAGGCGATCTGACGTCGCGGGCTCGAACACCCGTGCGTCGGCCTGCAGGCCGTCCGCGGTGTCGAGCAGGCCTTTCAGCTGCGGCGCCACCTCGAGGCCCTTGGCGGTCGGCTGCATCGCGTGCCCGTTGCGGACCAGCAACTGGTCGCCGAACTGGCTGCGGAGATAGGCGAGGCGCTTGCTGATCTGGGGCTGCGTCGTCTCCAGCACCTCGGCGGCCCGCGTGATGCTGCACTCGCGCAGCAGCACCTGCAGGATGCGCAGGTCCCTCAGGCTCAATTGCTCGAATGCCGGATCAGCCATGACATATATTCCAGTTATGGAATGGCAGTATTTCTCCCCGGTGCTACCTTGAAGTCAATCGGCAACAAGGAGTCCGTCATGGGCAAGTTCATCATCGAAGCGCATTTCCGCCTGCAGGAATGGGTCGCGGAAGAGAAGGGCTATTTTCGCGCCGAAGGCCTCGACTACGAGTTTCGCGAGCTGATCAAGTCGTCCGGCGGGGCACATCATAACAAGAGTAATGAAGGCGCCTTCCAGAGCATCGAGAAGGGCCGCGAGGCCAATCTGAGCTGCGCCTGCCACTGGACCGTCAACGTCGCGGCGTCCAGCGGCCACACAAAACTCTATTCGGATGCCTATTCGGTGGCGCCGTCGGGAATCTTCGTGCCGGCGAACTCGGCGATCCGCAGCCCTGAGGATCTCGCCGACGTGCCGATCGCGGTCGGCTTCCAGTCCGGCAGCCATTACTCCACCATCCAGGCGCTCGAACAATATCTCGCGCCCGACCAGATCAAGCTGACCTTCGAGGACGGCATGCTGTTCCATCGCCTGGAAATGCTGCTGGACGGCAAGAGCCCGGCGACCGCGCTGTTCAACGGGCCGTATTACCTCGCCGAGCAGCTCGGTTTTCGCAAGATCATCGATACCAGCTTCATGATCGCAACGATGATCAAGGGCATGCCTGACGGAGAAGACGTCCGCCGTTACTTCCGCGCGCTGAAGAAGGCGCAGCGCGACATCGACCTGCGGCCCGAGCTCTACACGCACTACTACCGGAACGAATTCCCGCAGCGGTTTCACGCCATGATGGACACGCGGCGCTGGGGCCCGGGCGAGCGCATCGTGTTCGAGCCGTATACGCGCGAGGCCTACGCGCAGTCGTTCGAATGGATCGAACGGCACAACATTTTTCCCGCGGGAAAGATGGGAGCGGGCGACTATGATCGGTCGACGATCTCCTTCGCCATGCCGGCGTGAGACGGCGCGGCCGCGTGACATGCTGATCGCCGTCGCGGTCATTTGAGGGGAGCCGACCTGCAAGCTTGGCCGTTGCCAACGCGGCGATTCTTGGCTCAAGTCCAGCGCCAATCGTCATCTCCAGCCCGGCAAGACCAGCGCCATGCACAAGCTCACCGACATCGACGCGCCAGCGGCGCCGCAGATCAGTTTTGACCAGTTCCTCGCCGTCGACATCCGGATCGGCACCATCGTGGCGGCGGAGCCGTTCCCCGAGGCGCGGAAACCTGCGTTGAAACTCGTGATCGATTTCGGGCCCGCCATTGGCCAAAAGCGGTCGAGCGCGCAGATCACCGAGCATTACGAGACCACCAGCCTCGTCGGGCGCCAGGTCGCTGCGGTGGTGAATTTCCCGCCCCGGCAGATCGGCAAGTTCATGTCGGAGGTGCTCACCCTCGGCTTTCCCGACAAGCACGGCCATGTGGTGCTGTTCAACCCCGACCACGAGGTGCCGGACGGCGCGCGGCTGTTCTAGGCGGTCCGTCGCCAGGGCGGATGGCCGCATGAGCCATACGCAATGCTGCGCGCGTCAAAAATGGTGTATCGGCTGGCGAGCGGCGCATAAGTCGCGCTGCGACCCCCACATAAGACCAGACTTTCCCGGAGGAAATTCATGTCGGCCCTGCCGCTCTCAGGCATCAGGATTCTTGATCTCACGCGCGTGCTCGCCGGACCCT
>NZ_JAFATE010000909.1 GCF_019244115.1 Bradyrhizobium sp.
CGGCGGCGTGCTGATGGGTTTTGAGATGCTGGGCAGCCGCTATCTGTTCCCCTATTTCGGCGGCAGCATCGGCACCTGGGCGAGCCTGATCTCGACCGTGCTCTGCGCACTGGCGATCGGCTATTTCGGCGCCAGCGCGCTCGACGACCGGCTCCGTACCCCCCGCACCATCGCGCTCGCCATCCTGATCGCGGCCGCCTATCTCGCCTTTGTGCCCTTGTTGGCCGATCCCGTGATGTCGGGCATCTTGGAAAGTCTGGGCGATGGTCCCACAGCGACGCTGCTCGCCTCGACCGCGCTGCTGCTCGTGCCGCTGTCGCTGCTCGGCACCTTCTCGCCGATCGCGGTCGCGATCCTGACCCGAACCGCGGCCGAGGCCGGGCGTGTGTCGGGCCTCGTCTACGGCGTCTCAACCATCGGCAATGTGGTCGGCACGCTGTTCACGACCTTTACGCTGATCCCGACCATCGGCTCGCGGTCCATCACCTATGTCTTTGCCATCGTCCTTGCCTGCTGCGCCGGCATCCTGTTTCTGCCGGCCGGCAAGAGAACATTCTGATCCGACCGGGACTGCCATGAGGCCCGCCGTGAAGCTCCAGCATTTTCGATCGCTCGCCATGGCCGTCGCGCTCGTGCTGTCGCTGCCGCCCGCCGCGCATGCGGATGTCGACGTCTCGCTGTGGAACGGAAGCCGCGCGATGGCCCATATCGAGGCGCAGCTGCGTTTTACGCCGCGCTCCATGGACATGCCCGGCCACCAGAGGACCATCGACTACATCAAGGCAGAGCTCGCCAAATCCGGCCTCACTTCGGTGACGACCCAGGACTTCGTCTACCGCGGCACCAGCAAGCCGCTCGCGCTGTTCAACATCATTGCGCGGCTGAACCCGGAGAATCCGCGCCGGGTGATCGTTGCGACCCATTACGACAGCATCATCAGGGCCTATCGCGATGCCAGGAACCCACAAGCCGCCATGCCTGGCGCCAACAACTCCGCCTCGGGCGTCGCCCTGCTGCTCGAGACCGCGCGGGTGCTGTCGGCCTCCCCGCAGCCGCCGGTCGGGATCGACCTGATCTTCTTCGACGGCGAGGAGGGACCGAAATCGCTCGGCGCCGGCGATCCGGACTGGCATCCGATCGGCTCGCCGCATTTCGTCGAGCATCTGAACGATTATTATCCGAACCGAAAACCGGACAAGGCCGTCGATTTCGACATGGTCTGCAAGAAAGACATTTTGCTGATGCCCGAGGCGTCTTCGGTCAAGGCCGCGCCGGCGGAGGTGAAGACGTTCTGGGAGCTCGGCGCCGCGATCGCGCCAAAAGCCTTCAGCAGCAAGATCACCTATCCGATCAGCGACGACCACACCGCCCTCAACGAGGCCGGCATCTCGAGCTTTCTGGTGATCGATTTCGAGTACGAGCCTTACTTCAACACATCGCAGGACACGTTCGACAAATGCTCGGCGGAGAGCCTGGAGGCGGTCGGCCGCACGCTGCTGCGCTACCTCTATCTGCCGTGAGGCTGTTCCCGCCGGCTCCTATGGAGAGCAGTCCTTGGCAAAGCTTCGCACGCGGTTCATGGTCGGGCGATATAAGGGCGAGCGGGAAAGCTGGAGCTGGCTTTTTTCGTCAAGGCTGGCGCCGAGCCTGGATGCGCGAAGCCGCCTTCGCCAAGACCCGCGACGAGCACCTTGCGGGTTCCGATCGGTTGGATCGGATTGCAGCGACGATTGCGTTCGAGGGTTGTATCAGTGGAGCAAGGCAAAGGATGACGATGTCAATCACCTTGTGAAAACAAGGCGAATGGAGCGTTCGGCAGTGAAGGACTTGCAACCGACGCGCGACGGCAGGATGATACCCGACGCGCGATTCGCCTGGGCAAATTGCGGTCGAGTGATGCAGTTCGGCACGCGACAAATTAAGATCGACGGCCTAAAAAAGAATCCTGGCGGCAGCTTCGGGAAAACATCAGGACCGGGCCGAAATACCGCCGTAAAATGGTAATAATTCGTGGCAATCGTTTGCTCGACTCAGCGGGGAAGTTTCTGTGATTGTTCTGCGTAAGTCCGTGCTCCTTGTCTGCGCGACGGCCGGCTTTGCTGCGCTCCAGCCCGGTCGGGTCTCGGCGGAGTGGTGGTCGCGCGCCCCCGCCGACTTCGAGGACTGTGCGGACAACGCGGAAAAGCTGACGGCCAAGGAAGCGCGGACCGACGCGCTGGCGGAATGCAACGCGAAGTTCGCAGGGCGGCGCAAGGCGAGCGGCGGCTACAGCTATTACGACTTCATGCAGGACCGCACCTTCGACATTGCCGGCCCCAATCCGACCGCCGAAGAGCAGAGATATATCGACGAGCAATATGCCCTCTTCCTCGAGAAGCAGCGGCGCAAGAACATCGCCGCCGCTTTCGCGGCCCAGCAACAGCAGCAGCAGATCCAGCTCGAACAGGAGCAGGATCAGGAGCAGGCTCAGCCGGCCTCGCTGAGCGGCGATGTCGAGCGGGTCCCGCTGCCGCCACCCCGGCCGACCAAGGCGCAGATGGCCGCGGCGCTCGCCGCCGCCTGCCAGCTCAAGTATCACGACAAGAATCTGCAATGTCCCTACTCGTTTTTCGACGGGACGCGCTTTTCCGAAGGGCTCAGCAAGCTGACCAAGTGGTTCAACCTGACCTCGAACCGGCCCAACGAAGGCACCGCCGGTCCGCCAACACCGACCCGAACCTTGCGTTAGCGCGAGATCGCGATCGACCGGCGACCCGGCGCGATCATTCCGGCATAGCTCGTGTCAGCGCGTGTGCCGATGATGGCGGATCCGCTGCGAATGCAGGCGGACCGCGGCTTGCGGCAAGCCCTCGTATCGCGGCTGCGCGGATCGCGCCGCGCGCTCCTCCTTTAGCCGTGCATCATAGCCGGGCGAAGGCGTCACCGTCGGCGGAGCGGCGTCGGCCCGCGACAGCGCGGCACCGCACGCCAGGGCAACCAGAACCATCGCAATGGGTTTCATCCCGACACTCCCCTGATCGTCTCTCGCTGAAGTCGGAACGTCGCGCCACATCGTCGCGGTTGCAAGACGGACGGCGTCAAATGGCATGCCGTCTCCGCCGACCGCGCCTTGTAACCGACATGGGCGGCCAATATGTTTCCGGTGTTTTTCGGGGGCTGACATTGGGAGATAGCGATGGGCTTACTCGACGTCCTCAACGGCATGCAGAACGGCCCGCACGGCCCCAGCCATCCCTCGACGCAGTCCAACGGCGGCATGTCGCCGATGACCATGGCGATCCTTGCCCTGCTGGCGTGGAAGGCGGTCAAGCATTTCAGCGGCAGCCAGTCCGGCACGCAAGCCGCACCGGCACCGGCGCCCGCCCCCGCAAGCCCAGGCGGCGGGCTCGGCAATATCCTTGCCGGCGGCCTTGGCGGCCTGCTCGCTGGCGGCGCGGCGGGCGGCGCGCTCACCGGCGGCCTCGGCGACCTCATGAAACAGTTGCAGCAGGGCGGGCTCGGCGACGCCGCCAACTCGTGGGTCGGCAGCGGCGCGAACAAGCCGGTGTCGCCCGATGATCTGTCAAAAGCGCTCGGCGCTGACCAGCTCGATCAGATCGCGTCGCAAAGCGGAATGTCGCGCGACCAGTTGCTGCAGGGTCTCAGCCAGTATCTGCCGCAGGCTGTCGATCACCTGACACCGAACGGCCGGCTGCCGACCGAGAACGAACTCGCGGGCCGGCTCTGAGGTCGCGCTTTCTCAAAGGTGCTATTTCGAAGGAGGACGAACATGGGCGGCATTATCTGGGTCATCATCGTCGGCTTCATCGCGGGCATTCTCGCCCGCCTGATCTCGCCGGGGCCCAACAATCCGACCGGTTTCATCCTGACCACGATCCTAGGCATTGCCGGCGCGTTCCTCGCAACCCTGGTCGGTCAGGCGGTCGGGCACTATGGGCCCGATCAGGGCGCGGGCTTCATCACCGCCACCATCGGCGCGGTTGTGGTGCTGTTCATCTGGAGCCGACTGGTGGCTAGCGGAATGCTGCGCGACTACAACCGGTGACTGGTACGGTCGCCGTCATTCCGAGCGCATTATCGTCAATCACTGGCTCAGATGCATGCCCGCATCCATGCGTACGCATTCGCCGGTCATGCTCCCTGACGCCGGCGAAGCCAGGAAGCAGACCAGCTGCGCAATATTGTCCGCCGACGAGGCGATCTTGAGCGGCACCCGCGCCACGACGGCGTCGCGGACTTGTTTGGCGCCGGCCTCGCCGCGGCCCTTGGTGAACCAGCCGGTATCGATATAGCCCGGGCAGATCGTGTTCACGCGGATTTTTGGCGCCAGCGCACGCGCCAACGACAAGGTCATGGTGTTGAGCGCGCCCTTGCTCGCGGCATACGCCACCGAGGAGCCGTTGCCGGAAATTCCCGCAATCGACGACACGTTGACCACCGCCGCCGCGCGGCCTGATGCGTTGGCGCTTTCTTCCAGGAGGGCGCGCGCGGCCCGGATCATCTGGAAGGGGCCGATGGCATTGACGGCGTAGATGCGCTGGAAATCCTCCGCCGACAACCCGTCGAGATCGGCATGAGCGACGTGCTTGGTGGTCCCGGCATTGTTGACCAGCACGTCCAGCCGTCCCCAGGGCGCGGCGGCTGCGACGATCCTCTTGCAGTCCTCGTCGCGCGCGACGTCGCCCTGCACCACGACGACCTCGGCGCCGGCCTCGCGGCAGAGGTCCGCGGTTTGCTCGGCCTCGGTCTTGCTCGACGCGTAGTTCACGACGATGCGCCCGCCGCTCTTGGCCAGGATCGCGGCCGTCGCCGCGCCAAGACCCGATGCCGAGCCGGTTACGATCGCGCACAAACCATCCTTCGACATCACCGTTTCCTCACCTGTTTCGAACCCGCGATCAATTACCACATCGGGCGGGCGGATCACTGCAGATTTCTGGAAAACGTCGCCGCGCGGAAATCCATACTTCGCACTGCGGAATTGGCCGCGACAGGCCGCATGCCGCCATGCCGGGCGCGACGCTTGTCAGGGGATGCGCTTTTCCCCATCATGCATTGCCAAGAACAAGATCGCGCCCGCCTCACGAATGAACAAGCCGGCCGGACGCGCTGACGAGACGAGGAGCGCCGTGGCGGAGAGTGAGAATATCGTCATCGAGACAGCCGAAAAGATCTTTGCGGATCTCGCCGACGCGCAAGAGATCAATCACGACAAGACGGGCGCGTGGACGGCCCCGCTGTGGCAGGCGCTCACTGACGCCGGGCTGCCGCTCGCCTGGGTAAGCGAGGAACTCGGCGGCGCGGGCGCAAGCCTCGCCGACGGCTTTGCCGTGCTCGGCGCCGCCGGCCGCTTTGCGCTTGCCGTGCCGCTGGCGGAGACCATGCTGGCCGGCTGGCTGCTGGCCCAAGCGAACATCGCGTCTCCCGGCGGCGAGATGACGGTTGCGCCGGCAGGCCCCAAGGACCGCATCACACAAAATCCCGACGGCATGCTGTCGGGCCGCGCACGGGGCGTGCCGTTTGCTAAAGCCGCCAAGCATGTTGCGGTGCTGGCGCATGGCGTCGGCGGCATCTCGATCGCGCTGGTGGATGCGGCGGAGCTTCGCATCGAGAGTGGGCTCAATCTCGGCGGCGACCACAGCGACACCGTGATCTTCGATAACGTGGCGCCCAAAATCAGCAAACCTGCGCCTGCGGGTTTCGACCAGACCACGCTGATGCTGATGGGCGGTGTGGTGCGCTCACTGCAGATCGCCGGCGCGCTGGAATCGATGCTGGACATCTCCGTGAAATATTCCAACGAGCGCGTCGCCTTCGAGAAGAAGATTTCCAAATTCCAGGCGGTGCAGCACAATCTCGCAAAACTCGCCGGCGAATCCGCCGCTGCATTGGCCGCGGCCACCTCGGCAGCCGACGCGATTGCCAGCGCGAGCGCGTTCGACGACGCCGTTTTCCTCGAGGCGGTATCGGCAAAAATCCGCTGCGCGGAGGCAGCCGAAAAAGGTGGCGCGATCGCGCATCAGGTGCATGGCGCGATCGGTTTCACCATCGAGCACATCCTGCATCGCTATTCGCTCCGCGCGCTTGCCTGGCGCGACGATTTCGGCTCGGAGAGCTTTTGGGCCGTCGAACTCGGCAACCGCATCGTCGCGCGAGGCGCCGACGAATTGTGGCCGCTGGTCGCCTCCCGGTAGAAGCATGCAACACCATCGAGATCGTCCATGACCGCTGCCCTTCGTTTCGATCCGATCCGCCTGCCGGGCGAATGCGAGCAACTGCGCAAGGAAGTGCGCGCCTTCCTCGCCGAGGAAATCGCGGGCGGCACCTTCAACCCATTCAAGCCGAACCGCGAGGATATCGACGTGCCGGCGTTCTGTCGCAGGGTCGGCGAGCGCGGCTGGATCGGCATGACTTGGCCAAAAAAATATGGCGGCCACGAGCGTTCGTTCCTGGAACGCTATGTGGTGACCGAGGAGATGCGGGTCGCCAACGCGCCGACGCGCCGCTTCTTCGTCGCCGACCGGCAGAGCGGCCCGATACTGCTGAAATACGCGCCTGAGCACGTCAAGATGGACATCCTGCCGCGCATCTGCCGCGGTGAATTATGCTTCTCGATCGGCATGAGCGAGCCGAACTCCGGCTCCGATCTGTTCGCGGCAAAGACCCGCGCCACCAAAACTGATGGCGGTTACCTGATCAACGGCACCAAGATCTGGACGTCCTCGGCGCATATCGCCGACTACATGATCGCGATTTTCCGCACCTCGCAGCCGACCAAGGAGAACCGCCGCCACGGCCTGACCCAGTTTTTGGTCAAGATGAAGCAGCCCGGCATCAAGGTGAATCCGATCGAGCAGATCACCGGCCAGTTCGAGTTCAACGAGGTGGTGTTCACGGATCACTTCATTCCCGACGACCATGTGTTAGGGGAGATCGACGGCGCCTGGAAACAGGCCACATCCGAGCTCGCGTATGAGCGCTCAGGGCCGGAGCGGTTCCTCGAAACCTATTACGTGCTCACCGAGCTCGTGCGCGCGGTCGGCGACAAGCCGGATACCCGCAGCGCCGAGGGCATCGGCCGGCTGGTGGCCCAGTTGCACACGATGCGGCGCATGTCGGTGTCGGTCGCCGGCATGCTGCAGGCCGGCAAGGAACCGGTGGTGGAGGCATCCATCGTCAAGGACATCGGCACCGTGTGGGAGCAGCAATTGCCGCATCGGGTGCGCGAGCTCGCCGCCTTCGTCGAGGAGGATGCGGGAAACCGCGAGACGCTGGAAGCCCAGCTTGCGTTTGCGATCAAGACTGCACCAAAACTGACCATCCAGGGCGGCACAACGGAGGTGCTGCGCGGCATCATCGCCCGTGGGCTCGGATTGCGGTAATCAGCGAGGACAGCTTATGACCACGTTCACGGATATCGGCGTCGAGACACATGACCATGTCGGCCTCATCGAGATCAGACGGCCGCCGCTGAATTTCTTCGACGTTTCGCTGATCAACCAGATCGCGGATGCGCTGGACGAATTCGACCGCGACATCGAGATCCGCGCCTCGGTGCTTGCGGCGCAGGGCAAGGCGTTCTGCGCCGGCGCAAACTTCTCGGATCCGGCGCGCCAGGAGCAGGAGGCCCGCGCCAAGGACGATCCGGCCGCGAACCTGCCGATCAACCATCTCTATGTGCAGGCCGTGCGCATCTTCCGCAACAAGAAGCCGATCGTCGCGGCCGTCCATGGCGCCGCGATCGGCGGCGGGCTGGGCCTGGCGGTCTCGGCGGATTTTCGCGTTACCTGCCCGGAAGCGCGCTTCTCGGCCAATTTCACCAAGCTCGGCTTTCATCCGGGCTTTGGACTCACGGCGACGCTGCCCGAGCTGATCGGCAAGAACAATGCCGAACTGATGTTTTATACCAGCCGCCGCGTCACCGGCGAGGAGGCCTATCGCTGCGGGCTCGCTAACGAATTGGTGCCGCAAGACCAGGTGCGGGATGCGGCGATGAAGCTCGCGCGGGAGATCGCGGAATGCTCGCCGCTCGGGCTGGTGTCAACGCGAGCCACGATGCGCGCCGGCCTTGCCGAGCGCGTGCTGGCCGCGACCAATCACGAGCTCGTCGAGCAGACGAAATTGCGCGCCACAGAGGATTTCAAGGAGGGCGTGAAAGCCACCGCCGAACGCCGCAGCGCAAATTTCAGGGGGCGGTGAGACAATGTGGGGGAGAAAGCGAAGCCTGCCTACCAGTCTGCGTGACGTCGTCAGTACATGGTCGGCACGGCGCGGGAGCGCCTTTGCGCACCTTACGATTTCCTGACCACCAGCGCGTCGACGATGGTGACGCCCTGCCCTTCCGGGTGCACCAGCACCGGGTTGAGCTCGATTTCCGAGACCTCGTCGCGCAATCGCGCGGCGAGCAACGACAATTGTGCGATCAGCCGCGCCAATGCCGCGACATCGGCTTTTGGCGCGCCGCGAAAACCCCGCAACAGCGGCGCTGCCTTCAGCTCGTCAAGCATTGCGACAGCCTCGTCGGCGCAGACCGGCGCGGGGCGATACACCACATCGCGAAACAGTTCCGTCGTGACGCCGCCAAAACCTACCATCACCATCGGGCCAAACGTCGCATCGCGCAGTGTGCCGACGATGATCTCGACGCCCTTTTTCGCCATTGGCGCGAGCAGCACGCCCTGAATGGCCGCGTCCGGCCGATGCCGGCGCCTATTATCTAATAGCGCCTGCCAGGCCATGAACGCCTCGCCCTTGCTGGTGATGTTGAGCCGCACGCCGCCGACCTCGCTCTTGTGAGCAAGGTCCGGCGACTGGATCTTCATCGCAAGCGGAAGACCAACGCGGGCAACCGCCGCGTCGAGCCCGTCCTTTTCGGTCGCCAGAACCTCCGCCGGCACGGCGATGCCAGCCGCGCGCAAAAACGTCTTGCTGTCATGTTCCGACAGCGCCGGCGCATCGAGATATGCCGACAGATCGCGCGGCGGCAGCAGCGTTTCGTCGGCCGCCGCCGCAAGCTCGAACCGGGCGCAGCGCACGAGCTGGCGCAATGCGACCGCGGCATGAGTCAGCCCCGACAACACGACCACATTGGATCTGGCGAGCGTCCGGCGCGCGAAATCGGAGGGCAGCGTATAGGAATAGAACAGGACGGGCTTCTTCTGCGCCGCGATCAGCGGCTTCAGCTCGATCTCCTTGAACGGCATCCGCACATCGCTCGACAGCGACAGCACCACGAGAATGGCGTCGACCTCATCGGAAGCGGCGAGCAGGTCGATGCTC
>NZ_JAFATE010000025.1 GCF_019244115.1 Bradyrhizobium sp.
AACGCTTGATGCCGGACAGGATGACGGTGACGTGGAAATTGGCGAGCTCGCGAAACTCTTCCGCGATCATCCGGGCGCCGGCGCGGGTGACGGCGGTGACGCGGCGCAGGTCGAAGATCACGAATTGCGAACGCGGTTTGGTCGCGAGCTGGCGCGAGACATAGTCGACATTGGAGAAGGAGAGCGTGCCGACCAGCTCGATGACGCGAACCTCCTGGTGATGCGTGGCCAGGATTTCCTGCTCATGCGGCCGGCGGCTGCGCCGCGATGGATTCTTGCCGATGGTGTAGTCGGCGATGATCGAAGTGCGCGCATCGTCGCTGCGGTTGAGCATGTGCAGGTCGTAATGCGAGGACAGCGCCTCGCAGACCTTGATGCCGCGCACGCTGTTGCCGTGCTTGTCGAGCCGCGGCGAATAGCTGCCGAGCCCGAGGCGTGCAGGCAGGGCGGCCAAAATGCCGCCGCCGACACCGCTCTTGGCGGGGATGCCGACGCGATAGATCCACTCTCCGGCAAAGTCGTACATGCCGGACGAGGTCATCACGGAGAGCGTGCGCGAGATCGCGTAAGGCGACATCACCTGCTCGCCGCTCACCGGATTGACGCCGCGATTGGCGAGGGTTGCCGCCATGACCGCGATGTCGCGTGCCGTCACCAGCACCGAGCATTGCCGGAAATAGATGTCCAGCACCGCGCTGACGTCGTCCTTGATGACGTCGGAGTTGCGCAAGAGATAGGCGATGGCGCGGTTACGGTCGCCGGTCGCGCTTTCCGAGGCGAACACCGCCTCGTCCATTTCGAGTTCGCGTCCTGCAAAGCGGCCGAGCGCCTGGCGGATGCTGTCGAATGCGCCGCCTCCCTTGGCCTGCCGGATCAGGCCGGAACAGGCGATGGCGCCGGCATTGACCATCGGATTGAAGGGATGGTTTTTGGCGTTCAGCCGGATCGAGTTGAAGGGATCGCCGGAGGGTTCGACGCCGATCGCGCTCTCCACCTCGGCCGCGCCGAGCGTATCGAGCGCCAGTGCGAACACGAACGGTTTCGACATCGACTGGATGGTAAAGGAGACTTTTGTGTCGCCAACCTCGTAGACATGCCCGTCCAGGGTCGCGAGGCTGATGCCGAAATGATCGGGATCAGCCTTGCCGAGCTCGGGGATATAATTGGCGACTGCGCCGGATATTTCCGCGGAAAACTCGGCGTGGCAGTTGGCCAGAAAGCGCAGCAGCGGCGGCTCGGTAGCGGCCCAGCGGTTCGGGTTTAGGACCGTGTGCTTGACGTCCATATCTGCTTCCTGCCAGAGGGCAGCGCGCGATGTAGCACGAAGCCAGCCCACCAGGCCACGCGACAACAGCGCGTGTCGTTGCCGCGAAAAGCGGCAGGATATCAGGTTGCGACGATCGCCAGCACCTGGCCCTCGGCGACCATCTCGTCGATCTTGACCAAAATCGATGTCAGCTTGCCCGCGGCGGGAGAGGTCACCGGAATTTCCATCTTCATGGCTTCGACGAACGCAATGTCGTCGCCATCGCCGACATGTCCCCCGACCTCGACCGGCAGCGCGCAAATCCGGCCGGCCACCTCCGTCACAACCTTGAAGTCCGGCATTCCGCTTCCCATCGCCGCATGAAGGCGGCTTTTTGTTGTGGCGGCACAATGCCTGAGGTAGCCTGGACATCAAGTGGAATTTATTTCCGCACAGCGAAATTAACAGGGGAGCGCGATGGGAAGACGCTCGGAACGGCTGAGCAGGGCCAACATGCTTGCCGGCGATCTCGCAGGCGAGGGTGACGTCATTCAGGTAGTTTCGCGCGCCTTCGACGTGCTCAGATGCTTTGAGGGCCACGAGGCGCGGCTCGGCAATCTCGAAATCTCCAATCGCTGCGGGCTGCCGCGCTCGACGGTCTCGCGGCTGACCCACACGCTGACGCGGATGGGCCAACTGGTCTATCTGCCGCGGGACCAGAAATACCGCATTGGTCCGAGTGCGGTGGCGATGAGCACCTCGATGATGCGCGGCCTGCAGCTGCGCAACCTGATCCGGCAGCGCCTGCAGGATGTCGCTGAGCAGCTCCCCGGCACGGTCGGCTTCGTCATCCCCGACCGTTTCCATCTCGTCTATCTCGAATATGGCCGCGCTGCGAACGCGCTCGGCCTGCACGAGGCGACCGGCAGCCGCATCGCGATGGCGAGCACCGCCGCCGGCCACGCCTACACCGCGGCGCTCTCCCGCGAAGTCGGCGACGCCCTGCTTTCCGAAATGGAGCGCGAAATTCCCAGCGCGGCAAAACTGCTGCGGCCACGCCTCGAAGACAACCGGGTGCATCTGCGCGAACGCGGTTATGTGGTGGCCTGCGGGCTGTGGAGCCCGCATATCAACGGGCTCGCAGTGCCGCTGTGGTCGCCGCAATACCAGACCTTTGTCGTGGTCACGATCGGGCTGTTGTCGGCGATGTATGACGAGGCGCGGCTGCACACGGAGGT
>NZ_JAFATE010000131.1 GCF_019244115.1 Bradyrhizobium sp.
CTGCTTGAAGATGGTCTCGTGCAGCGGCGACAGCGCGCAGGCCGGATCGGTGTTGGCGGCATCGCCGGTCAGCGCAAAGGCCTGGCAGCGGCAGCCGCCGAAATCGATCTCGCGGAATTCGCAGGACTTGCAGGGCTCCTTCATCCAGCTCGTGCCGCGATAGCGGTTGAAGGCTTGCGAGTTCTGCCAGATCCAGGCGATCGAATGGTTCGAGCGCACGGATTCGAATGCGAGGCCGGTGATGCTCTCCGCGGCATGGCAAGGCAGCACCTTGCCGGCGGGCGAGATGTTGAAGAACTGCCGGCCCCAGCCGCCCATGCATTTCTTCGGCCGCAGCGCGTAATAGTCGGGCACGACATAGTCGATGGTCAGCGTGCCTTTCAGCCGCTCGCGCGCCTCGGCGACGAGACGGTCGGTCTCCTCGAGCTGTTCGAGGGTCGGCATCAGCGCGGCGCGATTCTTCAGCGCCCAGCCATAATACTGCACATTGGCGACCTCGAGCCGGTCGGCGTCGAGATCGACCGCCATCTGGATGATGTCGGGAAGCTGATGCAGATTCTGCCGATGCATGACGGCGTTCACCGTCAGCGGCAGGTCGAGCTCCCTGGTCCATTTCGCGACTTCGAGCTTCTTGGCATGCGCGTCCTTAAAGCCGGCGACGCGGTCGGCAATCGCATGGTCCGAGCCCTGGAAACTGATCTGCACATGACACAGGCCCGCGTTCGCCAGCGCGGCGAGCTTGTCGCGCGACAGCAGCACGGCCGAGGTGATGAGATTGGAGTAGAGCCCAACATCGGTTGCGTGCTGCACCAGCTCGACCAGATCCTTGCGCGCAGTCGGCTCGCCGCCGGAGAAATGGATCTGCAGCACGCCGATCTCGGCGAGCTCGGAAAGAACCTTCTTCCATTCCTCGGTCGTTAGCTCCTGGCCTGCGCGGTCGAGCTCGAGCGGGTTGGAGCAATAGGGGCATTGCAGGGGGCAGCGATGCGTGAGCTCGGCGAGCACCGCCAGCGGGATGCCAAAGGTTTCCGCGGTCGAGGCGCGGTTTTCCAGCACCGCGAGCCCGTCGCTCGCGTCGTGCCTTGTGGCGGCCTCGGCCGCCTCGCTGGTGACCTCGCTCATGACGCCTTCTCGCGTGCTTCGGTCAAAAATCCCTTGTCGGCCAGGTCCTGCAGCATGCCGATCACGTCGACCAGGATGGTGTCGCGCGGCGCGGCATATTTTGCGGCGAGCGCGTCGGCAATGGCGCCGACATCGCGCACGCCGTCGCAGAGCTGCAGCACCTCGACCGCGATCTCATCCGGCGCCAGCACCCGCTCGGGCGCGAGGATAACCCAGACTTTCCGCGTCTCGTCGAATTTCAGTTTTGTATGGCGCGGCAGCACCGGGCGGCTCGCCTCGCTGACTTGGATGTGACGCGGCCCTGCCATCGCTTCCTCGCTCAGCTCGACGCGGGCACGAAGGCGCCCGGCGGAATGTGGCCATCGACATAGGCGTGATACAGCGCGTCGAGCTGCACCCACAGCACGTTGGTCTTGAAGATCAGCGCATTGCAGACCAGCGCGCGCTGCTCCGGGGTGGTGGCATGCGCCTTGACATAGTCGAGCGCAAAGTTGGCGTCGCGCGGCGCCTGCGCGAGGCGGCGCTTGAAATAGCTCATGATGTCCGGATTGACGAAATCGTAATGCTGCAGCATCCCCGAGATGCGCTCTTCGTGCAGGTTCGGCGCGAACAGTTCTGTCAGCGAGGAGGCGATCGCCTCCAGCGGACTCTTCTCCCTGCAGAAATGCACATAGGCTTCCACTGCGAAGCGGGTCGCCGGCAAGATGCCTTCGGTCGATTCCACATAGGCGGTGTCGAGCCCGAGCCCTTCGGTCAGTTTCAGCCAGCGCTCGATGCCGCCTTCGCTGCCGACCTCGCCGTCATGATCCTCGATGCGGTGGCGCCATTCCACGCGCGTGGCGCGGTCGCGGAAACGCGAGATCACCACCGCGTCCTTGATCGGGATGGTGCCCTGGTAATAGTAGCGGTTCAGCGCCCAGGCCTGCACCTGGCCTTTGTTCAGCTTGCCGCCATGCAGCAGCCGGTGGAACGGATGCAGGCTGTGATAGCGCGTCGCACCGATGTGCCGCAGCGCCGCTTCCAGCTCCTCGGCGCTGCCCAAAGCCACGCCCCTGCCGATCGAAAGCGCGGTCATCGTATTCAAGGGCATCACGTTCACAGCACGATCTCCGTTCCGTCGGCCGGGATTTGCCAGCCCGCATGTTCGGCCATTTTGCGTTCGGGCGAGGCGGCCAGCAGCGCCGGATTCGAGTTGTTGATATGCAGAAACACTTTTTTGTCGATCGCGACGCCGGCGAGCTGCGCGATTGCGCCGTCGTCGCCGGACATCGCGATATGGCCCATCGCCTTGCCGGTCTTCTGCGACAGGCCCTGCGCGATCATCTCGTCGTCGCGCCACACCGTGCCATCGAAGAACACCAGCGGCGCGCCGGCAAGGCGGGATTTGATGTCGTCGCCGACCGCGGCACAAGCCGCCAGAAAGTAGAAGTGCTTCCCGCTCGCCTTCTCGCTGACCTTGAGGCCCAGCGTATCGCCGGTTCCATCCGCCCCGCCCGGATGCGTCTTGCCGCGCAGGTACCAGGCGCTGGTGCCGGCCACCGCAAATGGCTCGATTTCGAGCCCTGAGGGCGAGCCGTCGGCGAGCTTTGGCTCGAACGGCTTGCCGACGTCGATCGCCTCGCGCCGCACCGTCTTCTCATTCAGGACATCAAAGATGCTGTTGCTCTTGAGGATCGCCAGCACCTTTGCATGCGCATAGATTGCAAATGGCGAGCCTTCGCGCATTGACAAGAGCCCGGTGACCGCGTCGATCTCGCCATTCGTCAGGATCACGCCCGCGATCGGGCTGTGGCGCAGCGCGCCGGGTTTGGGATGAAGCTGCGGCGTTACGGTGAGCTGCTGGCGCAGATCGGGCGAGGCGTTGACCAGGAACCAGTTTTCGCCGTCAGCACTGAACGCGATCGAGGCTTGCGTGCTCCTCAGCTCCGGATGTCCGTTTCGCGCGGCCCGGCACACCTGGCATCCACAATTCCACTGCGGGACGCCGCCGCCGGCCGCAGCGCCCAGGACGACGATGCGCAGCATGACCCGTCTCCTGGAATCCCAAACACCAGATGATCTTATGACATGACCTCCAGCCCCGCCGCGTCCTTGGAGGACGCGTCAGGTCCGGAGGTCGGTCTCATGCGAAGGTTGGCGTGGCTCGCTTACTTGCGGGCCGCGCAGGCATACATGTTGATTTCCATGCCGCAGGGCACTTCGACGATTTTGGGGGCTTTCCAGGCCATTGAGGCTCTCCTTCTGAAGGTGTTTCCGTCCACTGTGACCCATAAGTTACTGCGGAAAGAAAAGTTCGGCGACCTTTTTTTTGAGCCAAAATTTGAAGTAATTTGTTGCGACGCGAAAGTCGGTTTTGGACGCGAAGCCGCCGACAGGGCGTCAAAATAACGGGGATCAATGGGGTTGATGGCGAGGTGGGACTGACCTGGGGCTGGGACAATGAGTGTTGTGATGCGACGGGGACACAGGGCTGGCGGCAAAATCACGAATAAAGCATTTGTGAAATGACCTGGGCTTCCAATTCGCCGCATCCAAATCCACTGGATGGTTGATGCCGAGATATTATTTCCATACGCGGGTTGGCAACGAGCTGATCGCCGACCCCGAAGGTGAAGAACTGCGCAATCCCGATCGCGCATGGGAAGTGGCGCGCGCCATGATTCTCGAGCTGCTGCGGACGGAGGGGGGCAACGCGGCGCTGCTATCGACGGTGATCGAGGTCACCGACGCCCGCGGCGAGATCGTGCTGCTGTTTCCGTTCATGGAGGCGATCGTGGCCGCGCGGGACCAGCCGGTCACACGGCACTGAGCCGACCTGCGGGCGAAGACGACCGCTTGCACAACTCCCCGAAAAGTTCGAAGACTAGAGGTTGCACGGCGATCCCGCGCTGACGGCTCATGTCGGCGCGAGGACAGTACAACCGCCGTATCCTGGGGAGGAATCGATGATGACCTGTCTTGCGGGCCCGCGCAGCCTGTGGCTCGCCGGCGCATTTTCTTGTGCCTTGATGGTTGGAATGCCTGTTGGCGCACTCGCGCAGCAACAGGCCAATGCGCAGCCGCTGCCGCCCGGCTCGCCCTTGATCGGGCGCCCGGACAGCGAGGCCGCCGCAAAACTGGCGCCGGTCGCGCCACCGCCGCTGCCGGCTGCCGCCGACAAGCTGCCCACCGCAAAACTCAAGCTGCCACCCGGCTTCAGCATCGAGGTCTATGCCTCGGGCATGGCCAATGCGCGCTCGCTGGCGCTGGGCGACAAGGGTACAGTGTTCGTCGGATCGCGGCTGGTCGACAGGGTCTATGCGATCACCAGCAAGGACGGCCAGCGCGCGGTCAGGGTGCTCGCCTCCGGTCTCTACCGCCCGAACGGCGTCGCCGTTCACGACGGCACGCTCTATATCGCGGAGCTGTCGAAGATCTCGAAGATCGAGAACGTCGAGGACGTGCTCGACAATCCGCCAAAACCCACTGTCATCTATGACAATCTGCCCAAGGACGAGGCCCACGGCTGGAAGTTCATCGCGGTCGGCCCGGACAACAAGCTCTATGTGCCGGTCGGCCAGCCCGGCAACAACGTGTTGCACGATGATGCGCACGGCCAGATCCGCCGCATCAACCTCGACGGCTCCGGCGCCGAGGTGGTCGCGCTCGGCGTCCGCAACACGGTCGGTTTCGACTGGAATCCCGACACCAAGCAGCTCTACTTCACGGACAATGGCCGCGACTGGCTGTCCGAGGACATTCCGAACGACGAGCTCAACCGCGTCACCAGGGTCGGCGAGGACTTTGGAGCACCCTATTGCTACCAGGGCAACATTCCCGATCCGGAATTCGGCTGGGGCCATTCCTGCAGCGAGTTCACGGCGCCGGTCGGCCTGATGGGACCGCACGCCGCCGCGCTCGGCATGCGCTTCTACACGGGCAGCATGTTCCCACCCGAGTACAAGAACGTGATCTTCGTCGCGCGGCACGGCTCGTGGAACAGGACCAACAAGTTCGGCGGCGACGTTGCCGCGGTGAAACTGAACGAGGATGGCACGGTGAAATCGGTCGAGCCGTTCATGACCGGGTTTTTGGAGGACAACAAATATGTCGGCCGTCCGGTCGACGTGATGCTGATGAAGGACGGTTCGCTGCTGGTGTCCGACGACTGGAACGGCGCCGTCTACCGCGTCAGCTACGACAAGGACAAGGTGGCGACGAAGTAGCGTCTTTCGAGTGCGGACTGGTAGGGTGGGCAAAGCGAAGCGTGCCCACCTCTTCGGGGGAGGCGCGGTGAGGGAAACGGTGGGCACGGCGCGAAGACGCGCCTTTGCCCACCCTACAGCAGCCGAGCAACTGGGCAGCGTAAATGCGTAAGCAAGCAGCAATCGCCGGCCTTGTGCTCACCTTCGTCGCATCATGCGCGAGCGCCGAAACCATCGCCGAACGTGCGGCGCCCTGTCTTGCCTGTCACGGCGAAAAGGGACAGTCGCAGATCGAGTTCACGCCCTCGCTCGGCGGCCAGCAGGCGCCCTACGCGCTGATCCAGCTCTTCATGTTTCGCGAGAAGCTGCGCGTCTTCGAGCCGATGAACGAGATGGCCAAGGCGCTCACCGATGACGATCTGCGCGCCTTCTCCGACTACATTGCGAGCCTGCCAAAACCGGTGCCGCCGGAGGATGCCGGCGAGCCGGCGCGCATGGACCACGCCAAGGCGCTCGCGCAGCAGTTTCGCTGCAGCTCCTGCCACAAGCCGGACTTCTCCGGTGGCGACAACGTCCCGCGTATCGCGGGCCAGCGCGAGGACTATCTGAAGAAGACGCTCGGCGAATACAAGGACAACAGCCGCCATGGTTATGACGGCACCATGGCCGACGTGATGGGGTCGGTGTCGGGCGAGCAGATCGCCGATCTCGCCTATTACATCGCGCGCGTGCGGTGATCGGCTGCCGCGCGGATTCGCGGCCTACATCTAACACTCGTCATGGCCGGGCTTGTCCCGGCCATCCACGTCTTGGCCCGTGATCGTGTCGTAGAGGTCGTCCCAGTTCGGGTTGCCTGCAACGATCAGTCGAACCTTCCAAGCGCGCGACCAATGTTTGATGTTCTTCTCCCGCTGGATTGCATCCGTGATGGTATCGAATTGTTCGAAGTAAACGAGCCTTTTTAGTCCATAGCGTTTGGTAAAACCCTCAACAGAGCCAGAGCGGTGTTCGAACACGCGTCGGACAAGATCGTTCGTCGCGCCGACATAGAGTATCCCGTTCGGACGGTTTGTAAGAATGTAAATGTAGCCGCGTGCCATGCCGAGATACTGCAAGACGTGGATGGCCGGGACAAGCCCGGCCATGACGACGAGTAAGCCCTGCTGGCCATGCGGCTTGCTTGACGCTAGAACCAGCCGACTACGTGGAGTTCCCCCCATGTCCGATCTCTGGCGCCTGTCGGCCGCCGATCTTGCTGCCCTGATCCGATCGAAGCAGGCTTCCGCGAAGGATGCTGCGGCCGACGCGCTGGCGCGGATGGATGCCGTCAATCCCGCCATCAATGCCGTGATCGATTTTCGCGTCGCCGACGTGCTGGAACAGGCCGACGCCGTCGATGCCGCGCTCGCGCGGGACCAAGCGGTTGGCCCGCTCGCAGGCGTGCCGGTCACGGTGAAGGTCAATGTCGACCAGAAGGGCTTCGCCACCACCAATGGCGTGACGCTGCAGCGCGACATCGTCGCTGCGAGCAACAGTCCGGTGGTCGACAATCTGCGCAAGGCGGGCGCCGTCATTCTCGGCCGCACCAACTGTCCGGCCTTCTCCTATCGATGGTTCACGACGAATCTGATTTACGGCGATACCAAAAATCCCCACGACCCGACGCTGACGCCGGGCGGCTCGTCGGGCGGCGCGGGAGCTGCGGTCGCGGCCGGCATCGGGGCGATCGCGCACGGCACCGATATCGCGGGCTCGATCCGCTATCCCGCCTATGCCTGCGGCGTGCATGGTCTGCGCCCGACCCTCGGGCGTGTTCCGAGTTTCAACGCGGCGCTGTCGGATCGTCCGATCGGGCCGCAGCTCTGCGCGGTATCGGGCCCGCTCGCGCGCACCATCGGCGATCTCCGCCTCGCGCTGCTGGCAATGGCGGCACGCGACGCGCGCGATCCCTGGTGGGTGCCGGCGCCGCTGGAGGGACCGCCGATGCCGAAACGCGCCGCCTTGTGCGTCGCGCCGGATGGGCTTGAGACAGCGCCGGAAGTCGTCGCCGCCGTGATCGATGCCGGCAAGCGCCTGGAGCGCGCGGGCTGGACCGTGGAGACGATCGAGACCACGCCGCCGATGCGCGCGCCGGCCGAGCTCAACACAAAACTCTGGCTCGGCGATAGCTTTGAGGCGCAGCTTGCCGCCGCCGAACGCGAGGGCGATCCGGGCGCGCTCGCCTGCCTGCGCGGCATCAGGCCAAGAGTCTTTCCGTTCGATTCGGATACCGTGTCGAAAGCGCTGACGCGGCGGGTGACGCTGACGCGCGAATGGCAGCTCTTCTTCGAACGCTATGCGGTGCTGCTGACGCCGGTCTCCGGCGAGCTGCCATTCCCAGATCAACTCGATTGCAAGGACGAGGCCTCCTTCGCACGCGTCTGGGAGGCGCAACTGCCGCAGATCGCGATCCCCTTCATGGGCCTGCCGGCGCTCAGCGTCGCGACCGCCCTGGTCGGGCGCGTTCCCGTCGGTGTGCAGGTCGTCTCCGGCCGGTTTCGCGAGGACCTGTGTTTTGCCGCAGGCGAGGCGATCGAGGCCGGCGGCACGCCGCCATCGCCGATCGATCCGGTGCATTGAGGACGACGATGGCGAGGATCTACGACTTCACCGCGCAGTCGCTGTCCGGCGACGAGGTTCCGCTGAGGCAGTTCGAGGGACAGGTGCTGCTGATCGTCAACACCGCAAGCGCCTGCGGTTTTACGCCACAATATCGCGGGCTCGAAGCGTTGCAGCGGGAGTACGGTCCGCGCGGCTTTTCCGTGCTCGGCTTTCCCTGCAACCAGTTCGGTCACCAGGAGCCGGGCAGTGCGCAGGACATCGCGGCGTTCTGTGCGCGCGAATATGATGTAAGCTTCCCGATGTTCGCCAAGATCGACGTCAACGGCGGCAATGCCCATCCGCTCTACGCTCATTTGAAGCGCGAGAAGACCGGGCTGTTGGGGGCATCGATCAAATGGAACTTCACCAAATTCCTGGTCGATCGCACAGGCCGCGTGGTAGGGCGCTTCGCGCCGACCGACCGGCCGGAAGGACTGAAGAAACAAATCGAGGCCCTGCTGTGAACGATGAAAAGAATGAGACCGCGCACGACCCGTTGCCCGACCGCCTGTCGGTCGATCCGTCGAGCCCGTACTACAATGCCGACGTGCTGGCGCATGATATCGGCATTCGCTTCAAGGGCATGGAAAAGACCAATGTCGAGGAATATTGCGTCAGCGAGGGCTGGGTGCGCGTCACCGCCGGCAACGCCAAAGACCGCCACGGCAATCCGCTGACCATCAAGGTGTTCGGTCCGGTCGAGCCGTATTACCGCGAGAAGAAGCAGATGTGAGCGTCATTCCGGGTCGCGCCACGCGCGCCCGGAATGACTGTGGATCCTTGAGTGTCCATTCAATTCCGTCCGCATCATCGACGTCGGCGCAGGGCTGAGACCGGCCTTTTCACCGATCCGCAACGCGTAAATTCATTTGACGAAGTTGCCGACGATCCGGCCGCCACCGGAGGAGCGGCGCCTACGCCGCGTCTCGAAGGATGAGGCCCGATCTCGGCTTCATGGTTCGAGATGCCGCGCCATAGCGCGGCGCCTCACCATGCGGGTTTGGTGGCGCAGTGCGACGGCCTTTGGCCGCCGTCCTTGTCTCGGGAGGCATCGATGCTAAAATCGCTGGATAGACGATCGGTCTATTCCGAGTGTGTATCGATGTTCGACCTGAGCCAGCTCCGTTGTTTCGTGGCGGTGGCTGAAGAACTGCATTTCGGCCGGGCCGCGGCGCGGCTGAACATGACCCAGCCGCCACTCTCTCGGCAGATCCAGGTGCTGGAGCACATCATCGATGCGCCGTTGCTCGAGCGCACCAGCCGCTCGGTGCGGCTGACCCCGGCCGGGCGCAGCTTTCTGCCCGAGGCCCGGCGCATCCTCAAACTCGCGGAGAGCGCCTCGCAGGCCGCCCGCCGCATCGCGCTGGGCAAGACCGGTTCGCTGAAAATCGGCTTCACCGCGGCCGCCGCCTATGGCTTCCTGCCCGAGCTGATTGCGGCCTGCCGGGCGCGCCTGCCGGAGGTTGATTTCTCGCTGAAGGAAATGGTTTCCGGCGACCAGCTCGAAGCGCTGGCCTCGGGCCAGATCGACGCCGGCCTGCTGCGGCCGCCGATCGCGCGGCCGGAGTTTTTGACGAGGCGCGTGGTCGCCGAGCCGCTGCTCGCGGCGATCCCGGAAAAGCATCCGCTCGCCGCGGCGAAGACGGTGTCGATCGGGGATTTCGACGGCGAGCCCTTCGTCATGTATTCGCCCTATGAATCGCGCTACTTCCACGATCTGCTGGTGGCGCAATTCGCGCGTGCGCAAATCCTGCCGCGCTATGTGCAGCATCTGAGCCAGATCCATTCCATCCTCGCGATGGTGCGGGCGGGGCTTGGCGCGGCGATCGTGCCGGCGGCTGCGGCGAGTTTCGAGATCGCCAACGTCAAGCTCAGGCCGCTCAAGCTGCCGACCGAGACATCGGTCGAGTTGTTTCTGGTCTGGCGGCGCGATCATGAGAACCCGCTGCTGCCGTCGCTGATCGAGATCGCCGGCGAACTGGCGGCATCAGATGGCCGTGATGATTGATACGGATCGCATATCATTCAATGCCGTGATTGGCTTGGCGTGCATCGACTGAGTCTCCTACAAGGCGCGGCGTACAGGCGGTTCAAAAATGTCCTCAATCAAGGGAGCGGTGCAATGAGCAAGATGACCCCGCAGGAGATGGCCAGGACAATCGGCCGCGGCCTGCTGTCCTTTCCCGTGACGCCTTTCAAGGCGGACTATTCGTTCGACGAGGCGACCTACCGGTCCAACATGGACTGGCTGTGCGGCTATGACGTCGCCGGTCTGTTCGCGGCCGGCGGCACCGGCGAGTTCTTCTCGCTGACGCCGACCGAGGTGCCGCATGTGGTCGGCATCGCGGTCGACGAGACCAAGGGCCGCGTGCCCGTGCTCGCCGGGACCGGCTATGGCACCGCGATCGCGCGCGAGATCGCTGCAGGTGTCGAGAAGGCCGGCGCGGACGGCCTGTTGCTGTTGCCGCCCTATCTGACCCATTCCGAGCAGGAAGGGCTCGCCGCTCATGTCGAGGCGGTCTGCGCCTCAGTGAAGATTGGCGTCATCGTCTACAACCGTGACAATGCGATCCTGCAGCCCGACACGCTGGCGCGCCTTTGCGAGCGCTGCCCGAACCTGGTCGGCTACAAGGACGGCATCGGCGACATCGAGCTGATGACGCGGGTCTACACCAAGATGGGCGACCGCCTGACCTATATCGGTGGTCTGCCGACCGCGGAGACCTTTGCGTTGCCCTATCTCGACATGGGCGTGTCGACCTATTCCTCCGCCGTGTTCAACTTCGTCCCGGATTTCGCGACGCGCTTCTATGCCGCCGTGCGCGCCCGCGACCACCAGACCATCCATGCGGGGCTGAAGGATTTCATCCTGCCGCTGATCGCGATCCGCAACCGCAAGAAGGGCTATGCGGTCTCGATCATCAAGGCCGGCATGAAGGTGATCGGCCGCTATTCCGGCCCGGTGCGTCCGCCACTGACCGATCTGACCGAGGCGGAGTTTGCCGAGCTTGCGGCGCTGGTCGCAAACCTGCCGGCCCCGCTGGCACGCCAGGCCGCGGAATAGCGCGCGGCTCGCGAAGGAGGAAAGAGGCGCCGCCGCGCCCGGCAAGGTCACTGCGATCGACACGCATTGGATCTGGCAGGACGGGCAGGCGTTGACCAAAGAGCCGCTGCAGATCAAAGGCGGCCGGATCGCGGTCCCC
>NZ_JAFATE010000331.1 GCF_019244115.1 Bradyrhizobium sp.
GGAAGCGGAGTTGAGACCGGTCCCGATCGGTCATGCAGCACACACGAACAAAGGCTTCAAATGAAAGTAATTCTGTTCTGTGGCGGTCTCGGCACGCGCATTCGGGACGTATCCGAGAGCATTCCAAAGCCAATGATTCCAATCGGGGACAGGCCGATCCTCTGGCACCTGATGCACTACTACAGCCAGTTCGGACACAATGATTTCATCCTTTGCCTTGGCTACAAGGCAAACGTCATCAAGGAATATTTCCTGAACTACAAGCCGCAGACCTACTCCGATTGCGTCGTCACGGGTTTTGGCCAGCAAGTCGAGATCCTTGGCGATCGACAGCAGGACTGGCGCGTCGCAATGATCGACACAGGCATCTGGCGCAACATAGGCGAACGGCTATGGGCTGTCCGGGACCAGGTTGCGGGTGAGGAGATGTTCCTGGCCAACTACAGTGACGGCCTTTGCGACCTCAATCTGGCCGAGATGATCGATTCATTCGGTGCGAGCGGAAAAGTTGCCTGCTTTACCGCGGTGCGACCGTTGTTCAGCCTGCACCTGGTTGACATGCAAGCGGACGGTAGAGTTGAGCGCATCCGTGCCAGCCAGGACGCCGATCTTTGGATCAACGGTGGCTTCTTCATCTTCCGCAAGGAAATATTCGATTACATGCGCCAGGGCGAAGAGCTCGTCGAGGCACCGTTCGCGCGGTTGATCGAAGCCGACCAGCTCATGGCGTTCCGACACGAAGGTTTCTGGCGACCGATGGATACGCTTAAGGACAAGCAGATACTCGAGGAGCTCGTCGAGAAGGGCAAGATGCCTTGGCTCCTTGACGGGACATCCGACGCGGTCACGATCGATCCTGCCGAAAGGAAGATTGGATGAAGCTCGTCGAACTCGCCGGCTCGGGCGAGCGCCTGTCCGTTCTTTGCATTGGCGCTCACTCGGACGACATCGAAATCGGCGCGGGCGCAACGATCCTCGGCTGGATAGCGCGCGGGGTGAAACTGGACGCGCACTGGGTGGTACTCAGCGCTTACGGGCCGCGCGCAAAAGAGGCGCGTGCTTCCGCCGAAGCGTTTCTGGCCGATGCAGCAGACAAAACCATCGAACTGGCCGAATTCAAGGACGGATTTTTCCCTTACCAGGGAGCTGACATCAAGACCTGGTTCGAGGGGTTGAAGCGACGCACGTCGCCCGATGTGATCCTCTGCCATTCGCGCGGCGATGCGCATCAGGATCATCGGGAAGTCGCCATGCTGACGTGGAACACGTTTCGTGACCACGCGATCCTCGAATACGAGATTCCGAAATGGGACGGCGACCTGAGCCGGCCGAACGTCTTCATTCCGGCAAGCAGGGCGCTGATGGAGCGCAAGACGAGATTGCTTTACGAATATTTCGGCTCGCAGCGCTCGAAGGATTGGTTCGACGCAGAGACTTTCATGGGTCTGGCGCGGCTGCGGGGCGCGGAATGCCGGGCGCCGGACGGATTCGCAGAAGCGTTCCACGTCCGGAAGATCGTCGTGCAGTGAACAGGGGCATCGATCATGCGCGTAATGGTCACAGGCCATCAAGGCTACATTGGAACGGTGATGGTGCCGATGCTTCTGCAATCGGGCCACGACGTGATCGGATTGGACAGCGATCTCTACGAGGACTGCACGTTTCAAGGCGGCGGTGAGATCGCGACCGTACCCGGCATCCGCAAAGACATCCGCGACGTCGGGCGCGAAGACCTCGAAGGGCTCGATGCGGTCATCCATCTCGCCGCGCTGTCGAATGATCCGCTCGGCAACTTTCGGCCCTGGCTGACTTACGACATCAACCACCGCGCTAGCGTGCGCTTGGCTCTGCTGGCCAAGGAGGCCGGCGTCAAGCGATTCCTGTTGGCGTCCTCGTGCAGCAATTACGGCAAGGCCGGCGAGGCTGTGCTCGATGAGACCGGCGCGCTGAACCCGGTCACGGCCTATGGGGAATCCAAAGTTCTGTCGGAGCGCGATATTGCTCCGCTCGCGAGCGACGACTTCTGCCCGATCTACTTGCGGCCGGCGACCGCCTACGGTGTCTCTCCACGCATCCGGTTCGATATCGTGCTCAACAATCTGGTGGCCTGGGCGGCCACAAAGGGTCTCATCTACCTGAAGTCGGATGGAACGCCATGGCGACCAATCGTGCACATCGAGGACATTTCGCGGGCCTTCGTCGTGGCATTGGAAGCCCCGGCGGACCTCGTCTTCAATCAAGCATTCAATGTCGGCCAGACCGCACACAATTACCGCATCCGCGATATCGCCGCGATCGTTGCAGATGTTGTTCCGGGCTGTCGGATCGAGTTCGCTCCTGATGCGAGCCCCGACACGCGCTCGTATCGCGTCAACTTCGACAAGATCGCACGCGTCCTGCCCGGGTTCAGGCCGCAGTGGGACGCGCGGCGCGGCGCCGAGCAGCTGTACGAGGCTTTCAGTCGATCGAAGCTGACCCCCGAGGAGTTCGAGGGTGCGCGTTACCAGCGCATCGGCCATATCCGGAAACTGATCGCCGACGGCATCCTGGCAGATGATCTGAGGCATCGCCCACGCGTGGAGGGTGGACCCGACCACAGGCTTGCCGTCGTCAACGGCTAGACCGGAGCGAGTCATGATCTTCATCGAAACGAACCTCAAGGGCGCCTTCATCATCGAACTTGACCGCAAGACGGACGAGCGGGGGTTCTTTGCGCGTGCCTTCTGCCAGCACGAGTTCCGCGATCACGACCTGCGGCCCGTGATCGCGCAGGCCAACATCGCATCGAACATCAGGAAGGGCACGCTACGCGGCATGCATTTCCAATATCCACCGGCCGCCGAGAGCAAGCTGGTGCGATGCACGCGGGGAGCCATTCTCGATATCATTGTCGATCTGCGGCCCGAGAGCGCCACCTATCTCGAGCATATCTCCGTCGAGCTCAACGAGGACAATATGAGGGCGCTCTATGTGCCGGAGCGTTTTGCGCACGGCTATCAGGCGCTGCGCGATAATACGGACACGAGCTACCAGGTAGGCGAATTCTACACCCCGCAAGCCGAAGGCGGGCTCCGCCACGACGACCCCCGGTTGGGGTTGAACTGGCCGCTCCCGGTCTCGGTGATCTCATCGAAGGATCGGGCGTTCCACTTGTTGCATGAGGTCGAAGACGAAGTGA
>NZ_JAFATE010000581.1 GCF_019244115.1 Bradyrhizobium sp.
CGCCCTTGCGATGAGTTTCATTGCGCCTTCAATGCTTTGATGAGCCAGACCGCGACGCCGGCGGCGCCGAGCACGACGGTCGCGCTCGCGAGCAACACCGACCCCGGGCCGGCGCCGGGGCCGGTCAGACCGAGCAAGGGGCTTGCCACGCTGAGCGCGAGATCGAGGTAGGCGAAGTAGGCGCCGACCGCGAGTCCGCGGTTATTCGGCGGAGCGCGGCGTATCGCTTCGACGCCGAAGCCGGGATACACCAGCGCGTAAGCGAAGCCGAGCCGCCGTCAGCCCTCGCCGGCATTCTCGCTGCTCGTCGATGCGCTGCGCTACCGGCGCAGATGACTGCCGGAGACGGGACGCGCGACCCTTCTGCCAGCCTAGTGGGACAGTTGTTCTGCAAGGAAATCTCGCATTGCCCGGACCGAACGCGTGGCGGCGTCTTCGTCGTATTTGAGCCAGTGCCCGAACATGATCCTGCCCTCGACGAGAGTCGGGACATTGAAGTCGTGGTACGCCCCGGGATAGATGATCAGGTCAACCGGCGCTCCCCGGCCGGCCCGCCGTTTCATGAAACGCTCGCAGTCACTCGCCGACGACCAGTCGTCAAGTTCGCCGATCATGATCAGCGTCGGAAGGCTGAGCTCATCGGTCGCGACGTTGCACTTGGGGTAGTAGGCCACGGCGGCCTTGAAGTTTAGATCTTCCGGGATGTCGTACACTCCCGCCCGAGGGATCGAATTTGTCGAGCCCAGCTGCAGCGCCACGAAGCCGCCCTGCGATGCTCCAACTACTGCGATACGTCTTGCGTCGACGAAGGGAAGCTTGGAAAGATAGGATAATGCTCCCAGGGCGTCGGCCTCACGATCAGGCATCTGCGGCGTACAGGCGTCTTTGATGCCGCGGGTCGAGAAGCTATCGGCGGCAAGTGACACGTAACCCCATCCGGTCAGGAGGTCAGCCATACGTGTTCGAGCCCCTCTGGACAGCCCACCGCAACCGTGCAGATACACGATCGCCGGGAATGGACCGTCTCCTTCCGGCTTCGACAGGTAACCCTCGATCGACACCGGCGCTTTTGGCGTTTCGCCGCGCTCCCGTGCCAAACGCTCCTGGATATGGCCGAGGCGATAGGGCGCGCTATTGAACGTAACCAATTCTTCCGCCGAGGCATCGCTCGGATAAAGCGCTCCGATGATCGCCGCCAGTGCGAGCCATCCAAGCTTGCTGAACGTCACCGTTAGCGGATCCGCCGTCATCGCCTGAGCCTCGCCACAAAAGAACGACACCAGCGCTTGCCAAATCTGGTTGCAGCGAGAGTACATCAAAATCGAAACGCGACAATCCAGACGTGCGCCACAATTTGCGCGCCGTCCGAGCCTCAGCCGTCCTTCTTCTTCCCGCGCGTCTTCAGCTCGCGATAGCGTGTGGCGCCGCCCTCGCGATTGTTCTGCGTGCTGCGCTCCACGGCCATCGCGTCCGCAGGCACGTCGCGCGTGATGACGGAGCCCGAGCCGATATAGGCGCCGTCGCCGATCTTGATCGGCGCGACCAGCGAGGAATTGGTGCCGACGAAGACGCCCTTGCCGATCGTGGTCTTGTGCTTGCCAAAGCCGTCGTAGTTGCAGGTGATGGTGCCAGCGCCGACATTGGTGTTCGGCCCGATCTCGGTGTCGCCGATATAGGAGAGATGGTTGACCTTGACGCCGGCTCCGAGCGTCGACGCTTTGGCCTCGACGAAATTGCCGATCTTGGCGCCATCGCCGAGCGAAGTCCCCGGCCTGATCCGCGCATAGGGGCCGACCTGGGCATTCCGGCCGATCGAACATTGCACAATATGGCAGAAGGAGTGGATGACGGCACCGTCGGCGATCGACACGCCGGGGCCGAACACCACGAACGGTTCGATCGTCACGTCCTGGCCGAATGTCGTATCGGCCGCGAGATAGACGGTGTCCGGCGCAATCAACGTCACGCCGGCATCGAGCGCGGCACGGCGCAGCCGCGCCTGCATGACGCTCTCGGCCTCAGCGAGCTGCGCCTTGGTGTTGATGCCGCGCACTTCGTCCTCGCCGGTCTCGATCACCACGGCCTCTCCTCCCTGCTGCCTGACAATGCCGACGGCATCGACCAGATAATATTCGCTCTTCGCATTGGCATTGCCGATGCGGTCCAGAATCTCGAGCGCCTTGCGGCCATCGAACGCCATCACGCCGGCATTGCACAGCGTGACCTTGCGCTCTTCCGCCGACGCGTCGGCATGTTCGCGGATCGACGTGAGCTGCCCGCCTTCGATCAGCAGGCGGCCGTAGCCGGTGGGATCCGCGGCGCGGAAACCAAGCACGGCCAGCGCCGCGCCGCCCTGCAAAGCTGCACGCATGCGGGCAAACGTCTCGGCGGAGATCAGCGGGGTGTCGCCGAACGCAACCACGAGTTCGTCGGCCCCTGCGGCGATGGCCTCGCGCGCCGCCAGTACGGCATGAGCGGTGCCGAGCCGCTCGCTCTGCGCGAAGATCTTTGCGTCTGGGCGCAGCCGCTTGATCTCGCCAACGACAGCCTCGTGGTGGGGCCCGATGACGACGGCCAGGTCCGCGCCCTCGCCTTGCGGCGCGGCGCTGAGTACATGCGCCAGCATCGACTGGCCGGCGATCTCATGCAGCACCTTCGGCCGGTTCGAGCGCATGCGTGTGCCCTCGCCGGCCGCGAGTACCACAGTCAGGCTGGAACGCGCGCTCATCTGCTCCTCACGACTCCACATCCGGCGCCGTCATAAAGCGTTTTCCGCGCCTGACAACCCACCCCGGATTCCAGTTCCGTACTCTTTTCCTGTTAAACTTCTCCAATGATTCGGAGGGGTTGGGGCTCGCATGGCTAGGGAAGCCGACCATTTGGCCGGGACCGTCGGCAAGAATAAAGCCGGCGGCATGCTGTCCCGCCTTCTGGCCGACGAAAACGAGTTCGACCGGCGGGCCTTGTGGCGGCTCGGATCATGGGCGACGGCCGCCGTCGGCACTGTAATTGTGGCGATGCTGGCGAACCAGTCCTCGATCGGGCTGCGGCGCGAGCAGACGGCCGCGGCCGATCTGGCGCGCGAGGCCCGCGAACTGCAGTCGCTGACCCGCGAAAGCCAGGGCGAGACGCGCCGGCTTGCCTCCGCCGTAGACACGCTGAATTCCGACCGCGACCGGCTGTATTCGCGGGTTACCGTGCTGGAGCAGGGGTTGGAGACCGTCACCGGCGCGCTGGCACGGCAGAACGCGGCCAATACCCCGGTCGCACCGCCAGTTGCCGCGCCGAAGGGCACGGCCGCATCGGTGAACGCGCCGGTCGATCCGCCTGCTGCGACCGCGACGCCGCTGGCGCAAGCCGCCGCCTCCCCACCGCCGACTGTCGCGCCGGTCGCAACAACCGCGGCCGCCCTGACGGAACGGCCAAAGCCCGAGAAGTCGGAGAAATCCGAGACGCCTGCACCGATGTCGGCGCAAGCCTCCGTTGCCACGCCGCACCAAGACCAGGCTTTCACGCCGGCTGCATCGTCAGTGCCGAAAATCGCCTCCACCGCGCCGGCACCGAGCGCGCCTGCGGCTGCTCCCGTCAGTTCGCTCTTGCCGCCAAAATCGCTGATGGCGCCGCCCGATCCGGCAGCCTCCAAGCTGGAACCGGCCAAGGACACCGCGAAGCCGCCCGCCAACGCACCGCCCCCGGCATCGCCCGAGACGGCCGCCGCGCAGCCCTCAACCGGCGACAAGGATGCCGCGCCGGACAGCGTCTCCACCAAGGTGGAGCGAACGGAATTTGCGGTCGATCTCGGCAGCGCCAACTCTGTCGGTGGATTGCGGGCGCTCTGGCGCGGGCTCGTCAAGTCGAATACGGATCTCGCTGCACTCAAGCCGATCATCGTCGTCAAGGAGCGCAGCAACGGCCTCGGCATGCAGCTTCGGCTCGCCGCGGGGCCGCTGACGGATGCCGCGGCCGCAGCAAAAATCTGCGCGGCGCTCTCAGAAGGCGAGCGGGCCTGCGAGACCACCCTGTTCGACGGTCAGCGGCTTGCGCTTGGGAACGAGGACACGGACAAGTCGCCCGTCTTGGCGCCGGCCCAGAAAGCAGTGCCCGCCTCGCGCGGCAGGCACAGCGTGCAGAAACATTCGCGGCACGACGATCCGCCGCCGCCACCGCCCACGCCGGAGCCGTCGACGCTGTCCTCCTTCTTCGGCCGGAAGTGACCCGAAAAGCGACGCTTTGACAAGGTGTTGGATCGGACTCCTGAGATCCGTTCCAGCGTGAGGTCGAACGCGGCGCTTTGCGGTTGTCTCTGCCCCCGTTCCCGATCATAGTCGAACGCATGAAGAAAATTCCGTTCCGCCTCACGCCCTACCAGGTGCAATGGCTCCTGGTGGTCGGCTTCATAACCGTCGGCTACGCGCTCTATCTGCGTTACTTCGCCATCGAGTTCTCCACCACCGCGCTGGCCTGCGACGCCGGCCTGCAGACGTTGATCTGCAAGGCGAGGACGGTTGCCACAGCCCTATTCAAGAATTCTGTGTTCGGCATCACCGCGCTCGTGATCGCGACCCTGCATGTCATCAGGCCCTCGATCGTGCTCCTGACGGGCGGGCTGATCGCGGCCGGGCTCGGGATCGTGCTCTACAACATCGTGCTGTCGGGGCTGGCGATCGGGCTGCTCATTTTGGGATTTGCTCGGCCCGCGCCCGCCACAGCGTGACGGCAAACAGCGCGTAGACAGCACAGGTCCACAGCGACTGCCAGTTCTGCGGTCCCTCGTTGAGGCCGATATAGAGCGCGGACAGCGCCAGAAGCCCGGCGAAGGCGATCTCCGCAATCGGGCGAATGCCCTTTTGCGGGCGGTTGAGTAGCAAGGTGGCGAACGGCACCACCGCCATGGTCAGCGACGCATAGGGAAAATCACGATAGCGCGGATCGAACACGAAGCCGAGCGCGGTCTCCGCGCCGATCAGCGTGGTCACCAAGAGCGAAGCGCCCAGGAAATAGGCAAGCGCCGACTTGCTCCTGCCATCGCGCGGACCGAGCAACTCCAGGAACGTCGGCAAGCTGCGCCCCGCCATCAGCGCGTTGGCGCTAAGAATCGGCGCCGCAAGTCCCGCCGCCAGCAACGCTCCCCATTGCAGCCACCCGCCGATACCGTAGCTCTCATAGAACATCTTGTCGGCGGCGACGCCGAACAGGATTCCCGATGTCGCAGCCGAGATCGCGACCGCGATCCATGCCGATGGCCGCGGCGTCCAGGGCCTGCGGCGCAGGGTCAAAAACGCCGCGAGGAAAGGAAGCGTGCTCAAGATCATGCCGCCGCCCATCTGCCATTTCCACAGCGGAAAGTTGCTGATGGGCTCGCCCGGCGGGTATTTGAGCGCGCGGTGTGCGGCGTCGATGAATCCCCAATAGCCGCCGACGGTGCCCTCGAGCTGGCGCTTCCAGGGCTGGTCATAGGCCTCGATCAGGTTGACGCGAAATCCTTCCTGCTTTGCCATGCTGAGGATTTCCGACACCACGCGGGCCTGGTTGGTGCGGGACGGCAATGCGCCGTCGCGCATCCGCCCTTCGCTCGGCCAGCCGGTTTCGCCGATCAGGATTTCCTTGCCTGGAAAAGCCACGGCCATGCGCTGGCGAATTGCGTTGACGTGGGTGGCGGCGAATTTTGCCCGGATCGGAAAATCCTCCCAGTAGGGAAGAATGTGAATCGTGACGAAATCGACCGCGTCGTAGATCTCCCGGTTCCTCAGCCAGTATTCCCAGACATCCGCATAGGTCACCGGCACGCTCACCTGCGATTTCACGGAGCGGATGATCGCGGCGAGGTCCGATGTCGTCATCTCGCCGCGAAGCAGGACTTCGTTGCCGACCACGAGCGCGGTGACGACGCCGGGAAACTCCTTGGCGAGGCGGACGGCGATCGCGACCTGCGCGAGGTTCTTCAAGCGGTTGCTGCCGAGCCAGATGCCCTGAATGACCTTGAGCCCGACCTTTGCGGCAACCGCCGGCACCTGGTCCAGCCCGTTCTCGATCGAATAGGTCCGCACGCAGTCGGTGATCTTGGCAAGCTGGGTCAGGTCCTCCTCGATCTGGCTGGCCGGAATGTGCGTGGTGGGATCGAGCGGGCTTTGGGAGCCGCGGAACGGCGCATAGGAGACACACTGCAATTTGGCATCGGGATCGATCGGCGCGCGCGCAAGCACGATCGGCGTGGCCAGCCACCACCACACGGCAGCAATCACACCCAACGATATGACCAGCAGCGCCAGTGGTGTGCGAAGCGAAATCAGTTTCATCCTCCACGCGGGGCTCGTCGATTACCCGGTCGGCGCGCATCTGCCAAGGGCGGCCTGACCGGTTCTCCGCGTTGATCGGCCGCAGGCTTACCTCTGCGGCGATAAAGTTGTGACTTTGCTGGACAAAATATGAAATTCCGGTCATGGGATTGCGGGGCTTTGAAGCCGGCCGCTCGGCCGCATTGGAGACCCATTCTATCGGCATCACCAAACCGTTCATGGCTGGGCGGCGGTTAAAGCAATACAATCGGGGAATTCATGCGTCGGGTGCTTCAACGAGAGATCACGGTTTTGCGCCATCTCGCCGTCCCCGCATTGCTCCTGTTGCTTGCCACGAGCAGCGCGTTTGCCCAGAGCGGTAACCAGGACCAGGGCAAGCCGCCAGCCAACAATGCGGCCGATGCCGCCAAGGAGAATCAGCGCAAGACCGACCAGTTCGCCGAGGCGGCCCAGGCCATCAATGGGCCAGCCGGCAATCCCGAATGCGTCTGGCTCGGGCGGCGCGTGGTGCAGCTGATCTGGGTGGATGACCTCGACACCGCGTTTCGCCATGTCGATCTCTATGATCGCTTCGGCTGCCCGGGTGGGCACATCCAGGCCGCCTTCCGCTGCCTGACCCGTTTCGGCGCACAGATCGACGACAAGGTGCCGAACAGCCTGCGGGACCACGTCCACATGTGCTGGATCAACCCGGCGGCCCAGCCTCCCCAACCATCCCCGACACCGGCTGCAGCCGCCGCCTCGCCGACGCCGGCAGCCGCGCCAGCATCGCCGGCGCCGTCGCCCAGCGCGACGCCGCAAGGCACCGCCCCTCCCTCACCGGCTCCAGCCAAGTAGAGGTTTTCGGAGGCCTCGCCATTCTGATCCGACTGGGTCGCAGTTACGGCGAGGTGACGCAACGCTCGCAGAATTTTCGCGCGTTGCATGAGGTGTGCCGCCAAAACGCCACGTCGCCAGTTGTGAAATGGTGCAGCAGGATTATCCTTAAGGTGACGTTCAGGTTGGCGGCCTTAAACGTTGCGCGCAACTCGTTCCGATATCGTGCGTTCAATCTGAAAGCCGCACGAAATCATAGGCTTACCGGCGCCCTCGACTTTCCGAAGTTGGTCAGAAGGGTGGCTTGCCAGAACGTTGGGACTTCGGAAGGCGAACGCTTGGGGACAGGTTCGCTTTCTCAAAATCCAGGCCCCGAATGGTCTTTATTTCGATGCGCGCTATCGTCGCCGTCATCCTGCTTGTGAGCGCCACCCACGCCGCGATCTGGGGTCTTTTGCAGGACAAGCAGCAGGCCCCCGATTTCAACGGCACGCTCCCGAGCGTGTCCTACACGCCGTTCGAGCCCGGTCATGTCGTCGACAAGACGGTCGATCCCGACAAGATTCGCGCCGACCTGAAAAAACTCTCGACCATCACCCGGGCGATCCGCGGCTACTCCGCGATGGAAGGCAACGAGTTGGTGCCGCCGATTGCGGCCGAGTTCGGACTCAAGGTGACGGTGGGCGCCTGGATCGACAAGGATGAAGAGCGCAATCAGCGGGAGATCGACGCAGCCATCAACCTCGCCCGGCACAACAGCAATGTGACTGGCATCGTGGTCGGCAACGAAACGATTTTGACTGGCCTTCAACGACCCGACGAGCTGATTGACAAGATCAAGAAGGTCAAGAAATCCGTCAACGTTCCCGTGACGACGGGCGACGTGTGGAACACCTGGCGGGACAATCCCGAGCTCGCCTCCAATGTCGACTTCATCGCAGCTCACATCCTGCCCTACTGGGAGAACTACTCCGACAAGCAGGCCGTCGACCAGGCGATGTATCTGTACGGCCTGCTTCGCGAAAAATTTCCCGGCAAGCGCATCGTAATCGCCGAGTTCGGCTGGCCGAGTGCCGGCTACAACAAGCTCAACGCCAATCCCGGCCGGTTCGAGCAGGCCACCGTGCTGCGGAACTTCGTGACCCGGGCGGAAGCCATCGGCGCCGAATACAACATCGTTGAAGGCATCGATCGGCCCTGGAAGACGTTTGAAGGCGGCGTCGGCCCGTATTGGGGCATCCTCAACAATGCCGGCAAAGCAAAGTTTTCGTGGGCCGGCCCGGTCGTCGACCCGAACTACTGGAAGCTTGCGACCATCGCGCTGCTGGTCGGCATATTACTGTCGCTACCGATCCTGCGGCTGTTCGAGCCGACCGTGATGCAGGCGCTGCTGCTGTCGGCCACGGCCAATGCCGTCGGGGCCTGGGCCGCCACGGTGTTCGCCTATTGGGACGGCCACTACTTCGTGTTTGGCTCGGCCTTTGCGCTGACGCTCGGCCTGATCCTCCTGGTTCCCCTGGTCCTCATCGCGATGGCACGGGTCGAAGAAATTGCCGCAGTCGCCTTCGGCCGTGCGCCGCGCCGCCTGCTGACCAAGGCCACGGCGGCGGCCAATGCGCCCTGCCCCAAAGTCTCGATCCACATCCCGGCCTATTTCGAACCGCCGGACATGCTGAAGCAGACGCTGGACGCACTGGCGCGCCTCGACTACCCGAATTACGAATGCGTCGTCATCATCAACAACACGCCCGATCCGGCGTTCTGGCAGCCGATCCAGGATCACTGCCGCATGCTTGGCGAGCGCTTCAAGTTCATCAATGCCGAGAAGGTGAAGGGTTTTAAGGCCGGCGCGCTGAAAATCGCGATGGATCGCACGGCCGCCGATGCCGAGATCATCGGCATCATCGACGCCGACTATGTCGTCGACCCCGACTGGCTGAAGGATCTGGTGCCGGCATTCGCCGATCCGCGCGTCGGCCTGGTGCAGGCACCGCAGGACCATCGCGACGAGAACCGCTCGCTGATGCACTACATCATGAACGGCGAATATGCCGGGTTCTTCGATATCGGCATGGTCCAGCGCAACGAGGAGAATGCCATCATCGTGCACGGCACGATGTGCCTGATCCGGCGTGCGGCAATGGAGATGGCGGGCGGCTGGGCCGGCGACACCATCTGCGAGGACACCGATCTCGGCCTTGCCATCATCGAGCAGGGCTGGCTCACGCATTACACCAATCACCGCTACGGCAAGGGCCTGTTGCCCGACACCTATGAGGCGTTCAAGAAGCAGCGCCATCGCTGGGCCTATGGCGGCTTCCAGATCGTCAAGAAACACTGGCGGCGGTTCTTGCCCGGCGCGAGCCGGCTCACGCCCGATCAGAAGCGCGAGTTCTCGCTGGGCTGGCTGAACTGGCTTGGCGCCGAAAGTCTCGGCGTCGTGGTGGCCCTGCTCAATCTGGTCTGGGTTCCCATCGTCGCCTTTGCCGGCATCGCCATCCCCGACAAGATCCTGACACTGCCGATCATCGCGGCGTTTCTGGTCTCACTCGGGCATTTTCTGATCATGTACCGGCTGCGGGTGCCGGTGAAGACCGGCCAGATGCTGGGGGCGATGATCGCGGCGATGTCGGTGCAGTGGACGGTGTCGCGCGCCGTCGCCCAAGGCCTGATCACCGAACATCTCCCCTTCGCGCGCACCTCCAAGGGCGGCCTGTCCCGGATGTCGATCGAGTTCCAGGCCTTCTGGGAGGCCGTCATCGGCGTGCTGCTGCTGGTCGGGGCGGGCGTGCTGGTTGCGACCAACGCGACGGTGCAGGTTCGGGAAGTCTATATTTTTGCGGGCGTGCTGGTGCTCGAAAGCCTGCCCTTCCTGGCGGCGGTCGCGATCGCGATCCTGGAGAGCTCGCGGATCAACGCCTTCGAGTTCTGGAAGAACAGCGCCGTGCGCACCGCCGAACTGATCGGCTTGCGGCCGGTGAGCCTGCCCGGCATGACCGCCCCCTCGCAGCTCAGCATACCAGGGGTGACGGCGCCGCCCCAGCCGGTGGCGAGCGAGGTCCATCGCGAACCGAGCTGACGAGGGCGCGGTCGCGAATGGCCCCAGCCCGCCAATAGCCGGCCAATGGGCCATTTTGAGCGGAATTGTGGGGGGCGCCCAAAACTGCGCCGCCTCACCTATTGACCGGAAAAGGCCGGCCCCCTACACAGCGCGGGCCGGAGACCGCGAGGTCCGAAAAGGCCCCCTGTCTGTCGTTCAAGGGAGCGCGTAGCTCAGCCGGTAGAGCACATGACTTTTAATCATGGGGTCGAGGGTTCGAGCCCCTCCGCGCTCACCACATCCCAACCAATGCTCAATCCGAGAAGGCGAAGTGTCAGCCTTCAAGATCAACGTGAAATCGCAATCACCCGAGATGCCTCGCTGGCGTTGTGATCGGAGCGCGCCTCCACTACTCTCGACTGCACCGCGTGATCCGTGCAGGTGCCGGGTCGATGCAAGGGAGCAGGAGGATGTCGATCAGCGAAGCCTATGTTCGAGACCTGTTCAAACACCTCGAAGACGGCGATGGAGCCGCATTCTTCGACCGCGTCGACGACAACGTCGATTGGACCGTCGAAGGCTCCCACCCGCTGGCCGGCCATTATCGTTCCAAAGCGGATTTCATTGCAGGCACGTTCGCCAAGCTCGCCAAGGTGCTGCCACGGGGCGCGCAGCTCGTGGTGCAGAACCTCCTGGTCAAGGACGACTGGGCGGTGGTCGAGCTGCGTTCGCTCGCGACCGCGAGGAACGGATTTCGCTTCGACAATCACTATTGCTGGCTCGTGCACTTCAACGGCGAGTTCATTGACCGCGTCCGCGCCTATCTGGACTCGGCCATGGTGGTACGGCTGTTTGCCGAGAATCCGATCGACTGATGCCGATCACGCTTGGGATGGCGCAGTGGCCGGACGACAGCGCCTCAGGCGGTTCCGGCCTTCGTCAGATGCTCCAGCATGCTGTTACACGCCGTCTCGGCATCGGCGAATTTATCGAAGGGCGAGCCGGCGATCCTGATCGCGCTCCTGTTCTGATAGAGCGGACGCCATGACGCGATGAAGCCGGGGCGCCCGTGCAGACCCGGACCGGCGCGGCTCGCATGGCTGATCACGAAGGAAAAGCCGTCGCTGCTGGCGCTCCAGATCTCCATCTCTTCCAGGGCGTGGTGAAATTGCAGAGGCATCCGGCAATCCTATACTGTTCGAGACGTGTGCGCTTGCCCTCGCTGCGATAATGTTACGCAAATAGCTTAAAACGCAGCATCTGTCGCTAACTTGCGCAAATATGCAGCGCTCCTTGTCCCATCTTGAGCGATGGAGTCCGCCTCCGATGCGATCGCGGCCGTAGCGTCGGAGATGGTAAACGCCAGCTCGCCGAAATCGCTCGAATGCCGGGTTCGACCTTGAGCCTTGCTTACGCGTTGCCTGCGCTACTGGCGGCTGAAAAATCTAGTCTGCGAGCATCCCATGAGCACCATCTCGGCGATTGCGCTGTCCGGCATGAACGCGGCGGTCCGGCGCCTCGAAGTCTCCGCCAGTAATGTGGCGAATGCCGAGAGCACCGGCGCGCTGCCTTCGGCCAACGGCACGGTGCCGGCTGACGTGCCGCAGGCCTATGCGCCGCTCCGGCTCATCGCGGCCGAGAGCCCTGGCGGCCCTGGCGTTCAGACCAGCGTCTCGACTGTCGCGCCGCCCACTGTCGCGATCTCCGATCCGCAGGCTCCCTTCGCCAATCCGGATGGCGAGGTCGCCGCGCCCAATGTCGATATCTCCCGGGAGATGATCGAGCAGGTGATCGCGAGCTACAGTTTTGCCGCGAACGCCGCCGTCATGAAGGCCGACGACGGCATGGCCAAGACGCTGATCGACACAATGGCGTGAATCGGCAGGCGACCGTTCGGCATGGTCTCAGGCGCGGGTGGCATCGGCGCGAACAAGGCCATGGCGCGCCGGCGGATCAAAGCCGATCCTCAATCCTCCCAGATGATCTCGCCGCATTTGCATTGAAACAGCCGCACCGTCCGCCCCTTGCTTGTGTCGAGGATGGAGACGACGAGACCCGGTGCGGACGCACATGATGGACAGAAAATGATGCCCTCTTTCTGGACTCTGCGATCTGAATGGCGTTCGGAATCGGCGCGATCCATCGGTCACCCCACACACTCACCCTAACGTCTAAGTTACAAAGTGGACACTTGTTCCCCCAATTACCTAAGTTAAGGCCGATCGTGATCCGGAGCGGCATCCTCAGTAAATCCGCGAGAAGATCAACTGCACGGTTGATCTGGAGGTGACTGCGA
Source organism: Bradyrhizobium sp. (assembly GCF_019244115.1). Classification (GTDB taxonomy): domain Bacteria; phylum Pseudomonadota; class Alphaproteobacteria; order Rhizobiales; family Xanthobacteraceae; genus Bradyrhizobium. The sequence goes on from NZ_JAFATE010000581.1 coordinate 12,449, forward strand.
TTGCATGAAGCCGAATGGGGATCTTGAAAGAATGGGAGCCCGGCTGATTCGCTGTCGGTTCGTGCAGGCGATTTGCGAATCAGGTCACCTGGCCGGCGCATTCATTGACGGATCTCTGCCGGAGGGCACGAGCAAAGATTCCCGCGTGGCCTATGTCCGGTTCGCTTTAGAGGAGTCGGGGACCATTTTGACACGAATGTCAGGAACGCCGCGCCGGTCAGCGCGCTCGAAGGCGCTGCGGGGGTCTCGGCAGTTTAGTTTTTGCGTGTCTCTTCGCCCTCGGCGACGCCGCAGGCGGCGGCAGCTCTTCGCTGAGAATCAGTGTCGCCTCGAACGCCATTCCCGGCGCAGCGTCGGTCGTTCCCGAGCAACTGGCGATCTTGCCGTTGGACGTGCCCGCGAGCTTCAGTTCCATCTCGTCGATGCCGGGTCCGAAGACCGTGGCATGACCTGCCGAGTGCCGCCTGGTCGTGACCGTTGCGGTCCATCTGTCGCCGTCGACTTCGTAACACCCGCTATAGCTGATGATGCTGTCGCCGCCCCAGAGCCTGCCATTGGCGAAGTGGACGATGCCGGCGCCCTCGCGGAGCGACGTCTTGAAACACGCGGCATATGTCCCATCCCTGAGCATGGAAAATTGTAGACGCGGTAAGGCTAAGACTCGGTAAAAAACGGAACGGCCCGTGATGCTACGGCACGGCTGCGTATGAAACGAGCGGCGCTGCCGACAAGCTGATTCGTGCGCCGGCTGATCACACGCGATAGGCCGCTCAGGCCGGATGGGCGGCGATCGCCCGTTCGACCGCGCGCACGACGAGTTCCTCGATTCCCGCCATGCTGCCGACCACACCGGCATAGGCAACGGCGCTTCGCGCAAGTTCCGCGATCAGTCTTGGCGCATCGCGCGCGCCGTGCAGTCCCTCGCCGGAGAACAGCCCGACCACGACGATCGGCCCTACAACGCCGTTCGCAGCTTCAGGAAGAAAGGGATGCTCCTCGAGCAGTGCGATCCGCACATCCCCGAAGGTGCTCCGGCTTTGGATCCCATGCGCGACCCATTCGGCGGCCTCGCGCGAGGCCGCATTTCGGCGGGAGCCGTGGGCCAGCAGGATGATCGTGCTGGCGTCGGGCGCAAAGCCATGATCGCGGCAGGCCTCGCCTGCCCTGGCCATGACGAAGTCCGGCATGCCCTGATCGAGGCCGAGCGGCGTCAGCAGTGCGAGCTCACGGTTTTGCCTGTTGCCCTCGTCGAGCAATTGCACCAGCCGATCCCGCGAAAAATACCCGCTCGAGGCGAACAGAGGATAGACGATGATCCGCCGAGATGTCAGGGCGCGAAGCGCCTCGGCGATCGAAGGGGTTCCGCTGATGAAGCCGACGCCGACCTCGGCCGCGAGTCCGCGATCGGACAGCGCCCGCGCGACCCGCCGCGCGTTCTCGTTCTCCGCGCCCGGCGTCCGCTCGCCATGGGCCGCAACCAATACCGCCACCTGCGCCGGTCGCTTGCGCGCGTTCAATGCCTGGTCCCGCCAATGAAGATCCGATGCGGCCCATGGTAGACGGTGCGCAGCCGCGGCGCCAGCAGTCCGCTCCAGCCATCTCACATCGAAGCTGCAGGCACCTCGCCGGCCGCCAGCATCAGCCACTCTTCGCTCGCCCTGAGCATCTTGAGATCGAGCCTCCCGCGGCGATAAGCGTCCAGCGCACAGTCGAAGACGCGATAGAACTGCGCGCGGTCATAGGCGACCAGCAACAGATCGGCGCCGGCATTCAGGGCCTCGACGACCGCGGCGCAGACATTCCCGCCATAGATCGCGCCCATCACCAGATCGTCGGTAATGACCACGCCCTGAAAACTCCATTTGCCGCGGATGAGGCCATCGCTCGCCAGAAGGACGCCGTTTCCAGATCCGCGCAATGCGACCAGATAGGGCGCGATCCAGCCGTCGGAATGTCCGCGGAGAAGACCCTGATCGTGTTCTCGAAGCTCGCCGACAACGCGCTCCACCATCATGCGAAGACGTTGCGGCTGTCGGTCGTCCGCGAGAACGCGGGCGTGCTCATCGAGGTCAGCAACGATGGCGACCCGATCTCCGAGCAGAACCGGGACCGGATCTTCGATGCGTTCTTCACCACCCGCCGCGACAGCGGAGGCACCGGCATGGGCCTTGCGATCGCGCGCTCCGTCATGACGAGCCGCGGCGGCTTCATCGCGCTGCGGCCCGCTATGGATCGAGTTACCTTCGAACTCGGATTACCACCCGGCTGATGTCGCTCTCGGGCGGCCTCGTCGGCCTTGCTCGGAAAAGTCGCGAATCACGGGCCATCCGGCTACACTGGCGAGCTTCGGGAGAGCGAGATGGTTGCTGACAGTGACAGCAGAATCGCCTGGCATCGCGCGCAGGTCAGACGGCACCGCGAAACCTTGCGGCGCATCGAGACCGCCAAGTTTACCGTCAGCGAAAACTCGGATTCGCGCGCGGTCGCGCAAGCACAAAAGACCGTTGCCGAATTGAAGGACAAGATCAGGCAATCCGAACAGGTCATCGCCGTTCACGACCGCCAGGCCCGACGTCCACTCGCGACCGACCTGCGAAGCCTCTCCAACATCCATTGGAGCGACTGGAATTCACAGGGCACAGGACCGCGCTGACTTGCGCCGGCGCTCTATTTGAGCGCGTTCAGAGCGCGCGTAATGGCCGAGACGGATTGCGGCTGAGACGGCGGAGCAGATCGCGGTGGCGCACCGGACTGTGGCGGTGGGGCGATCTGACGTTTCTTGTCCACGGGAGCTACGGCGGCAAGCGTCCGCTTCGGACGAACACGTGGCGCTGCGCGCACGACTGTCGCGGTCGTATCCTGGACAGGCGATGCGGCCACGGCCATTTGGGGCTGCACCGGTGCCACCGGCGCGCTCGCTGCGGTCTGCTCCGGCTGTTGTGCGGCCGCTTTCTCGGGAACTTGATCCTTGGCGGACGGATCGGCGGATGGCGCCGGAACATTCACCGAGACCGGACCGCGCTGCATCTCGATGATCGCCCGGCAATCCCAGGGAAAGACCACCTCCCCGCTCGCCGTCAGGCCGATGGGCATGCAGCTGCCCTGGCTTTTCGCACTTGGCTCTTCGGCACGCGCATCAGACAGCGACATTGCCGAGAGCACTACAACCAAAGCCGCCAACTTCATCGCGATTAACAACAGCTACACGGTACCAATCGACCGTTGATCGACAACAAATCCCGACCATTCAATTATGTCAGCGCCAAGGCTTTCATCGGCAAAACGAAAACTCTGATCAGATTTGGCGCGGCGCAGTGCTCGTCTCACGCGAGACCGAACGCGGCGATCGAAAAGCGCGAGCTGGAACGACGCGCCGCAACGATGCGACGATCGTGTCAGCGACTGGCGTCGAAAGGACTGTTGTGCGGACTTGCGTGCGTGCATCCAGACGTGCGCATCTTCGATCCGCACGGCGAATGCGGATCGAAGCGGAGCTGAATGCTTCCACTCCGATGGTGTGGACGGATCGGCCAGATTAGAACGCCAACCCCATTCGCATTGCGCGTCTCCAGACCACCCGACAATGCTTCCGTGTCGTGCCGTACAGCAGTTCGAAACGGTTGGGGAGATCGAGATATTTGGTGAGCTGAATGCAGGCGCCGCCGGGCGAGTAGTCGACAAGAATGCAGTCGATGGCAGGCGCCTTCGGACCGACGAAGATCTTGGCCGCGCCCGCAATCCTGCCTCCCGGACGAATCCGCTCATAGAGACGCTTGTGTTGCATCGTTGAAATCTTCGTTCTCTCGATGGGCCACATTTCTGCACCCGATTTAGCTCAAAAACCCTCAAATGCTGTTTTCCGGGGTGACCGGATTTGATCGAACCGGTTTGCTCGTCTTTAACCTTTTGATGCTGATCCGCTTCCTCGCTTGCCGGTTGCGAGGAGCCGGTCGATCGCGCATAGTTGCGCCCGCAAGACGGGCTTGGGGTGAAGGAATCCGACGCGTGGCGCTAAATAACGTCATTGGTATCGATCATGCCGTGGTCGCGGTCGGCGATCTCGACAAGGCGGCGGCGACCTGGAAGGCCCTGGGCTTCACAGTGTCGCCGCGCGGCACCCACAGCGCTCACATGGGATCGGGCAACTACACGATCATGCTCGACCCCGATTATCTCGAGCTGCTCGGTGTGCTCGTGCCGACCGAGCACAATGCGCCGACCCGCGACTTTCTCGACGGGCGCGGCGAAGGCATCGAACGCATCGCATTCACGGCGATCGATTCGGGCGGGGGTGCCGACGAGATTCGTGCACGCGGCTACCCGCCGATCGGACCGATCGATTTCGAGAGGCCGGTGACGATGCCCGACGGCAGGCAGTCGGCTGCGAAGTTCGCCGTATTCCAGTGGCCGGTCGACGAGGCGCCCGGCGGCGTACGCCTCTTTGCCTGTCAGCACAAGACGCGAGAGACGGTCTGGATACCCGAGCTGATGACGCACGCGAACGGCGCAAGGCGGCTGAGGCGGGTGCTGATCGTAACGCCGGATCCGAACCATGATGCCGCGCATCTTTGCCGGATGATCGATCGCGACGCCCACAGCGAGAGCGACGGCGCGATCGCCGTTCCCTCCGGCTCGGATCGCGCCGACTTCGTTTTCCTGAGCAAGGATCAACTCAGGCATCGTTATCCCGGCGTTTCGCTTGCGGGCCTGCCCGAGCGGGGCGGCGCTGGCCTGGTCATCGCCTCAGGCGATCTCGACGCAACTGGACGGATTCTGGGAGCTGCCGGTACGCGCAGCGGCACCAGCTTGTGCGTGCCGCCGTCCGGAGCCAACGGCACCTTGCTCGCATTCGTCCCGATGTGAGCGAGCCAAGCCCGTCTCGCCCGCCGGCCGCCACGCCCCAATCAGCATCAGAGCGACAGGCGGGACCCCGCGCCGGCCTGCGCCGGCTGCAGCATCCCGTTGCCGCGCGAGCTGTCCAGCCAGCCGGTCAGCTTCGACATCAGGCCGGCACCCGAGGAGTGGCCACCATGCGAGACAAACGGATCGGTGTAGCATCGCGCGCCAGCCGCCTTGGCGAGCTTGGCGATGGCCTCCGTCATGGCCGGGGCACCTGCGGTGTAAACCACATCGTTCGGTGTCAGCTCCGGCATATATTCGGTCGGTCGCCCGGTGCGGATCGCCGGTGACACCGCGCCCTTCAGATCGGACACGATCGGAATGATCTTGACCCTCGGGAAGCGGGCAAGCCGGCACAGCGCCGCATGCATGTAGAACGCCTGCAGCGTCCGCGCGGTCACGATGAACACGAGCTCGCGCTGCGGCCATTCCTTGATCGCGCCGGTCACGACCGACCACATCGGCGCAAAGCCGGTGCCGCTGGCGACGACCACGATCCGCCCGCGGTGCTTCGGGCGGAAGAAGGCGCTGCCAAACGGGCCGGTCAGCTTGACGCGGTGACCGACGCGGATCTCGCGGCCGAGCGCCGTCGAGATCAGACCGCCGGGAACCTGCCGCAGATGGTAGTGAAACAGCCGGTCCTTGGGCGCCCCCTGCAATGGATAGGTCGGGCTGTAGCAACGCTCCGGATAACCGCGGAACTGCACCTTGGTGTACTGGCCCGGCAGGTAGCGCAGCTTCTTCTGCAACTGCAGATCGACCGCAAAAATGTCCGGCGCCAGGCGACGCATATCGACCACTTCCGCGTTCACCATTACGGTTTCGGGAACCGGTTCGACCATCACCTTCATGTCCGACACGACGCGTGCCCGACAGGCATAGATCAAGCCGCTGTCGCCGTCATAGCCGCCGAACACCTTGCCGTCATCGAGACGGATGCGGCAGCTGCCGCAAACGCCGCTGCGACAGTCGTGAGGCAAATCGATCCCGTTCGCGAGCGCGGCGTCAAGGAGCAGGTCCCCGCACTTGGCGTGGAAGCTTTCCTTGTTCACCGTGACCTTGCAGGTTTTTGCCATTATTCCACCTCAACGCGAATTGGTCGGACGTGCCGCGTATGTCTGACCTGAACGTGATCGAATACGGACACGCGCATGTAGATTCCGCTCTTGAACGGAATGTCGTATTTGCTGTGCGTGTCGAGGCGACGCGCAACCTCGAGCGCCCAGTGACCGGCAGCCCAGCGGGCGGCACAGCGAACGTCGGCGCGATCACCGGTGTAGTCGCCGGCAATGATCACTCCCGGGATGACCGTGCCGATCGGAATCGCCTGGTCCGCCTCAGCCGAGTAAGGCACCGATTCCGCTTCACTCATGAACCAGCGTGCCCCATCGCTCTCGCCGACGTTCGGATCGAGCGAGATGTCTCCCATCGCCTTGGTCATCGCGGCGACGTCCTTGGGCAGACGACGAGGCGTGACATTGCGATTGCCGTCGGTGTCGATGTCGACGACGAAATTGTCGGAGTAGTTCGCGGTTCCCGGATCGGGTTCGAACCCGCCCTTGTAGGGAACGAGGTTGCGCGCCTGCTGTGGCGTCGGCGGCAGCGGCGGACCGAAATGGTCGTCGTCCAGCCACCCCGTCGGGCCGCCACTGGTGGCCTTCCATTGCCAGACGTCGGCATAGATGCCCGCCTCCGGCGTGTAGTGCAGTCCGCGGCCCGTCTTGGTCGTGGGAGCGTCGGAGACCGCCTCCGGACTCGCATGAAATGTGCGGTCGCCGGCGAGCGTGACATCGAGCGTGGTGAACAACACCGAGAACTTGTCCTCGTTGTAGTCGTGCTCGTCCCCGTTCCAGTAGCCATTCTGCAGCAGGTGCCAGCCGTTGCGCTCCTTCACCATTGGCAGCTGCTTCAGAGAACGGGTCGGATCTTCCCAGGTGAACAGGAAGTAGGCCCACTCGCCGTCATGCGCTGCTCTGATTTCGACCCGGGAATCGCCCTTGCCGTCGAGATTGCCGCCCTGATTGGTCAGAACGGAAATCGGCTCGATGTTGCGCCACACGCGGTCCGACGTGTCGCCGTCGAGTACCGGCGCATCCGCCGCGTCGATCCGGTGAATCACAAGAGTGTCGGAGCTGAGCCAGTCGCTGGCAAACATCAGCGACGCGCCGGTGATCGCCACGGCCGCGGCCACCACAAGCGGATTGGCCTGGAACGTCGGATTGCGTCGCTTCGCCGGTGCACGTCGCGCCTGCGGCCGAGCGCTTCCGCTCTTCCAGGGCGCCTCGTCGCCCTCGTCGTTGCGATCGCCGCCCTTCCACGGCGGGTCCTGGCGGTCGGGCAGCGGCAGCCGACCGAAAGTCGGTTCATACGCGGGAGCGACATTTGCGGCTTGCAGCGGCGCTGCGGGAGCCGGCTGCAGCGGCACCTGGATCGGCATCGCCCGCATTGGCGGGGCCGGCCTGGCGGCGGGTGGCTTGGCGGCCGGCTCAGGCTCGGAACCCAGCCGTTCCGATTGCTCGACCAGCATGGTGAGCAGCTCGACCGCATCCAGCCGCGGCGGCGGCGCTGGCAGTTTGTCCGGACGGAATACCCGCATCAGCTGCGTCGAGCCGCCGATCGCAAAGTGGTTGAGGACGTGGAGGCCGATGAAACCCACGATGGTCCAGGTCCCGTACCAGTGCACCTGCCGGATAAAGTGATTTGGAAACACACCGAGATACAACAGGCTGCCGGTCACGATCATCGCGATCATGGACAGAAAGAAAGTCCACATCAGGATCGCGCCGAACGCACCCAATCGCTGCGTGCGCTTGCCAAGAAGACCGCGCAGGCGGTTCTTGTCGAGCTGCACGCGCCGGCTGAGGCCCGAACGCGCCAGGTAGACGGTATAGGCGATCATCGCCGCAACCTGCACGACGGCAGACTGCATGTGTGGCACCCAGACGTGAGTGCTCGGGAGGAACGAATCCAGCTCATTCACCCAGAGATGGTAAGGTCCCTCGGTGGCAATCCGTAGTCCAGTGAACGTTGCGACGCCGATCGCGGCGACCAGCAGCCAGTGCAGGATAATGGTTCCATAGTCGGTCTTGCGGATCTTCACCGACGGCCCCCCGAGTTCGAGAGGTCGGAACTCGAGATGTCACGCCGCAATTGCCCCCCGCGGCCGGAATGCACGACCTTCGACTGCCCCACTGACTCGCGTTGCGGAATTTTCCGCGTGATGTTGTTCTTGGTACGCAAATGACCTGATCCCCAGGATGATCCCTCGCCGACCGACGAGCGGAAGACCTCTCTTGTGAGAAAGCGGTTAGCTCCGTTGGATGCCTCACCCGGCTCGCCCATGCACGGGTTTGCAGCATCCGGCTCCCAATCCGACGCAAGCTTGATCTGCCGGCGACGAACAGTTCTTGCAGTTCTCCCCTGGAATTTAGGTCCTTGTTTGGGAAAAAGCGGGAACTGTTGCGGTGGTCATTTGGTCATCACCTCGCTGTTACGAAAAACTGATTGATCGCTTTTGGGTGCGATGCGTGAAACATTATTTAGCTTCGTGGCGTCATTCGGCCCACACCTAGGCCAACGCGGGCAGAAGCCAAGGTCATAGCCGGACAAAACTGTGACGACCGCGCCGCTTCATCGCGTGTCGCTAATATTAAGTATCGAGCACATCATCGCTATTCGCAGTCGCCAAGTTGCGCCGATACCTGCGCAAGCAACTAGTTCCGACCGGAACACAGCACCGTCGCGAGCGCCACACATTCGCGGTTTGGATGCGTGATGCAGCGAGAAAAACCGTCGTTGTCTAAATCTCGCCGGAAAATGGTCTGCATCGGCTGTCATGCAGGTTCGGTTGGTCAACAAGTTGGGGGAGGCGCGAGGGGATGAGCGTCCGTCAGGATCGTCCGCGAGAAGCGTTCTCGGTCGGGCCCGAGAGATCGCTTGATAACACACCGGACCATGATCCCGTCGGCGACGGACTACGTCAAGCCGCGCGCAGGATGGTGGGCATCGGCGTTTTCAGCGGCGTCATCAACATCATGATGCTGTCCGGCTCGGTCTACATGATGCAGGTCTACGACCGCGTCATTCCGAGCCGCAACCTCGCGACCCTGTTCGGCCTGACGCTAATGGTGCTGCTGGCCTATCTGATTCAGGGCTATTTCGATGCGCTGCGTGCACGCATGCTCTGTCGCGTCGCCACAATCTTCGACGCCGGACTTCAACATTCGATCCACAACGCGCTCGCCACATTGCCGCTGCGCGGCGCGAAACCGATGCTGATGCAGCAGCCGCTGCGCGATCTGGACCAGCTGCGCGGCTTCATGTCGAGCATGGGACCGACTGCGTTCCTCGACATGCCCTGGATACCGATCTTCCTGATCGGACTGTTCCTGTTCCATCCATTGATCGGCCTCACCGCACTCGCCGGCATGATCGCAATTGTGGCGGTGACCTTGGCGATCGAGCGCTTGTCACGCGGTTCGGTGAAGACCGCGACCGAGACCATGGCAATGCGTCAGGTGATTGCGGACGCCACACAGCGCAACGCCGAAGTGCTCCGCGCGCTCGGCATGATGGATCGGTTCTCCCAGCGTTGGCAGCAGGTCAATGAGCGCTATCTGCGCGAAAACCTGCGCGCCACCGATCTGACCTCCAATCTCGGATCGGGCGCAAAGGTGCTGCGCTTCGTGCTGCAATCGGGAATGCTTGGGATGGGCGCCTATCTCGTCGTCTCGGAACAGGCGTCGGGCGGCGTGATGATGGCCTCATCTATCCTGATGGGCCGCGCGCTCGCACCCGTCGAGGTCGCGCTCTCGAGCTGGAAACAGCTTGTCGCCGCCCGTCAGGGAATCGCGCGCCTGCGCGATATCTGCAGGGCCACCGCCAAGCCGCCGGCACCGCCGATCGCGCTGCCGCGTCCCTATCGCGAGCTCTCGGTGCAAGAGCTCTCGGTCGTTGCGCCGGGGACCAACCGCCCGATCGTGTCCAACATCTCGTTCGCGCTCAAGGCCGGCACGGGGCTCGCACTGCTCGGCGCCAGTGCCTCGGGCAAGACGTCGCTCTCGAAAGCCCTGGTGGGTATCTGGCCGGCGCAGCATGGCGTCGTGCGGCTCGATGGCGCCGCGCTCGACCAGTGGCCGAACCAGGAACTCGGACGCCATATCGGCTATTTGCCGCAGGATGTCGCCCTGTTCGATGGCACGGTGGCCGAGAACATTGCACGCTTCGACCAGGACGCGACCTCCGACTCCATTCTGAAGGCCGCGCGCATCGCCGGCGTCCATGACCTCATTCTGCGTCTGCCCGAGGGCTATTCGACGCGCATCGGCCAGGGCGGCATGTCGCTCTCCGCGGGCCAGCGACAGCGGGTTGGCCTTGCGCGCGCGATCTTCGGCGATCCGTTCCTCGTCGTGCTCGACGAGCCCAATGCCAACCTCGATGCCGACGGCGAGAATGCACTCAGTCAGGCGATCGCGATGATGCGCAAGAATCAGAGCATCGTCGTCGTCATCTCGCACCGGCCGAGCGCGCTCGCGGCGCTGAACATGGCAATGGTGCTCTATGACGGCAAGGCGATCGCATTCGGCACGACGCAGGAGGTGTTTGCGCGTGTTGCCGGCCAGAAACTGCAGGCCCCGCCTGCGCAACAGGCCGTCGCTGGACCTAATCCGAACAACAACGGCAATAACAACAACAGCAACAGGCCCCCGAACAACAATAGGCCGCCACGCCGCGCTGCGCTCGCAGAGAAGGTTTAACCATGGCACGGAAGAACGACAGGCGGTCAGCAAACCGGATCGAGCCGAGTTGGAGCCCCGATGCGCGCGCCGAAAGCTATGGTCCGCAAGGCAACGCGCTGATTCTGGAGCTGCAGCGGCTGCGCCAGGCCTTCGACAATGAAGGCCAGGATCCGCGATCGGGCTCGCGGCGATCCGCGCGCGACGGCGGTGGCCGGAACCGGCGTCCTCCATCGCGTAAATCGCGGCGCAAGAAAAAGGGCACGATGGAACGCGCCATCGACATGTGCCTGCGTCCGTTCGGCCTTCGGACGGCGCTGCCGGACGACACCTTCGAGGACATCGACATGTTGCGGAATCCGCCGGCGGCCCTGCCCCGTCGGCGCAGCCCATCGATCGTCTCCGGCGAGGCCGTCCCCCCCGATGTGGCAAGGCCAAGGCAGTTCCTGCCTGCACCGACCAATTTGCAGCAGGCGCCTGGCGTCAATCAGGCGCGTCCGAAGCTCCCCGTCCGCCTCGAAGCCGAAACACCTGTGGGCCGCGCCATCATCAAGGGTTCGTCGGCCCTCTCAACGGGCGTCACGTTCCTGCTCAATCCCGGCGCGAGCGAAGAGGATCTGGTTGCCGACGACACATTGTCGCAGCGGACCGGCCGCGGCTATGAGCGCGAATTGCGCACGGGCTTGCGGTTTCTCATTGTCGCGGTCGTGCTCGGCGGCGGCTGGATGACGTTGGTGCCGCTCGCCGGCGCAGTCGTCGTGCCGGGCAACCTGGTCGTGCAATCCAGCGTCAAGGCGATCCAGCATCCGACCGGTGGCGTGATCGCCGAGATCAAGGTCGACAATGGCAAGCACGTATCCGCCGGCGATCTTCTAGTGCGACTCGATCCCACGCAGACCCAGGCTTCCTTGCAGGCGACCAGCAAGCAGCTCGATGAGCAGCGCGCAAAGATTGCCCGCCTGGTTGCCGAGCGGGACGGCCTGGAGCAACCGGCATTCCCGCCCGAACTGACGTCACGGATGAACGAGGACAGTGTTCGTGCCGTGATCGCGTCGGAAAATTCGCTGTTCAAGGCCCGCCAGAGCACGACGAAAAGCCAGAAGGACCTGCTGCAAGGCAGAATCGCTCAGTACACCGACGAAATCAACGGGATGCAGTCCCAGTCGGATTCCAAGACCAAGCAGATCGACCTCATCAACAGCGAACTGACCGGCGTTCAGGAGCTCTACGACAAGCGCCTGGTGCCGTTGACCAGGCTGACCTCGCTGCAGCGCGAGGCCGCACGGATCGACGGCGAGCGCGGACAGATGACCTCGAGCATCGCCGAGACCAAGTCGAAGATCGGCGAGGCACAGCTGCAGATCGTCAAGACCGACCAGGACTTTCGCGCCGAGGTCGTGAAGGACCTCGGGGAGACTCAGGCCAAGGAAGGCGAGCTGACCGAAAAGCTGGTCGCCGCGCGCGATCAGCTGAACCGGATCGAGATGCGCGCGCCGACCGCGGGCGTGATCCATCAGCTTCAGGTGCATACCATCGGCGGCGTCGTCAAAGCGGGCGAGACCATCATGGAAATCGTGCCGGACTCCGATGAATTGCAGGTCGAGGCGCACGTGCAGCCAAAGGACATCGACCACGTGCACATGGGCCAGGATGCGTTCGTGCGCTTTTCGGCCTTCAACCAGCGGACGACGCCGCAGCTGACCGGCCAGGTCTCGTTCGTCTCCGCGGACACGACTGTCGATCAGCACAACCCCAATGGCCAGGCTTCGGCGTTCTATACGGTACGCGTCGTCATGTCGGAGGAAGAGCGGCGCCGGCTCGGCGACGTCCAATTGATCCCGGGCATGCAGGCCGAGGTTTTCATGCAGACCGGCAAGCGCACCATGATGAGCTTCCTGATGAAGCCGATCATGGAGCAGCTCAAGCGCGCCTTCGTCGAGGAGTAAGCGGCGCGATCACGGGCCGCCTTGCGCATTGTTCGCGCAAGCCGCCACAAGCCTGGGGCGCGTTAGAGATTGCCGCGCTCGACCAGCGCCCTGATGACGACATCGGCAAGCTCATCAGGAGATGCGCCGATCGTCTGCAGATGCAGCTCTGGCGCTTCAGGCCTCTCGTATGGCGCATCGATGCCTGTAAAGTTTTTGATCTTGCCGGCCTTCGCTTTCGAATAGAGCCCTTTCGGGTCGCGCTGCACGCATTCCTCGATCGGCGTATCGACGAAGACCTCGATGAACTCGCCCTCTCCGACCAGGCCGCGGACCATCTCCCGCTCCGCCCGGTAGGGCGAGATGAACGAGCAGATCACGATCAGGCCGGCATCGACCATCAGCTTTGCGACTTCACCGGCACGCCTGATGTTTTCGACCCGATCGGCCTCGGTGAAGCCGAGGTCGCGGCTCAGGCCGTGCCGCAAATTGTCGCCATCCAGCAGCATGGTGTGATGCGCCATCGCAAACAGCTTCTGATCAAGGAGATTGGCGATGGTCGACTTGCCGGCGCCCGATAGTCCGGTAAACCAGACCATGCAGGGCTTCTGGTTCTTCAGTCCGGCGCGGTCCTTCCTGCCTATCGAGAGCGGCTGCCAGGCGATGTTGGCGGCTCGCCGCAAGGCAAATGCGATCATTCCCGCGCCGACCGTACGGTTGCTGTAACGGTCGATCACGATGAACGCTCCCGTCCGCCGGTTCGCCTCGTAGGCATCGAAGCTCACCGGCACTGCGGTCGCGAGATTGCAGAAGCCGATCTCGTTAAGCGCGAGACCATGCGTCGCCAGGTGCTCCCGCGTATTGACGTCGATCTTGTACTTGATGGTCGTGACGCTTGCCGGAACGCCCGACCGCGTTCCGATCCGCAGGAGGTAGGAGCGACCCGGCAGTAGCGCGTCCTGGTCCATCCAGATCAGATGGGCAGCAAACTGGTCGGCGACATCAGGCCGTTCGGTCGGACGGGCCAGCATGTCGCCGCGGCCTACATCGATGTCGTCGGCCAGCGTGATCGTCACGGCATCGCCGGCGACCGCCCGCACCAGGTCACCGTCAGATGTCACGATCCGTGCAACGCGCGCAAGCTGCCCCGAAGCTGCGACCACGATGTCGTCTCCGGGCGCGATGCTGCCGGACGCAACGGTGCCGGCATAGCCGCGAAACTCGCTGTCCGGACGGTTGACCCACTGCACGGGAAAGCGGAACGGGCGGCTTGCCGTCTCCGATTGCACATCGATGCGCTCGAGATAGTCGAGCAGGCACGGACCGTCGTACCATGGCGTGTTGGCGGAGCGCGCAATGACGTTGTCGCCGTGCCGCGCCGACAGCGGAATCGGCATGACCGAGACGAAGCCGAGAGCAGCGGAAAAGGCACGGTAATCCGCGATGATCCGCTCGAACGCGTCCTTGCCGTAGTCGACCAGATCGATCTTGTTCACCGCGAGAACGACATGTCGTATGCCGAGCAGCGCGCAGATGAAGGAGTGCCGCCTGGTCTGGACCAGCACGCCCTTGCGCGCATCGACCAGGATGATCGCGGCTTGCGCGTTCGAGGCGCCGGTTGCCATGTTGCGCGTATATTGCTCATGGCCGGGCGTATCCGCGACCATGAACGAGCGCCGCGGCGTGGTGAAGAAGCGGTAAGCAACATCGATCGTGATGCCCTGTTCGCGCTCGGCTTCGAGCCCATCGACGAGCAAGGCAAAGTCCAGCTCATCGCCCACGGTGCCGTGCCGCACGCTGTCGGCTGCGAGCGCCTGAAGCTGGTCGTCCATGATCAACCGGCTGTCATGCAGCAACCGCCCGATCAGGGTCGACTTGCCATCGTCGACCGACCCGCAGGTTATCACGCGCAGCAGGTCCTTTGGCTCGCTTCGGCCCGCGCCGCTCCAGCTTCCGGCCTCCATCAAAAATAGCCTTCCCGCTTCTTCTTCTCCATCGACGCGGCCTCGTCGCCATCGATCAGGCGACCCTGTCGCTCCGATGCCCGCGAGCTGCGCATTTCCGCGACCAACTCTTCGATCGTGGTCGCCGCGGACTCGATCGCCCCGCTCAACGGATAGCATCCTAGGGTGCGAAAGCGGATCATCCGCATCTGCGGAGCCTCATCGGCCTCGAGCGGCAGCCGGTCGTCATCGACCATGATGAAGGTGCCGCCCCGACGAACCACCGGACGCATCTTCGCAAAATAGAGCGGCACGACCGGGATCTTCTCCAGCATGATGTAGTCCCAGATGTCGATCTCGGTCCAGTTCGACAGCGCGAAGACGCGCATCGTCTCGCCGCGCCTAATCCGCGTATTGTACAGGTTCCACAATTCCGGCCGCTGATTGCGCGGATCCCAGGCATGAGCCGCCGAGCGGAATGAAAAGATCCGCTCCTTGGCACGGCTTTTTTCCTCGTCGCGGCGTGCGCCGCCGAAGGCGGCGTCGAAGCCGTGTGCGTCGAGCGCCTGTTTCAGGGCTTCCGTTTTCATCACCTGGGTGTGCAGCGCCGAGCCGGACGCGACCGGATTGATGCCGCGGGCCAGGCCTTCCTGGTTGACATGCACGATCAGCTCCACGCCAAGGCGCCTCACGGTTTCGTCGCGAAATGCGATCATGTCGCGGAACTTCCAGGTGGTGTCGACGTGCAGAAGCGGAAACGGCGGTCTTGCCGGATAGAATGCCTTCAGCGCGAGGTGCAGCATCACGCTGGAGTCCTTGCCGACCGAATAGAGCATGACGGGCGAGCGGAATTCGGCGACCACTTCGCGCATGATCTCGATCGACTCGGCCTCGAGGCGCCGCAGATGTCGAGGCAGCACCCGCGTACTTTCTCCGATCAAAGCCACTTGCATCGATGTCCTGGTCCCCTTCCCGACAGAAGCGACATCTCCTTCGGCATCACGAGGTCGTCGCCGCCATGTCCGGTTTGCGGCCGTAACATGGAAAAATTGGACGCGGTAATTCAACGCCGATCAAAGCGCCGATGCCGCAATTCCGGTTTCAGATTTGCCGGTCAATCATGGAGAGAAGGTGGCCTTCTTTCGGCAACCGTGTTGATAGAGAGGAAGTTCTGAGGGCCGGAACTGCCGTTGCCAATGAGCAGAAGTCGCGATCTTGCGGGCTGATTTCGCGGGTTTCTCCGCGCGAAAGGTCCCTGACGAGAGGTCGAAGGCGACACGCTCCGTCAATCGTTTCGGATGGTTACTGGAGCGCAACAGCCTCAATCTGCCCGAACATCAACATATTTGTGGACATCGCAGCACCTCTTTTGGCCCAATTATCAGGAATAATTCTCATCTGCTTGAATGGCGCATCTCAGAATCCCCATGCCGGTACGCGCGTCGGGGGGCGTCTTGTTCTAATCTTCATCGCGATCCCGTGGAGTGCGCCGGCCGGAGACGCGAGGGAATTGGGGAGATCATCAATGGCGAACACGTTCACGCCAACCGCGCTGGCGAACGGCACGTCGAATCTGCTCGTACGTGCTGATGCGATCAACCAGACGACCGATCTGCTGCAGGCCGGCGTCGTCTTCAACGACGCCGCGCGCATTTCGCTCGGCCTGTTCTCGACACCACAGAACAGCGGTAACTCGAACCCGTTCCTCAGCAGTTACACCACCGACATCCATGCGGTGCAGAACGACATCGCCGCGATGCTCGCCGCGCCCGGCCACGTCACGATCAATGGCAACGGCTTCAAGCTGAACGCGACCGATACGGCGGTACTGACCAACATCCAGGGCCAGCTCGGCCAGCTGCTCGCAGCGGCCCCGCAGACCACCAATCCGGCGACGCTGGCGCAGGCCGACGCGACCATCCACGCCGTTCAGACTGAAATCCTGCAGGAGATTCAGGGCGACGCCCACCTTTCTGCGGCACTCAACAACGTCACCTTCATGGCCAATACCGGCGCGAACGACGTTGCGTTCCAGAGCCTTCCCGCCGGCAATGACAGCACGGCGAACTTGGCGGCGGCGACCGCCGGCACCAGCCTCAAGGTCGTCGGCGAGGTGTTCAATGCTGCGACAGTCGCGGCCACCGGCGGCATCAATGCCAACAACCTCGGTCAGATCACGACCGACTTCATCGCGATCGAGCAGGGCCTGACCAAGATTCTGGGCAATGCGACCATGCTCACCCAGATCGAAAAGGGCGAGACCGCGAATGCAGCGGCGTTGACGACGATCCACCTGCAGACGGTGCTCAACCAGATCAACCTGCAGCTCAACAAATATGACGGCGCCGAGGCGAACGCCAATCCCACCGCGCTGCGCGGCACCGCCGACAATTTGCTCGACATCATCGACATCGTGCAGAACGATGCCGCGTTGAACGTGGCGGCGGGCGGCACCGGAGCGGCAGGTCACATCGGCGGCTTCGCCGAAATGCCGGGCGGCCTGACCGGTACGGTCACAAAATTCCAGGACAACCAGGCGCAGACCAACTTCTGGGCCGCGTTCCTTGCCGAGGCCAACACGATCAACGCGCAGCTCACCAAGGTCGCGAACGGCACCGGCACGGCGAGCCAGGCGCTGATCACGCAAATCCAGAACTACCAGCATTTCGGCGCTGCGTTCGACGCGGCGCAGGGTGCGGTGTTCCAGGGCCGCTTCGACAACGAGCTGAACAACGGCACGCTCGAAGCCGACAGCGCCGCGGCGATCAAGGGCCTGATGGGCATCCTGCACGGTGATCAGGGTGCCGCCCTCGCCGCCGACAAGGCCATGCTGGTTGCGGCCGGTCAAGGCTTTGCGGCCGACGCGATGGACGTCTCCGGCAACAACATCGCGATCGGCGGCGCCACCTATGTCGGTAGCGCGACCACCGTCAGCACTGCGACGTCGGTCCATGGCCTGGCCCAAGGCACGATCCCCGTGACTGCAAATCCGAATATCGCCAATGGCACGGGCGGCACGGCGACCACACCTCCCACCAGCACGCCTCCCACTAGTACGCCTCCCGCCAGTACTCCTCCGACGAGTACGGGCGCCTGCCATAGCTCGTGTGGAAACCACCATGGCCACGGCCATGACCATGATGATCATCACAGCAGTCCGGCTGTTGCGGCCAACACGTCCTCACACGGCGCCGACGTCAACATGCACCAGCTGATGCATGCGGAGGCCATCGCGCATCAGATGCACTGGGCCTGACCGCCTGAGCAGGGCACAGTCGATGCAGTGAACGCAACATCTTCCCAGCGCGGAACTCTTGTTCTGCGCTGGTTCGGCTTTGGGGGCGATACTCATGTTGGGGCATCTTTCGAATCCGCCCGTTCGGATTCGCTGGCACATTTTCGAATGGTCAACGTCGCTTCGGCGCCGGCCCGGCATTGCGTGGGCGCGACCCCGCGGGGCGCCGCGATGATCGGTAGAAGTACTCCAAAAAGAGCTTCGAGCCTCCGTTTCGCTTCAATCTGAACCAAATATTCTTGAACACGCAGCATTTCGGTCATGAACGAACCAGCCATCGCGATCCACCCTCGAACCGCATCGATCGTCCCCAGCGCCGGTGCGGACGCCCTCAAAGCGGCGGAACAGGCCTATCGTGGCCTGCTTGCCGATGAGCCAAAGCATCTTCGCGCGCTTTGCGGACTGGCCGCGGTGCGCAGCCAGCTCGGTGCTGAGGCCGAGGCCCGCGAACTGCTGACGCAGGCCGTCGGTGTCGCGCGTCCTTCCGCCGAGGACCAGATTGCGCTCGGCACTGCGTTTCGCAGGATCAAGGATCTGGACAACGCGCGCCGCCATTTCGAATCGGCCGTTGCGCTCGATCAGGACCATGCCGAGCCCCGCATTCAGCTCGCCAACATCCATCTCCTTGCCGGCCGCATCGAAGACGCCATCGCGCAATATCAGGCGGCGCTCGATATCGACCTGAACAATGCCGACGTCCATCAGGCCCTGGGGCTCGCGCTGCAGCGTCTGCGGCAATTCCAGTCGGCCATTCCGCACCACGAAAAAGCGCTCGCGATCAAGCCGCGATTCGCGCTCGCCCATGTCAGCCTCGGCGATGCCCATCGTCATCTCGAGCGACACGATGAGGCGATCGCACAATACCAGCGCGCGCTCGCCATCAATCCGCAACTGACCGACGCCTACGTCAATCTCGGCGGAACCCTGCACCTGATCGGCCGTCGCGAGGAGGCGATTGCCATCTATCAGGCCGCATTGCTCGCCAATCCCAACCTTGCCGACGCGCATTACAATCTGGGCAATCTCTACTCCGAGCTCGACAATCTGCAGGCCGCGATCTTCCACTACGGACGCGCGGTCGAGCTGCGCCCGACCTCGGCCGAATCCCATAACAATCTCGGTAACGCCCTGCAAAAGCGCGGGCGCCACCAGGAAGCGATCGCGCATTATCGCACCGCCATCCGCCTGAAGCCGAACGATGCGTCGACCCTGCGCAACATGGGCGACGCCTGGCGTTCCCTGCACCGGTTCGACAAGGCAATCGCGAGCTACCGCGCGGCGCTGACGAGCGATCCCACCGACATCACGGCGATGAACCATCTCGGCGGTGCGCTGATGATCACCGGCCAGATCGAGGATGCCGCCCGCGTCTATGAGGCCGCCCTCAAGATCCAGCCGCAGAATGTCGGGGTGCATTTCAATTACGCGACCGCCAAGCGGTTCGTCGCCGGCGATCCGCGGCTGCCATTGCTGGAGGACCTCGCGGCGCGCGAGGCCCAGCTTCCCGACGAAGGACGGATCGCGCTGCATTTCACGCTCGGCAAGGCTTATGCCGACCTCAGGGATGGCGAGCGCTCGTTCCAGCATCTGGACATCGCCAATCGCATCGAACGGCAACACCTGACCTATGACGAGCTCTCGACGCTGCGGCTCTTCGATCGCATCCGCGATGCGTTCACCAAGGACATCCTGCGCACGCGCTCCGGCGCGGGCCATCGCTCGGAGGCGCCGATTTTCGTCGTCGGAATGCCGCGCTCCGGCACCAGCCTGGTCGAGCAGATTCTGGCCAGCCATCCGCGCGTCTACGGCGCCGGCGAGGTCAATCACTTCTCGACGGTGACGTCGTCCTTCGCCGCTCGCTCGCGGACCCAATATCCGGAAATGTTCTTCAAGCTGTCCGACGAGGAACTGCGGGAGCTCGGCAAGACCTATCTCGCGCAGATCTCCGCACCGGCAGCGTCGGCGGCCCGCATCGTCGACAAGATGCCTGCGAACTTTCTCTCCCTCGGCCTCATTCATCTCGCTTTGCCGGAAGCCCGGATCATTCACGTCAAGCGCGACCCGATCGACACCTGCCTGTCCTGCTTCTCGCTGTTGTTTGCCGAGGGTCAGCCCTTTGCCTACGACCTTGCGGAAGTCGGACACTATTACAAGGCCTATGAGGCCCTCATGGCGCACTGGCGTTCGGTGCTGCCGCCGGGGACCATGCTGGAGGTGCAATACGAGGACCTCGTCGGCGAAATGGAGGGGCATGCCCGCCGGCTCGTTCGCTATTGCGGCCTCGACTGGGACGATCGTTGTTTGTCGTTCCACCAAACCAAGCGGCCGGTCCAGACCGCCAGCCTGGTCCAGGTCCGCGAACCGGTTCATTCCAAATCGGTCGGCCGGTGGCGTCTGTATGGAGCGCGGCTCAAGCCGCTATTGGATGCGCTTGATATCGACGCGCCGGCGCCCGAGCCCGTCAAAAGCAGCTCTCCCGTTCCAGCGGGCGCAGAGAATTTCAAGCGCGCCAAGAACCGCGCCGAGAACTGGGTCGAGCGCGCCTACCAGCTCGGCACCACGCTTCAGCAACGCGGCAAGCTCAAACAGGCCGAGCGTCTGCTGCTGGCCGTGCTGGCTGTGCGGCCGGATCATTTCGGTTCGCTGCTGGCGCTCGGTTCGCTGTACGCAAACAGCAACCGCCTGGACGAGGCCAAGAGCTATTTCCAGCAGATGATCGCGGCGCATCCGAACTTCGCCGAGGCGCATGGCAGCCTGGGGGCTTTGCGCGGGACCCGTGGCGAGCTGGATGCCGCGGTCGTGTGCTACGAGAAGGCGCTGTCGCTCGCGCCCTATCATCCCGGCATCCACTACGGATATTCGTCCGTGCTGCAGAGCATCGGCAAGAGCGCCAAGGCGATCGAGCATCTCCGGTTTGCCCTGGCGGTCAGGCCCGATCACCTGGAGTCGCACTTCGCGCTCGGCAATCTGCTCTATGCCGCTGACCGGCTCGACGAGGCGCTCCGCTGCTATCAGCAGGTGCTGCGCTTCAATCCGCGGCACGCCGAGACCCACAACAATATCGCCAACACCTATTTGAAGCTCGGCCAGCGAGACCGCGCGATCTCCCACTACAAGACCGCGCAGGACGCCAATCCCTCCTATGCCGATGCCTTCGGCAACCTCGGCAATGCCTATCTCGAGCTCAACCGCCTCGAGGAGTCCATCGAGCAGAACCGGCTCGCCATCGCGCGTAATCCCACGCGCTTCGGATCGTTCAACAATCTCGGCGTCGCCTACCAGGCGCTCGGCCAATTCGAGGAAGCGAGCTGGGCGTTCGAGCGGGCGCTCGAACTGTCCCCGGATGAAGCGTCGGTCCATCTCAATCTCGCGAACATGCAAAAGTTCGCGGCTGATGATCGTCGCCTCCCCGGCCTGCGCAGGCTGATCGAGCGCATCGATACACTCGACAACGAGCAGAAGCTCTCGGCGCATTTCGCGATGGGCAAGGCGTTGTCCGACCTGAAGCAATATGACGAGGCTTTCGCGCATCTAAAACAGGCCAACGCCCTGAAGCGGCGGACCTTCGACTACGACGAAGGCCAGCGGCTTGCAATGTTCAGGAACATCGAGGCGAAGTACACGCCGGAGCTCTTCGCGGCGAAATCCGGCAGTGGGGACACCTCATGGTCTCCGATCTTCATCGTCGGCATGCCGCGGTCGGGCACGACGTTGCTGGAGCAGGTGCTGGCCAGTCATTCCCGGGTGTTCGGCGCCGGCGAACTCGAAACATTCAAGGAAGCCATCAACGAGTGCGTCGAGAGCCAGCGCATCCTGCCGGCTTATCCGCTGCTGGTCGATTTCCTGGCGCCCGAGCACATCCTGCGGATCGGCCAGACCTACACCACGCAGGTGCGCGCGCTGGCGCCGGATGCGCCGCATGTCGTCGACAAGATGCCGCTGAACTTCATGTTCGTCGGCCTGATCCATCTCGCGCTTCCCAACGCCAGAATCATTCATATCCGTCGCGATCCGCTCGACACCTGCGTCTCGTGCTACTCGTTGCTGTTTACGGGCAGTCAGCCCTTTGCTTACGACCTGGCGGAACTCGGCCATTATTATCGCGGCTACGAACAGGTGATGGCGCATTGGCACAAGGTGCTGCCGCCTGGCGTGCTGATGGACGTGCAATACGAGGACCTCGTTGCCGACCTCGAAGGCGTGTCGCGGGGCGCGCTGGCGCATTGCGGGCTGGAATGGGAGGACGCGTGCCGCGATTTCCACGACACCAAGCGGAGCGTGCGTACGGCGAGCACCATGCAGGTCCGCGAGCCGCTTTATAGTCGCTCGATCGGCAGCTGGCGCCGGTACGAGAAGCACCTCGGTCCGCTGTTCGAGGCGCTCGGTAGGACGCCGAAGGCCTGAGCGCCTCACGGGCGACCGGCTCATAGCCGCACCCTCTGCGGCCTGCGCGCAATTCGAAACAGTTGGTGCCGCGGCCGGACGATCCGCCAATACTGACGCCCTATTCGCTCTCGTCTGCTGAGGATGCGGCAGGCCCCGCTCTCGCGGCGATTCAACGCAGGCCGCAGCGCCGGACGGCGGGTCTGCCGCAATTCAGCTTTGAGCGATGCAATCGATCGTGGAGAGATCGTGGCCTTCTTTCGGCAGCAACATCCCACTGCAGATTCGCGCCGGGATCGCGCGTGCCGCGACCCTGTCTCGACTGAGCGGGAACCGGAATTTCGGCTTTAGCTCCAATTGCTTTCTTGATCGGCGCAAGTGCGGGCGCGCGTTGCAGCCAGTTGCGGTTGCGCGGCTTTGAATTCGTCACCTGAATGCAACGCCTCAATTTGCCCGAACATCAACATAGTTGCGGACTGCTGAGCTCTTCTTTTGGCCGGGTTGGTGCGACCATATAGCACATGCGACAATCGGCGCGGCGCGACGAGCGAGCACAAGCAGTGCGCTCGCGCCGTGACGACGAGGGGTGCGGTTCCCGGCTGGTCCAATGCCGGGCGTCGTCGGCGAGATGAACCTTTCTTGGGGAGATGACTGAATGGCGAATACCTTCACTCCGACCGCGCTGGCGAACGGCACGTCGAATCTGCTGGTGCGCGCAGACGCGATCAACCAGACGACGGATCTGTTGCAGGCCGGCGTCGTCTTCAATGACGCCGTGCGCCTCTCGCTCGGTCTGTTCTCGACGCCGCAGAACAGCGGCAACTCCAACCCGTTCCTGACCAGCTACACGACCGACGTCCATGCGGTGCAGAACGACATCGCCGCGATGCTCGCCAACCCCGGCAACGTCACGATCAATGGCAACGCCTTCAAGCTGAATGCGACCGACACGGCGGTGCTGACCAACATCCAGGGCCAGCTCGGCCAGCTGCTCGCAGCCGCCCCGCAGACCACGAATGCGGCGACGGTGGCGCAGGCCGACCAGACCCTGCACGCGGTGCAGTCCGAGATCCTGCAGGAGATCCAGGGCGACGCACATCTGTCCGCGGCGCTCAACAACGTCACCTTCATGGCCAACACGGGCGCGAACGATGTCGCGTTCCAGAGTCTGCCGGCCGGCAACGACAGTGCGGCTAATCTCGCGGCTGCCACCAACGGGACCAGCCTGAAGGTCATCGGTGAAGTATTCAACGCCGCGACCGTCGCTGCAACAGGCGGTATCAACGCCGGCAATGCCGCCGAGATCGCCGCCGACATGACCGCGATTCAGACGGGGCTGACCAAGCTTTTGGGCAATGCGACCGCGCTCGCCGCGATCGAGAAGGGCGAGACGGCAAACGCCGCGGCATTGACCACGATCCATCTGCAGACGGTGCTCAACCAGATCAACCAGCAGATGAAGTACGATGCCACCCCGACTACGCCGACGTCACTGCGCGGCACCGCGGACAACCTGCTCGACATCATCGATATCGTGCAGAACGACGCCGCGTTGAACAAGGCGGCCGGCGGCAACGGCAACGCGGGCCATGCCGGCGGCTTCGCCGAGATGCCGGGCGGCCTGACCGGCACCGTCACCAAATTCCAGGACAACCAGGCGCAGACCAATTTCTGGGCCGCCTTCCTGGCCGAAGCAAACACTGTCACCGCGCAGCTGACAAAGGTCGTCAACGGCTCGGCGGCGGCGAGCCAGGCCCTGATCACGCAGATCCAGAACTATGACAATTTCGGCATCAATTTCGACGCGGCGCAGGGCGCGGTATTCAAGGGCCGGTTCGACAACGAGCTAAACAACGGCACCCTGCAAGCCGACACCGCGAACGCCGTCAAGGGTCTCATGGGCATCCTGAACCACGACACCGGTGCAGCGCTCGCGGCTGACAAGGCGATGATCACCGCGGCCGGCATGGGCTTCCAGGCCGACGCCAAGGACGTCTCCGGCAACAACATCGCCATCGGTGGCGCCACGTATGTCGGCACCGCGACGACTGTCAGCACCGCGACCTCGGTCCATGGGCTCGCACAAGGCACGATTCCCGTGACCGCGAATCCGAATATCGCGAACGGCACGGGCGGTACCGCCACAACGGGCACCGGCGGTGCAGGTGGTGGTGCGGGCGGCGGCGCAGTCGCAATCAACTTCAACCCGACTGCGCTGGCGCACGGCACGTCGAACCTGCTCGTGCGCGCATCGGCCATCCAGCACTCCACCGACCTGGTCACGGCCGGCGTCGTGTTCAACGATGCTGCGCGCATTTCGCTCGGTCTGTTCTCGACGCCGGCAAACAGCGGCAACTCGACCCCGTTCCTCACGAGCTTCACCGGCGACATCACTGCGGTGCAGACGGATATCGCCGCGATGCTCGCCAATCCCGGCGCCGTGACGCTCGGAGGTAAGGCCTTCACGTTGAACGCGACGGACACGGCGGTGCTGACCAACATCGAGGGTCAGCTCGCGACGATCCTCAACGCGGCACCGCAGACCGCAAATGCGGCGACGCTGGCGGCTGCCGATCAGACCATCCACAACGTAGAGACCCAGATCCTGCAGGAGATCCAGGGCGACGCGCATCTTGCCGGCGCCCTCAAGGGCGTCACCTTCATGGCCAACACCGGCGCCACCGATGTTGCTTTCCAGAGCCTGCCTGCTGGCAACGACAGCGCGGCAAACCTCGCCGCGGCAACGGCGGGCACCAGCCTGAAGACCATCGGTGAGGTGTTCAATGCGGCCACCGTTGCGGCGGCCGGCGGTATCAATGCCAACAACCTCGGCGAGATCACCAACGACTTCACCGCGATCCAGCAGGGGCTGACCAAGATCCTGGGCAATGCGACCGCGCTCGCCGCGATCGAAAAGGGTGAGACGGCCAATGCGGCTGCATTGACGACCATCCACCTGCAGACGGTGCTGAACCAGATCAACCTGCAGCTCAACAAGTATGACGCGGCCGAGGTGAACGCCAATCCCACCGCACTGCGCGGCACCGCCGACAACCTGCTCGACATCATCGACATCGTGCAGAACGACGCCAACTTGAACATGGCGGCGGGCGGCAACGGCACGGCCGGACATGTCGGCGGCTTCGCCGAGATGCCGGGCGGCTTGACGGGCACCGTCACCAAGTTCCAGGACAACCAGGCACAGACCAACTTCTGGGCGGCGTTCCTCTCGGAAGCCAACACCCTCACCGCGCAGCTGACAAAGGTCGTCAACGGGTCGGCGGCGGCGAACCAAGCCCTGATCACGCAGATCCAGAACTATCAGCACTTCGGTGCCGCCTTCGACGCGGCGCAGGGTGCGGTGTTCCAGGGCCGGTTCGACAACGAACTCAACAACGGCACGCTCGAGGCCGACAGCGCGGCTGCGATCAAGGGCCTCATGGGCATCCTGAACCACGATACCGGTGCAGCCCTCGCCGCCGACAAGGCGATGATCACTGCGGCCGGCATGGGCTTCCAGGCCGACGCCAAGGACGTCTCCGGCAACAACATCCCAGTCAACGGCGGGACCTATGTCGGCACCGCCACGACAGTCAGCACGGCGACGTCGATCAAGGGTACCGCACAGGGCACCATCCCGGTCACCGCCAACCCGAACATCGCAAATGGCACGGGCGGTGCCGCGGCTGCGGGCACCTCGCAGGCTGGCATGCACGGTCACGACGCGGACGACCAGCCGGCCGCAGCCGCGGCCGGCGCCAAGACGAGCGGTGCTCCGGCCGCTGCGGCCGCCAATACCCACACGAGCCAACCTGCCGCCACGTCGCACGCGACGGGTGCCACCCACACGATGATCACGATGCACGATCTGATGCATGCCGAGGCGGTGGCCCATCAGATGCACTGGGCCTGATCGCAAGATCGCGCCGCGCAAGCAACGTCGTGAAGTGAAATACCCCAGTGCAGATTTTTTTTCTGCACTGGGCCCCACCTCAGGAAGGCTCCGCGACATGGAGACCCGCGGCGATTTAACGCAGGCAGCGCGCGCAAAGAACGGCGCGATCTGCCACAATTCAGGTTCCGGATTCGCAGGTCAATCGTGGACAGACGGTGGCCTTCGTTCGGCGACAGCATGAACATGTGGCTTTCATGCACAGTGACATTTGCCGCGACTGAATAGAAACTGACAATTCGAATTGGTTTGCGATTGTTTTTGGGATGCTCGCGAGATGCCGAGCATCGACCGGTTCCGGTGTGTCACCGAACCGCAACAACCTTCCCTGCCTGAACCTCAACACATTTGCGAACGCGCCGACACTTTTTTCGGCCCTAAACGCGCGACTAATTCGCAACTGCTTTGAGTGGCGCGTAACAACAAGTCCCGGATGCCGGCACAACGTCGGCCGAAGGGGGGCCCTTCAGTCCTAGAGTCTACACGTCCTTGCAAACCCGGAAAGGGCGCCGATCCGGGAAACGCGAGCACATTGGGGAGACGATTAATGGCGAACACCTTCACTCCGACCGCGCTGGCGAACGGCACGTCGAATCTGCTGGTCCGCGCATCCGCGATCAACCAGACGACGGACCTGTTGCAGGCCGGCGTTGTGTTCAACGATGCGGCGCGGCTCTCGCTCGGCCTGTTCTCGACCCCGCAAAACAGCGGCAACTCGATCCCCTTCCTCGGCGAGTACACGACCGACATCCATGCGGTGCAGAACGACATCGCCGCGATGCTCGCCAATCCCGGCACCGTGACGATCAACGGCAACGCCTTCACGCTGAATGCGACCGACACCGCGGTGCTGACCAATGTGCAGGCGCAGCTCGGGCAGCTGCTTGCCGCGGCCCCGCAAACCACGAATGCCGCAACGCTCGCGGCCGCCGACCAGACCATCCACAACGTGCAGGCGCAGATCCTGCAGGAAATCAACGGCGACGCCCACTTGTCTGCCGCGCTCAACAACGTCACTTTCATGGCCAACACCGGCGCGAACGACGTCGCGTTCCAGAGTCTGCCCGCCGGCAACGACAGCACGGCGAACCTGGCTGCGGCGACGGCGGGGACCAGCCTGAAGGCCATTGGTGAAGTGTTCAACGCCGGCGCTGATCTTGCGATGGGCGGCATCAGCAACAACAACCTCGCTCAGGTCACGGCCGACTTCACCGCAGTTCAACAGGGCCTAACGAAGCTTCTGGGCAATGCGACCGCGCTCGCCGCGATAGAAAAAGGCGAGACGGCCAACGCTGCGCAACTGACGACGATCCACCTGCAGACGATCCTGAACCAGATCAACACGCAGCTGAACAAGTATGATCCCGCGGAGGTGAACGCCAATCCGACCGCGCTGCGCGGCACTGCCGACAATGTGCTCGACATCATCGACATCGCGCAGAACGACGCCGCCATCAACATGGCCGCTGGCGGGACCGGCGCGGCCGGACATGTCGGCGGCTTCGCCGAAATGCCGGGCGGTCTGACCGGGTCGGTGCAGAAATTCCAGGACAACCAGGCGCAGACCAATTTCTGGGCGGCGTTCCTGGCCGAAGGCAACACCATCAATGCGACGCTGGCCAAGATCGCCAACGGATCGGGAACGGCGAGCGCGGGATTGGTCACGCAGATCCAGAACTACGAGGCGTTCGGTCGCACGTTCGATGCCGCACAGGGCGCGGTGTTTCAGGGCCGGTTCGACAACGAACTCAACGGCGGCACGCTGCAGGCTGACACGATGGCCGCAGTGAAAGGCCTTCAGGGCATTTTGAATGGCGATACCGGCGCTGCGCTCGCCGCCGACAAGGCGATGATCACCGCGGCCGGTCAGGGCTTTGCCGCCGACGCGATGGACGTCTCCGGCAACAACATCGCGATCGGCGGCGCCA
>NZ_JAFATE010000509.1 GCF_019244115.1 Bradyrhizobium sp.
GATCGCCTACGCGGGCGCGCGCATCAACGGCCTCGCGACTGCCGAGCGGGTCAAGCGCGGCATCGCGCCGGTACCGGAGGCGCGGCGCCTGTTTCCGCGCATGACCGTGCTTGAGAATCTGGAAATGGGCGCCTTCACGCGCAACGACCTGATCAAGATCGAGGTCGACAAAGTACGTGTGTTCGGCCTGTTCCCGCGCATCAAGGAGCGTCTCAAGCAGCAGGCGGGCACGCTGTCAGGCGGCGAGCAGCAGATGGTGGCCATAGGTCGTGCGCTGATGGCACGGCCTAAGCTGCTTTGCATGGACGAGCCATCCATGGGCTTGTCCCCTGCATTCGTTGAACAGGTGTTCGAAATCATTCGGGCGATCAATCGCCAGGGTACCAGCATCTTCATGGTCGAGCAGAATGCCAACATGGCCTTGTCGATCGCGAGCTACGGCTATGTGCTGCAGACCGGCGAAGTGGTGCTGCAGGGCTCGGCCAAAAGCCTGCGCGACAACGAGATGGTGCAGCAGGCCTATCTGGGCGAGATGAAGTCGTAATCAGCGCAGGTGGCCTGCCGGCGAAGCTATTGACTGCCGAAAGGGCACGCAACCATCACGAAAAAGGGCCCGGCGCAAGCGCTGCCGGGCCATTTCGGGGAGGAAGACCAAAACTATGATGTCGCGACCAGAGAAGGCCGCCGAATGATTTGCTTCGCGCCGACGCCGATGAGGTCGTCGGCAAAACACTTTTCGAAACCAGTCCGATGCGGCGGAACTCCCCAGATGCGTGAAACTCTTCGAGATCAAAACGTCGATCATAACTAAGCAGATCGCTGACCGTCTGTCTGTCGCTGCCGCGCCACAGCCACAACGAATCCACCAAAGCGCCGTTTTTGCAACAGGGCGCGGCGTCTCACTCTGCGATCCGGGCTCTTGCCCTAGTTCAGCTCGGCGCGCCGAAGGCCTGCGACATCGCCAATCACGCGATCGATCAGGGGCCAGAACAACAGGAGCAATGCGAGCGTCGTGATCGAACCGACGAGGCCGTTCGACCAGAACACTTTCATGTCGCCGCCCGAGCCGATCATCGACAGGCGGAAGGCATCTTCCGCGCGGCTGCCCAGCACCAGCGCGAGTGTGAACGGTGCGAGCGGAATGCTGATCTTCTTGAAGACATAGCCGACCACGCCGAAGGCCAGCATCAGCCAGATGTCGAACATCGCGTTCTGGATCGCATAGGCGCCGATCGCGCAACTCACCACGATCATCGGCGCGACCGCGGCAAACGGCACACGCAGGATCGAGGCGAACACCGGCACGGTCGTCAGCACCAGCACCAGGCCAACGATGTTGCCGAGATACATCGAGGCAATCAGGCCCCAGACGAAATCCTTGTGCTCGACGAACAAGAGCGGACCGGGATTGAGGCCCCAAACCATCAGGCCGCCGAGCAGGATCGCGGCCGTGCCTGAGCCGGGAATGCCGAGCGCCAGCATCGGCAGCAGCGCCGAGGTGCCAGAGGCGTGCGCGGCGGTCTCCGGCGCGAACACGCCCTCGATACGGCCCTTGCCAAAACTGTCCTGATCCTCGGAAAAGCGCTTGGCGAGATTGTAGCCCATGAACGAGGCGGCGATCGCGCCGCCCGGCGTGATGCCGAGCCAGCAGCCGATGATGGACGAGCGCAGCAGCGTCACCCAGTATCTTGGCAGGTCCTTCCACACCGACAGCACGACGCGGAGACTGATGCTGGCTGCATGCCCGCGCAGCGCCAGGTGCTCTTCCATGGTGAGCAGGATTTCGGAGATGCCGAACAGGCCGATCACCGCGACGAGAAAGTTGATGCCGCGCAGCAGCTCGGGCGACCCGAAGGTCATCCGGAGCTGTCCCGACACGGTGTCCATGCCGACGCCGGCGAGCAGCAACCCGAGCGACATCGAGATGACGGTCTTGTGCTTGGCCTCGCGGCCGAGGCCGACGAAGGAGCAGAAGGTCAGGAGGTAAACCGCGAAAAACTCCGGCGGACCGAAGCGCAGCGCGAAGGTCGAGATCAGCGGCGCAAGGAAGGTGATCAAGAGCACCGCGACCAGCGAGCCGATGAAGGAGGAGGTGAATGCCGCCGTCAGCGCTTCCGCCGCCCTGCCCTGCTGCGCCATCGGATAGCCGTCGAAGGTGGTCGCGACCGACCAGGCCTCGCCGGGAATGTTGAACAGGATCGAGGTGATGGCGCCGCCGAACAGCGCACCCCAATAGATGCAGGACAGCATCACGATCGCCGAGGTCGGATCCATCGTGAACGTGAGCGGCAACAGGATCGCAACCCCGTTCGGCCCGCCGAGCCCCGGCAAGACGCCGACGAAGATGCCGAGCACGAGCCCGACCATCATGAGCGCGAGGGTCTTCCAGGTCAGCAGGACCGCAAAGCCGTGAAGCAGCAGACCAAAGGCTTCCATAGCGTCTGGTCCTAGCGCCCAAAGGCCGCTTCGAGCGGCCCTTTCGGCATGATGACATCGAAGGCGATGTCGAAGGTCACGAACATGATGGCCGTGAACAAGAATGCGGTGAGCAGCGACTTCCACACCGCGATCTTGCCGACGAACCGCATGAAACCCGATATCAGCAGGAAGCTCGCGACATAGAGCCCGAGGAACTGCATGGCGAGACAGAACAGCAGGGTCGGGACGAACACCGCCATCACGCGGCGAAGCTGGGCGCGGGTGACAAAGGTCT
>NZ_JAFATE010000774.1 GCF_019244115.1 Bradyrhizobium sp.
GCCTCGTTTCCAAAGCCATGATCTCGAAGATCGAGCGCGGCGAATCGAGCCCGACCGCGGCATTGCTCGGCCGCCTTTCGGGCGCCTACGGCATCACGTTGTCCGCGCTGCTTGCCGATAACCAGGAGGATCGCCGTGGCCCAACACGCCGCGCTGACCAGCCGGTCTGGCGCGATCCCGCGACCGGCTACGTGCGCCGCCAGGTCTCGGCGTCGAGCCACGTTCCGATTGAGCTGACCGAGGTCGATCTGCCGGCCGGCGCGTCGGTGTCCTTCCCGGCCTCGTCCTATGCCTTCATCTCGCAGGTGATGTGGGTGCTCGATGGCCGCCTCAGCTTCGTCGAGGAGGGCGTCACGCACGACATCGGTCCGGGCGACAGCTACGAGCTCGGCGCGCCGGTCGATCGCACATTCCGCAATGACGGCGCCGTGCCGTGCCGCTATCTCGTGGTGGTGTTGAGGCGCTGATGGAACGCCTTCCTGATCGCACCGACAATGGCGGCCCGCCGCTCGACGACGACGAAGGGCCCGAGTGGGGCGACGGCGATATCTACGTCTACTACAGTTGGAAGAGCGCGCATCGAAAGGCCTGGAAGCCGGCCTCGCGCGACATGGCGCTGTTTCGTTTGGAGAAGGCCGAGGCGCTTGGACTGACCTACGAGGAATACACGCTCGAGGTCCTCGAACGCGGCCGCTATCTCTCCAGCGCCGACACCGAGCGCATCGACGCCATCAAGCGCAAGCGCCCGTTGTGAGACCCGTCATTCCGGACGCGGCGCAACGCGCCGCCCTGGAATGACCGCTACGGCCGCTTCGGGATGTTGAGCCCGCGCTCGACCGCGGGGCGCGCGAGACCGCGCTCGAGCCATGCCGCGACGTTCTTGAACGCGTCGAAGCCGACCAGCTCGCGTGCGCCGTAGAAGCCGATCAGGTTGCGCACCCAGCCGAGCATCGAGATATCCGCGATGGTATAGTCGTCATCCATGATCCATTGCCGCCCGGCAAGGTGCTGCTCGATGACATCAAGCAGGCGCCTGGACTCATTCACATAGCGCTCGAGCGGCCGCTTGTCGGCGATCTCCTTGCCTGCAAATTTGTGGAAGAAACCAACCTGGCCGAACATCGGCCCGATGCCACCCATCTGGAAATGCACCCATTGGATGGTCTGGTAGCGGCGCGCCGGATCCCGCGGCAAGAGCTGGCCGGTTTTTTCGGCGAGGTATTGCAGGATGGCGCCGGACTCGAACAGCGGAAGCGGCCGTCCGCCGGGCCCGTCGGGATCGATGATGGCGGGAATCTTGCCGTTCGGATTCAATGAGAGGAATTCCGGCGTCTTCTGGTCGTCCCTGCCAAAGTCGACGAGATGAACCTCATAGGGCAATCCGATCTCTTCCAGCATGATCGACACCTTGACCCCGTTCGGTGTCGGCAGCGAGTAAAGCTGCAGGCGCTCGGGATGCGCGGGAGGCCAGCGTTTGGTAATGGGAAAGGCGGTGAGATCGGGCATGGCTCTCTCGGTTCCTGACAGAGGCAGTCAATGTACGACGAGGAACCGGCGGGGCAAGGTCGGCTTCGCGCGGAATTGCATGGCGCAAATCCGGTTCATCCACAATCTCGATCCGGACTTGCGCACGCCACAAGTGCCCGTCTCGCGCGTGGAAAAGCCCGACTTCGGTGCGGAAAATCAATCTGCAACAGTCCAGTTCCAATGCTTGAAGGAGCAAGCTCAGCAGCTTGCAACTCTGTGGTGGCTATGCTTAGTGTCCGCCAAATTGGGGCCTGCCATGCGCGACAAGAGTTTCGGCTCGCACGAATTGCTGGTGCGGGAAGAGGTCGTCAAGACGTCGTCGAACAAGAGTTTCGGGCTCGTGTTTGCCGGCGTATTTGCGCTGCTCGCGCTGTCGAGCTATTTTTTCAGCCATCACGAGCGCTGGCCGCTCTGGCTCGGCCTGTCGATTGCCTTTGCGGTGGTTGCTTTCGTGGCGCCGCAAATTCTCAGCCCCCTCAATCGCTGGTGGACCAAGCTCGGGCTGTTGCTACATACCATCGTCAGCCCGATCATCCTTGGTTTCATCTTCTTCGGCTGCATCGTTCCGATCGGCTTTTTGATGCGGCAGTTCGGGAACGATCCGCTCAAGCGCCGTTTCGAACCGGAGACCAAGAGCTACTGGCTCGTGCGCGAGCCGCCCGGTCCGACGCCTGAATCATTCAAGAGGCAGTACTGACATGATAGCTTTCCTGGGCGAGTTCTGGGGTTTCCTGCGCGTCCGCAAGAAGTTCTGGCTGCTGCCGGTGCTGATCGTGATGGCGATCTTCGGCGCGCTGCTCGTGCTGACCAAGGGGTCCGCCGTGGCGCCCTTCATCTACACGATCTTCTGATGGCTCCCTATCGCGTCCTCGGCATCTCGGCGTTCTATCACGACAGCGCGGCGGCGCTCGTCGAGGATGGTCGGGTCGTCGCAGCAGCGCAGGAAGAACGGTTCACGCGCAAGAAGTTCGACGCCAACTATCCGCGCCGGGCGATCGACTATTGTCTCGACGCCGCGGGCACGAAGCTCGACGACGTCGATTGCGTCGTATTCTACGACAAGCCCTTCATCAAGTTCGAGCGCCTGCTCGAAACCTATCTGACCATGTCGCCGCAGGGTTTTACGTCATTCCGCATGGCCCTGCCCCTGTGGTTGCGTGAAAAGCTGTTCCAGAAGTCGCTGCTCGCAGACGAACTCAAGGAGGTGGCCCCGGAGTTCGACTGGCACAATCGCCTGACCTTCTGCGAACACCATCTGAGCCATGCGGCGTCCGCCTTTTATCCGTCGCCGTTCGAACGCGCGCTGGTGCTCACCCTCGACGGCGTCGGCGAATGGACCACGACGGCGGTCGCGCTCGGCGAAGGCGACAAGCTCGCGATCCACAAGGAGATCCATTTTCCGCACTCACTCGGCCTGCTCTATTCGGCCTTCACCTACTATACCGGCTTCAAGGTCAATTCGGGCGAATACAAGCTGATGGGGCTCGCACCCTATGGCACGCCGAAATACGTGAACGTGATCCGCGACAAGCTGATCGACGTCAAGGATGACGGCTCGTTCCGCCTCAACCTCGACTATTTCAACTACTGCACCGGGCTGACCATGACGAACGCGCGTTTCGACGCGCTGTTCGGTGCGCCACCGCGCAATCCGGAGAGTCTGCTCGAGCAGAAGCACATGGACATCGCGGCCTCGATCCAGGCCGTGCTCGAGGACATCGTGCTCAAGCTGACCCGTAGCCTGGCCGCGGAAACCGGCATGGAGAACCTGTGCCTTGCGGGTGGCGTGGCGCTGAACTGCGTCGCCAACGGAAAAATCCTGCGCGACGGCCACTTCAAGAACATCTGGATTCAGCCGGCTGCCGGCGACTCCGGCGGCGCGCTCGGCGCCGCCCTCGCCGCCTATCACATCCATGCCGAAAAACCTCGTCCGGCGGCGAACGCGCTCGACGGCATGCGCGGCGCCTATCTCGGCCCGGCCTTCGACCAGGCCGACATCGATCAGCGGCTGCAGGCTGCGGGTGCGCATTTCACGACCCTGTCCGAAAGCGAGATGCTGGAGACGACCGCAAAGTCCCTCGCCGACGGTGCGGCGGTCGGCTGGTTTCAGGGACGCATGGAATTCGGTCCGCGTGCGCTCGGCAACCGCTCGATCCTCGGCGACCCGCGCAGCCCGTCGATGCAGAAGAACCTCAATCTCAAGGTCAAGTACCGCGAGAGTTTTCGGCCTTTCGCGCCTTCGGTGCTGCGTGAAAAGGTCGCCGACTGGTTCGCCCTCGACGTCGATAGCCCCTACATGCTGCTGGTCGCCGACGTCGCCGAGAGCCGCGTCCGCAAGATGACGGACGACGAACAGGCGCTGTTCGGTATCGACAAGCTGAACATCGTCCGCTCCAGCATTCCGGCGGTCACGCATGTCGACTATTCCGCGCGGGTCCAGACGGTGCATCAGGAGAGCAACCCGCTCTATTACGGCCTGATCGAGCGTTTCGAGCGCCTGACCGGCTGCCCGGTCCTGATCAACACCTCCTTCAACGTGCGCAGCGAGCCGATCGTCTGCACGCCTGAAGACGCCTTTCACTGCTTCATGGGAACCGATCTTGATCTCCTGGTCGTGGGTAACGCGGTGCTGCACAAGCGTGACCAGGATTCCGCGCTGAAGGTTGTCTACAAGGACAAGTTCGAGCTGGATTGAGCCGCGGCTCCGCAACGCAGCGCGGGACCGCCGCGCGGGCTCAGCGAGCCCGCGTCGGACTCGGCAGGCTAACGGCGAAATCGGAGCGTTCGTCCGCGCCAGCGCCGCTCGACGACTGTTCCGCCGGACCGCTTTCTGCACGCGCACGCGACCGCGCCCGCTGCGCGATCCGTCGCGCCCCTTCCAGGACCGCGCGCTTCGACAGATCCCTGATGCCGCGCAGGCTGAAGTCGATCACCACCTCATGATGCTTCAGCCCCTTGCCGCCCTTCACCGGGCCGAGGTCGCGCACCAGGCAATAATGACCGTCGCTCATACGAGCCAATCGGCAATCTCTGAACATCCGCTCAGCATGCACCGCCAGCCGATTTCGTCAATCTTGACGTTGCTTTTTCGAATCACATTTCCAGCCATGCCTCGAATCCGCCAAAAATCATGCGCCGGCCGTCGAACGGCATCTCGCTCTGCAGCCGGGGGTCGGCCATGACCTTGGCGTTGGCGGCATCGCGCGCCGCACGCGACGGGTAGACCACCCAGGAGAAAATCACGACCTCGTCCTCCTTGGCCTGCACCGCCCTGGGAAACGAGGTCAGCTTGCCGTAGGGCACGTCGTCGCCGATGCATTCGACCACGGCGAGCGCGCCATGCTCCTTGAAGATCTCGCCCGCCTTGCGCGCCAGCGCCTTGTAGTCCTCGATCTTGTCCTTCGATACGGGAATCACAAAACCATCGACATAGGGCATCCGAACCTCCTCTCGATCTACGATGTCGATCCGAGGACGATCGGGGGGCGCGCCATCCGACATCCGCGTCAGGCCACATCAGCGGCGGACTGTCGCGGGGCGGCCGCATCGCGCTACGCCATCTGCTGCAACTTTGCTGCGCGGAAGAGAGAATGCGTTGAGCGGTTTCGATCACATCGCGCGGCCGGGCATCATGCAAGTTTCACGGAAACGATGCGAATTCCACCCAGTTCGGCTTCTTGCCGACCGGATAGGACTGCAGCAGTTTTAGCGCGCCGCTCGCCTGATCGATCCTGTAGACGCTCATGGCATTCGACAGCTCGCCGAGGGCCGCGAGCACGTGGCCGGAGGGGTCGATCGCAAAGCCGCGCGGCTGTTTTTCCGTCGGCACGCTGCCGAGCGGCGTGATTTTGCCGCTCTCGCCATCGACCTTGAAGGCCGCGATCGTGCTCGAGGTGCGCTCGGAGGCGTAGAGGAAGCGCCCGTCAGGGGTCAGGTGGATGTCGGCCGCCCAGGGTTTGCCGTCGAACGGCTTGTCGTCCGGTCCCGGCGGCAACGCGCTCGCCTGCTGGATCTGCTGCCAGGTGCCCTGCGCGGCATCATAGGAAAACACCAGGAGGTTGGCGCTGAGCTCGTTGACGAGATAGACGAACTTGCCGTTCGGGTGGAACATCAAATGCCGCGGCCCGTTCTTTTCCGCGACCTTGATCGCGGCGGGATCGTTCGGCGTAAGGGTGCCGGCCGCGGCATCGAAGCGGAAGCTCAGGATCTGGTCCGATCCGAGATTGGTCGCGAACACGAAATGATTGTCGGGAGAGGGCAGGAACGCGTGGGCGTTCAGACCGGTCGGGATCACGTCCGTCGGCGCCTGCACGATGCCGTCAGCGCCAATCGGGTTCAGCGCGACCTTGTTGCCGCCATAGGAGGCGCTGAACAAGAATTTTCCGGTGCGGTCGGTGGCGATGTTCGCCATGCTGTCGGCCAGCGGACCACTGCCCCGGTAGGTCAGACGGCCGCTCTTGGCGTCGATCGCAAAGCTCAGCACGGTGTAGGGCTGTGCGCGAACGCCGGCAAACAGCACGGCGTGATCGGGGCTGAGCGCGAGGGGTGTCGACGAGCCGGGTTTGTCCACTCCAGGGAATGCCACGGTCTGCACCGCCTCCGCTTTGCCACTTGCGGGTTCGATCCGGAACACGCTGATGTCGTTGCTGTCGGCATTGCCGACATAGGCGAAGGTGTCGGCGTGCGCGCCGCTCGCAAGCAACGAGGTCATGACCATTGATACTGCCAGACTGAATTTCGGTTTCAGCACCGGTTTCCTCTCCATGCTCGCGTCGATTGCGCACTTGCTGTCGCTTGATCGGATGCTAGAAGCCGGCTGAGGCCATGCCAAGTCGCATTGAGTATCGATCGATGCGCATTCCGCATGAATGCACAACTGCGATGGCAGGCGGGAAATCCGAACGCCGCAAGAAGTCTCTCAAGCGCGCTTCAAATTTTGTCCGCTGACGACCGCGTAGACCGCGCGCTCGAAACCATCGAAGGCATCGAGCACGATCCTGTCGGCGAAGGGCAGGATCTGCGTCATGAACACGCCGGCGACGCCGCTCGCCGGATCGAGCCAGAAATAAGTGTTCATCAGCCCGGCCCAGGCGAGGCTGCCGGCCGCCCGGCCGCCCGGCACGGCGGCGCCGTTGATGAGAAAGCTCAGTCCCCATTTCTTTGTCATGCCAGGCATCAGCTCGACGGGATTGGAGAGTTGGGCATCTCGGTTGGCAGCGGCAGCACATTGAGCGCCCCCATGTGGTTTTCGCCCATCGTGGCGACCGTTTCCGCCTCGAGGATACGCGCACCGTCGAGTTCGCCGCCATTGAGCAGCGCGCGCAGCAGGCGCAGATAGTCGTGCGCGGTGGAAAACAGGCCGCCGCCGCCGGGGAAGAACTCGCGTGTCGCCTCATCAAGCGGCGGGCTGGGGATCGCCTCGAGCGTGCCGTCCGCCCCGCGGGCGTGCACGGTCGCGAGCCGGCTCTCCCATTCCGGGCGCGCGATGTAACTGGTGTCGGCCATGCCGAGGGGTTTGAGGATGTGCTCCTGCAGATGGGTTTCGAGATCACGGCCGCTCACCGCCTCGATCATGCGACCGACCATCTCGATGTTGACGCCATATTCCCAGCGTTCGCCGGGGTCGCTCGCGAGCGGCACCGCGAGCGCCCTGAGTTTTGCGCTGCGCATCGGCGGCAGCCCGTTCTCGCGCACGTAGCGCGCGATCTTTGCGTTCCACGTCTCGTAGGCAAAGCCCGCGGTGTGGGTGAGCAAGTGCCGCAGCGTGATATCAGCACGCGGCGGCCGCAGCATCGGCCGCTCCGAATCAAAGCCAGTGAGCACCTGAACCTCGCCAAGCGCGGGCAGGATCTCCTTCGCGGGTCCATCGAGCGACAAGACGCCCTGCTCCACGAGTTGCATGGCCGCCACCGCGGTGATCGTCTTGGTCATCGAGGCGATGCGGAAGACCGCGTCGATCGTCATCGGCTCGCTTGATGCGACGCTCCGCACGCCCCGCGCGCTTTCAAAAATCACGCCATCGCGCGTCGCGGCCGCGGCAACCAGGCCCGCAATCCGGCTCTGGCCGACCACCGCCGCGAGCGCCTGTTCGATCGGTTCGTTGTTGCGCATGGGCTGGTCTTTCAAAAAACTGCCGCCAATTTCTTAGCCGCCGCCATTATCGTCGGCAAGGCCGCCCTGAGGCATGGCGGGTCATACGACCGGCCGGGTCTTCGTGGCAGCCGGTCATGCGCTTGCGGTGGCGTGTCCTTTGAATTGCGCCAGGTCGTCAGTGATAGTGAACCAAGGGGCCTTCGAGCCGACAAAGATGTGCTTCGTCGGGCGGATGGTGGGATCGTCGACCAGCGTGCCCATCGCGACATGGACATAGGCGCCGTCGCGCACCACCGAATAGAGCAGCGAGCCGCATCGCCGGCAATGCGTGTTGTTGTTCTGCGCCTGCCCATAAATCATCAGATCGCCCTCGCCTTTCGTCAGCCTAAGCTCACCGCGCTCGATGCCGGCAAAGGGCTTGAACGCCGAACCGGTGGTGCGGCGGCAATTCGAGCAATGGCAATTTGCGGCATAGACGAACGCGTCGGCCACGGCGTATTCCACCGCGCCACAAAAACACTTTCCGGCAAGCATGCGTTCGCTCATCAGCCTGTCCTCCAGTTTCTCCTGCCGCCTGTTGCCAGTTGCGCGCATCCGTGGGCGCCGGCTCCGCCGCGATCTTGCGGAGATCAATGGTCGCGACTAGGTGAAGCGAGCTTGAGGTGACTGATTGCCATAACCAGGGAGGATCGGACAATGGGATTTTCCGGCGGCTGCTCCTGCGGCGCGGTGCGCTACGATATCGCCGCTGCATCGATACGCGCGTTCCAGTGCCAATGCCGGGACTGTCAGAAGGATTCCGGCGGCGGCCATAGTTCGGTATTCGTGTTTCCGCGCGCGGCGTTCACCATCACCGGCGCGGTGCGCGAGATCGCGCGCGCGAGTGACCGCGGCGCCGTCAAGCGAAAGGGCTTCTGTCCGAACTGCGGCACTCCGATCTACAACAAGCCGGACCAGGTCCCCGACATGATCGGGATCTATGTCGGCAGCCTCGACGACGCCTCTTCTTTCACGCCGCAGGCCATCTTCTACGCCGCGCGCGGCCACGCCTGGGACATGCTCGATCCCGAGGTGCCGAAAGTGCCGGAATGACATACGGATGCGAGGTGAGGTCCATGCCGCCTTCGATCTGCACGCGGCGTTCTGCAGGCTGCCATGACCGGGCCGATCCAGGCGCACCAACACTCCGATATCGAGACTGATCAACAAAAACTCGCATTAACTGGTCATATTGGTCTATCCAGTTTAGCCGCATGGTGCCGGTGCGCAAGGCGCCCTCTTGATGACGGCCGCGGCTCTGCGCTGCTGGAAGCGACGAGCTTCGAACTGAATGGCGATGATGAGGAACTGAGATGGGCCAACGGATCCTGCTTGCCGGAGCAACCGGCGTCATAGGCCGGCGACTGATGCCGCTGCTGCGCGAGGCCGGCCACCACGTCGTCGGCATGACACGGTCTCAATCGAAGGCGCAGGAGCCTTTCAACGGAGCGGAGATGATCGCAGCCGACGTGTTCGATGCCGCCGCGGTCGCACACGTCCTCGCATCGATCCGGCCGGACGTCGTGATCCACCAGCTGACGGACCTGTCGGGACTTGCCGATCCGGCCACCGCAGCGGACGCGATCCGACGCAACGCGCGCATCCGCCGCGAGGGCACGCGCAACCTGGTCGATGCGGCGCTGGCGGCAGACGTGGGTCACATGGTGGCGCAGAGCATCGCCTGGGCCTACGCCCCCAAAACCTTGCCGCATGCGGAGGAGGACGCGCTGGATATTCACGCCGACGAACCGCGTTCGCTTACGGTCGCGGGGGTCGCAGCGCTCGAAGCTGCGGTGCTCGATGCGCCGCCGATGAAAGGCACCGTCTTGCGCTACGGCCAGCTCTACGGTCCCGGAACCGGCAGGGATCGGCCGTCAGGTTCTGCCCCGCTCCACGT
Organism: Bradyrhizobium sp.; assembly: GCF_019244115.1. Lineage (GTDB taxonomy): Bacteria > Pseudomonadota > Alphaproteobacteria > Rhizobiales > Xanthobacteraceae > Bradyrhizobium. The sequence goes on from NZ_JAFATE010000774.1 coordinate 9,557, forward strand.
CGACGCCGCTGCCTATGCCGCGCTTCTGGCTGTTGCGCGCGGCGAAGCAGGCATCTTCAACATCGCCGAACCCAACGCGCAGGTTCTGACCGAAAAGGCCACATCGAAGCTTGGTTGGCGCGACGACATGCGCCTGCCGGCCGCGTAAGCATTCCGCTCAATCGCATTCAGCCGGCAAGACGAAGGCGGCGCAAGCCCGCCTAAAAAAGACTGTCGTCGCCCGGCTTGGCCGGGCGACCCAGTATTCCAGAGACGGCGGTCGCTCCTTGAGAAGCCGCGGCGTACTGGATACCCCGCTTGCGCGGGGTATGACCAGCGGTGGGTCCAGGTATCATGAAGCAATGAATAACGACGAGCGCAGCTTCGATCCGGCTCGGATCGAACCTCGTTCTATCCCGCATCAGCTCCTGATGAACGCCAACAGGTCCGCATTGATGGTCTCGGCCTCGGTGGTCGGCATGCCATGCGGAAAGCCCTTGTAGGTTTTCAGCGTACCGTTCCGCAAAAGCTTTGCCGACAGCGGGCCGGAATCGGCGTAAGGCACGATCTGGTCGTCGTCGCCATGCATCACCAGCACAGGCACCGTGATCCTCTTCAGATCCTCGGTGAAGTCGGTCTGCGAGAACGCGACGATGCCGTCGTAATGCGCCTTCGCGCCGCCCATCATGCCCTGGCGCCACCAGTTCAGGATAACGGGCTGCTGCGGCTTTCGCTCGGG
>NZ_JAFATE010000786.1 GCF_019244115.1 Bradyrhizobium sp.
ACCCTCGGCATCGTCGGGCTCGGCCATGTCGGGCGCCGCCTGGCCACGCTGTGCAGCGGTCTCCTGGGCATGAAGGTGCTGGCGTATGATCCTTACCTTTCGGGTGAGGAAATGTCGGCGAGGGGCGGGCAGAAGGTCGAACTCGACGAGCTGCTGCGCCGCTCCGACTATGTTTCGATCAATTGCCCGCTGACCAAAGAGAGCCGCGGCATGATCGGCTCGCGCGAATTTTCGCTGATGCGGCCGCATGCCTTCTTCATCACCACCGCGCGCGGATTCATCCACGACGAGGACGCGCTGCTGGCTGCTCTGCGTGACAAGCGCATCGCCGGCGCCGGCCTCGACGTTTGGTCGAAAGAGCCGCCGCCGCCCGAACATCCGCTGCTTGCCTTCGACAACGTGCTGGCGAGCCCGCACACCGCCGGCGTGACGCGCGAGGCGCGCGAGAACATGGGCCGGATTGCGGCGGAACAAGTGATGGCCATGCTGGACGGCGCCCGCCCGCCGCGCCTCATCAACCCCGAGGCCTGGCCGGCCTATGCCGCGCGGTTCGAACAGGCGTTCGGCTTTGCGCCAAAATAGGCCGGCAGAGCGCGCAGGGAATATTTTCATCGTCTCTCCGCTGGCCGGGACAATAAGTCCACTGCGCGTCCACCTGCGCGCGGTGGCCCCGTTGCTATTTTTACGGCCATCTCGACAGGCGCGCCGGCCGTGGCCATTTTCGTCAGGCGCGCCAGATAGTTGATGGTTTCGATGCTGGCGCCGAAGGACAGTTTCGATGCGCCGGATTAACTCTCTGCTCCGTTCCACGCGGTCCCGGATCGGGAAACGGCTTGCGCTGATCGTCGCGATCGCGGCGGCGAGCCTGCCCTCCGCGGGGGCCTGATATCCTGTGTTACCTCTCATTCCGCCTTACCTGAAGTAGCGTTGATCGAAAGCGCAGCTTGATGCTTGTCAAGCGGCTGCGAAAGCGCGAGGGTAGTTTTGGGGGGCCAGGTACTCGGGCGTGCGAGGGGAGGTTCCATCGTGCCGCGCTATGTCATCCATTTCATGAAGAACGTCCTCGGCGAGAACGGCCGGGAAGCCGAGATCTGCCAGCGGACCGTCGAGATCGACGCATCGAGCGAAGGGCAGGCCACTGACCTCGCCAAGAAGCGGTTTTGCGAGCAGCAGGCCCTGCGCCACTGGTCGCTTCGGGCCGACCGGATAAAGATCCAGGCCGGCGACTTCCCGTCATAGGCGCTCTGCCACGCGCCGATCTGCCGATCGAACGGGACGCGATTAACTCTCCCGCCAGTTGGCGGCCGATCGGCTCTGGCCTGCACGGCTTGTCTGCGCAAAGCCTCTGGCTGCGCTTTCCCCGGCAGGCTAGAGTTCGCGCATGACTGTGACGGACATTGCGAGCAGGACCTACAATCACGGCTGGCGGCTCGATCCGATCGTCCGCAGCCTGCTCGATACCGATTTCTACAAGCTGTTGATGATGCAAATGATTCGGGAATTCTACCCGGATCAGCGGGTGACCTTTTCGGTGATCAACCGCTCGCGCCATGTGCGCCTTGCCGAAGTTATCGACGAAGGGGAATTGCGGGCCCAGCTCGACCACGCGCGCAGCATCCGCTTCACCAAGAAGGAACTGATCTGGCTCGCCGGCAACACGTTCTACGGCAAGACGCATATGTTCTCGCCGGACTTCATCTCTTGGCTCGCTACGTTCCGTCTGCCCGAATACGAACTGCGCAAAGTGGAAGGCCAGTACGAGCTGCATTTCCACGGGCCGTGGACCCACACCACGATGTGGGAAATTCCGGCGCTCGCCATCCTCAACGAGCTGCGCTCGCGCCAGGCCATGAAGGGGCAGGGACGCTTTGCGCTCGACGTGCTCTACGCGCGCGCCAAGGCAAAGCTCTGGACCAAGGTCGAACGGCTGCGCAAGCTCGAGGGCCTGCGCCTGTCGGATTTCGGCACGCGCCGGCGGCACGGTTTTCTGTGGCAGCGCTGGTGCGTGGAGGCGGTCAAGGAAGGCCTCGGACCGTCGTTTACCGGCACCTCCAACGTGCTGCTGGCGATGGACAACGATCTCGAGGCGATCGGCACCAATGCCCATGAGCTGCCGATGGTCGCCGCGGCGCTTGCCAATGACGATGACGAGCTGCGCTGGGCGCCGTACCGCATTCTCGACCAGTGGCGCCAGACCTATGGCGGCAATCTGCTGATCGCGCTGCCCGACTGTTTTGGCACAAAGCCGTTTCTGCGCGATGCGCCGGAATGGGTCGCGGACTGGACGGGATTTCGGCCCGACAGCGCGCCACCGATCCGGGCCGGCGAAGAGATCGTCAATTGGTGGAAGCAGAAGGGGCGCGATCCCAAGGAGAAGCTTCTGGTGTTCTCCGACGCGATGGATGTCGAGTCCATCGAGGAGACCTATCGCCGCTTCACGGGCCGGGTGCGGATCAGCTTTGGCTGGGGCACCAACCTGACCAACGATTTCGTCGGCTGCACGCCGGACGGCTCGGTCGATCTCGATCCGATCTCGATCGTCTGCAAGGTGACCTCGGTCGATGGCCGGCCTGCGGTGAAGCTTTCCGATAATCCGGAAAAGGCCACCGGCGATCCCGCCGAGATCGAGCGATATCTGCGCGTGTTCGGCAATGTCGGCCGCGTCCGCATGGCGGTGCATGTGTGATGCATCCGCGCGTCGGCGGTTCCGTCGCGGCGTGTTCTGAAAAACCTGCTGAGAACCTGATCCGTCGCCCGCTAGGGGCGTTTGTTCCCGCAATCGATTTCCGGGAACTCGTCGCGCGACGCTCTTACAATCGCCATGGGAGAGCTGCGCTCCTGCCTCGCTTCCGTCAAAAGCGGATGTCCTTTTGCGCGAATAATGCGAGAGCACCACCGTTGGAGGCAGGAATGTTTCACCCGGACGACCCGCCATTCCCGGAACAGGAGTGGATGACAGACGAAGGAACGTCATCCGGCAGGCGGACGCGCGAGCACGGCATCCTAACCGATCTGCGCATTGGCCCCTCGAGGCAGCCGTCGATGCACTCTTCCCGTTCCCAGGGCGCCAGGGACGATCATGCGGCCACGGGCCGGCCGCCGATCGGACGACGAATAGTTCGCACCCTGACACGTTTTTTCATTGCTGTTCTCATCGGTGTCGGCGCCACGCTGGCCTGGCAATCCTATGGTGACGCGGCAAGGGGGACGATGGCAGCCCGGACTCCGCTCCTTGCCTGGTTGTTGCCTGTTTCGGAGCCCCAGGCCGCGGTCGCGGCTGCCGATCCGGCACAGCAACTCGCGCCGCTGGCGTCCAATCTCGAAAGCATCAGGCGGAGCGTCGAGCAGCTCGCTGCCAAGCAGGACCAGATGGTGCAGAACATCGTGCTGTTGCAGGCGACGGAGGAGGACATCAGGGAGAAAATGGCGTTCGCCTCTGCGGCCCAGCAGACGGCTGCAAATCCACAGCCGAGGCCTCCGCAGCCGAGGGCGCAACCAGTGGCGCCGCGCGCGCTGCCTCCTGCTCCTGCTCCTGCCGGACCTGTTTCGCGCTGATCGCGCAGCTTCGTCGGCAAGCTTCTCACACCGTTGTTGTGGCACGATTCGGATTCAGGCGTGCAGACGCACCATCCACGTCCTCGGCGCGCCTAAGCGCCCGAGCTTTTGGGGGAAGTCCGTCCTCTCATCATTTCAAAAAACTAACACCGGTGTCATTCATCAAGTTGAACGAACTGAACGCACAACAATGCGTTGCGTGACTTCCTAACGGAGCGTAGGGTTCTGGCTAGGCAGGGATCGAAAGCAATCTCTCAGATACGGAGGATGCGACCATGCCACGGGTCAAGCAAGCTTCGAAGCGGAAG
>NZ_JAFATE010000008.1 GCF_019244115.1 Bradyrhizobium sp.
GCAGCCAAAAGCTTGCCGATGTCGCAGTCGATCGTGAGATAAAAGTGCGGCACGTTCTGGATCGAGGCGGTCAGCCGCTGCGCGATGGTGCGGCGCATGCCGTCGTGCGGAACGATCTCGTATGATCCCGGCTCGAACAGCGCGAGAATCTGCTTGTCCGACATCGATGGCGCAATCGCAGGTGATGGCGCGGGCGCAGCAGCCGGCGCCTTCAGCCCCCTGCCCGATTTCGCCTCCTCGACGTCGCGGGCGACGATGCGGCCATGCGGGCCGGTCCCCATGATGCGGGAAATCTCGATGCCGGCCTCCTTGGCGAGTCGCCGCGCCAAGGGCGAGGAGAAGATGCGGCCGCCGCCATTGCCCTGCGGCGCGGGCGATGCCGCCGGCGCGATCGGCGGCGCGGCACCGACCGGCGCAGGTGCCGCGGCAGGTGCGGGAGCCGGCGAAGCTGCAGGCGCAGCGGCAGGCTTCGGCGCCGGCGCTTCGGCCGTCTTCGGAGCTGGCTTGTTGGCGGTGGCGGCGCCAGCGGCCTTGACGTCCTCGCCGTCACCGGCGAGCACCGCGATCACGTCATTGACCGCGACGTCCTGTGTGCCCTCGGGCACCACGATCTTGGCCAGCGTCCCCTCATCGACCGCCTCGACCTCCATGGTCGCCTTGTCGGTCTCGATCTCCGCGATCACATCGCCGGACTTGACCTTGTCGCCCTCTTTTTTCAGCCATTTGGCGAGATTGCCCTTCTCCATCGTCGGCGACAGCGCGGGCATCAGAATATTGATCGGCATTGTTAGTGACCTTGTTTCGATCGGGGCGTGGTTGTGCCCGGGTCCGTCGGCCGCGCGAGCTCGGCTTCGAACATGTCGATGATCCGCGCCAGCGCATCCTCTTCGGTGTAGTCGCCCTCGCGCGCATAGGCGCGCGCGGCATGGCGGGCGACATCGACCAGCAGCATGCCCCAGACGTCGGGCTCCTCGAAGGCGCGGGTGAAGGCGATGGAGAGGCCGCCATCGAGCACGAAGGCACGCAGCACTTCCGTTGCGTCCTCGCGGCCGATGACGTCAGGCGGCAGTGGCTGTTCCTTGGGGCCTGCCATGAATCACCGATAGCAGACGGCCTTGGCGGCCGCGACCACATCAGCCGCGGACGGCAGCGCCAGTTTTTCCAAATTATGCGCATAGGGCATCGGCACGTCCTTGCCGGAAACGCGCGTGACCGGCGCATCGAGATAGTCGAAAGCGTGCTCCATGATGCGCGCGGCAATCTCGGCGCCGACCCCGCTCTGCTGCCAGCCTTCCTCGACCGTGACCGCGCGGCCGGTCTTCTTCACCGACGCGAGGATGGTGTCAGTATCCATCGGCCTCAGCGTGCGCAGGTCGATCACCTCGGCCTCGATGCCCTCCTTGGCGAGGTCGTCGGCCGCCTTCAGAGCGTAAGTCATGCCATTCGACCAGGAGATGATCGTGACGTCGCCGCCCACGCGGGCAATGCGCGCCTTGCCAATCGGGATCACATAATCGGCGAGTTTTGGTACCTCGCCCGAATGGCCGTAGAGCACCTCATTTTCGAGGAAGATCACCGGATTGGGATCGCGGATCGCGGCCTTCAACAGGCCCTTGGCGTCGGCCGCCGAATACGGCGCGACCACCTTCAGACCGGGAATGTGCGAATACCAGGCTGAATAATCCTGGCTGTGCTGCGCGGCGACGCGCGCTGCCGCACCGTTCGGTCCGCGGAACACGATCGAGCACCCGAGCTGGCCGCCGGACATATAAAGCGTTTTTGCCGCGGAATTGATGATCTGGTCCATCGCCTGCATGGCGAAGTTGAAGGTCATGAATTCCACGATCGGCTTCAACCCGGTCAGCGCGGCGCCGATGCCGATGCCGGCAAAGCCGTGTTCGGTGATCGGCGTGTCGATGACGCGGCGGGCGCCGAACTCCTGCAACAGCCCCTGGGTAATCTTGTAGGCGCCCTGATATTCGGCGACCTCCTCGCCCATGATGAAGACATCGCCGTCGCGCCGCATCTCCTCGGCCATGGCATCGCGCAGCGCCTCGCGGATGGTCATCGTGACCATCTCCGTCCCCGCCGGGATTTCCGGATCGGGTGCGGTGGCGGCTTGCGGAGCGGCGGGCGCAGCCGCAGGCGAAGCCGGCGTCTCGGCCTTGGCGGCAGCGGGCGGCGCGGACTCCGCCGCCTTCTCCTGCTTGGCGGGGGCCGACGACACCTTGGCGAGGTCGGCGGCGCTCTCACCGTCGGCCAGAATGGTTGCGATCGGCGTATTGACGGCGACGTCGGCGGTGCCTTCGGGGATCAGGATCTTGCCGAGCGTGCCCTCGTCGGTCGCCTCGACCTCCATGGTCGCCTTGTCGGTCTCGATTTCGGCGATCACGTCACCGGACTTGATCGGCTCGCCTTCCTTCTTGAGCCATTTGGCGAGATTGCCCTTTTCCATGGTGGGCGACAGAGCAGGCATCAGCACTTGGATTGGCATAGTGGCTCCGGGAAATCAGTCTTTTTGGCTTGTCCTGCGTCGCGGATCGCGCGTCTTACGAAAGTCGCGCGAGCGGTCTCTAGTGATAGATGTCGGTATAGAGTTCGGATACGTCCGGCTCGGGATCGTGCTGGGCGAAATCGGCAGCGTCGTTGACGATCTCGCGCACCTTGGCGTCGATGTCCTTCAACTCCTGCTCGCTGACCTTGGCCGCCAGCAGACGGTTGCGCACCTGCTCGATCGGGTCCTGGTCGTGGCGGACCTTTTCGACCTCCTCGCGCGTACGATATTTTGCGGGATCCGACATCGAGTGACCGCGATAGCGATAGGTCTGCATTTCCAGGATGAAGGGACCATTGCCCGCCCGGCACCACGCCACCGCCTTGTCGGCCGCCGCCTTCACGGCGCGCACGTCCATGCCGTCGACCTGCTCGCCGGGAATGTTGAAGGAAGCACCGCGCTTGGAGAAATCGGCCTGCGCGGAGGCGCGGGCCACCGATGTCCCCATCGCATAGCGGTTATTCTCGATCACATAGACGACCGGCAGCTTCCACAGCTCGGCCATGTTGAAGCTCTCATAGACCTGGCCCTGATTGGCGGCGCCATCGCCGAAATAGGTCAGGCTGACGAAATCATTGCCGCGGTAGCGGTTGGCGAAGGCGAGGCCGGTGCCGAGCGAGACCTGCGCGCCGACGATGCCGTGACCGCCATAAAAATTCTTCTCGATGCTGAACATGTGCATCGAGCCACCCTTGCCCTTGGAATAGCCACCGCGGCGGCCGGTCAGTTCGGCCATCACGCCCCGCGCCTCCATGCCGGTGGCGAGCATGTGGCCGTGATCCCGGTAGCCGGTTATGACCTGATCGCCCTTTTTCAGGGCCATCTGCATGCCGACCACGACCGCTTCCTGGCCGATGTAGAGGTGGCAAAAGCCGCCGATCGCGCCCATGCCGTAGAGCTGACCCGCCTTCTCCTCGAAACGCCGGATCAGGAGCATGTCGCGCAGCGCGGTCAATTCCTGCTCTCTGGTGAATTCCGGCGGCGAGCCGTTGTCTTTTTCCTGGCCCTTGTCCTGCCCTGATTCCTTCGTGACGCTTTTCTTGGGTACGGCCATGGCAATTCCGGGTGAGAGAATGAAGGCCCCTCTCTAACCCAACTCAAACCGCTGTGAAAGGATTGCGTGACAAGGAAAAGCTCTGCCTTTGCCGCAGTGCAATGCGACGCGAAATCGGCCCCGCTACGCTCCGCGCTTGCGTCCGGTTGCAACACCGCTTCCATTAACCATGGAAGGCGATGTGCGCATTTATTCCAAAAAGGCAATCGGCGGCGCAATGGCGTTGCGCCGCCGGCTTGTTGATCTGAACAGCGATCAGACAAAGCGAGCGTCTTGGCGATGTACCCGACCAGGAGGTTCTTGCTGATAATGGTCGAGCATCATCTTGTGGGTCGCGTCCGATGCCGCTTGCTCGTAGCCGCCGAACGCCCCATGCGCCCGCGCGGCACGACGAATTTGCCGCCGGTGAAATTGTCATAGCGCTCGGCGAAGGGAACACGACTGGTGTTGAAAATTCCACCTTGTTCAGAGCACTGTTGGAAGACCGGCGCTCAGCATTGCTCGGCAAGCGGCTGAACATCGCGCGGCTTATGCGCGTACCGTTCGCATGCTATGCCCTGCTGCGACGACGAGGAGGGTTCGTCGGTCGAACCTGCGCGCGGGAGCCAATTCAAGATGCTGGAGACAAGAATATTCAACAGCGCGGGTGAAAGCGTCATCGCAGAGATACACGAGATACAAGCCCGGGTATTTGAGCATCCATTTGCGCTGGGAAAAATCAGGGAACGGGTCTCCGGGAAGGACGCTTTCCTTTCCATCCACGCATATTCCGACGGCGGAATTGTCGGTTTCAAGACCGGCTTCTCCATCGGCAGCGGTGTCTTCTACAGTTGGATTGGGGGAGTCGATCCGGAACAGAGAAGGCTTGGCCTCGGCAAACGCCTGATGCTGATCCAGCATCAGGAGCTCAAAGCTCTGGGATTTGTCAAAGTGCGGACCAAGACCCAGAATCGATTCCGCGACATGATCATTTTGAATCTCAAATCGGGATTTGAAATCGTCGACACTTTTGTTGAAGAAGGCAAGGGATTGCAGATCTTGCTGGAGAAACAGTTGTAGAGACGTCGCCTGAATGGATCTGCGCGCCGCTCGCACCGGCCGTCAGCTTGCCCATAGCGGGGCGCGCATAGACGGGTGAGTTGATCTGCATCAAACTTCGACCGCATGACAGAAGCGGACTGCTATGCCGCTGGATGAATGAGCGTCAGCGAAGTTCGCCCGCGTTTTCGATAGATCAGGAAATCGGAATCCAGCGTCAAGACGCCATGTCGATCATGGATTTCGGCCATACGAACGATGCACACATCAGCCAAGGACATCGGCGTGTCCCTGTACTTCTGAAGCAGCTTGCGCAACTCGGCGAGGCTCTCTTCGAGCCGGAAGGCAACGCTTAGTGCCCCATTTTGGATCAGCTCCAAGATGGTGTCCTGCGCCCTCGGGTAGCGCGCCAGCAAGTACATGGTTTCGGCGAGAACAGATTCAATCAGACACCCATATTTCCATGTTTATGGCGATGGGTTGCAAAATCAAGATCGTGCCTTGAGCGAAGGCGGGCAAGCGCGGGCATGACGCACATCTTGAGATGCCGGATCAATCATGCAGCTTCAGTTCGGCGTGTTCATCCGAACGAGATCATGCGGATTGACGTAGTCGAGCTGGAAACGGGCACGCTCGTCCAGCATGTCGGGATCGATATGGTCGGAGCGGAGCAGCGAGACGCGCTGCTCGCTTTCGGCCCGCTCCTTCTTCAGGCGCGCGAGCTCGGAGGTGAGCGCTATGATCTCCTGGTCGAGCTCCTGCTGCGCGTTCAGCCCGTACCTGCCCGTATAGGCGTTGACGCCGAAATAGCCGACCAGCGCCGCCGCCATCGTGTAGAGGGCAAGGCCGGTGAGAAACGATTTCAGGCGGGCGCGCGTGACCATGCGCCGGAGGATGGAGGGATGCGGTTAATGGAGTGCTAAGAGGCGACCGAGTCACAGCTCGTCATGCCCGCTTTAAGCGGGCATGCAGTAATCCGAGGCGCCAGTTTTCCGCACGAGTTGGGCCGCGGACTACTGGATTGCCCGGTACAAGCCGGGCAATGACAGCGATAGATGGCGCCGCTTGTCTGTTACCCGTTCTGCTTCTCGACGAAGGCAGCAAAGGCCGTGAGATACTGCGCAAGGATCTGCTGCAGGGTCTCCTTGACGCACTCGCCCTTGTCGTTGAAGGCGTCGCCGACGGCATTCAGATAGGTCTCCGGCTGGCCCATGATCGGACCGCAAATGCCGGGCAGGATGTTCTGCAGGTGTTTTGCTGCGCTGACGCCGCCGAGCGGACCCGGCGAGTTCGAGATGATGCCGACCGGCTTGCCGAGAAACGAGCTCTTGCCATAGGGACGCGAGCCGACATCGATGGCGTTCTTCAAGACGCCGGGGATCGAGCGGTTGTATTCGGGCGTCACGAAGATGACCCCATCGGATTTCTGCAGCTTTTCGCGGAACGGCAGCCAGTCGGCCGGCGGGCTGGCTTCGAGATCCTGGTTGAAGAACGAGATGTCGTGCAGCGTCGTCACGTCGAGTTTCAGGCTGGCGGGCGCGAGTTTCGCCAGGGCATTGGCGATCTTCCGCGAAAAACTCTCCTTGCGGAGGCTGCCGACGATGACGACGATGGAGTACGGAGCGGCCATGGCATGTCCTTGTTGGGTAGGGAACGGCCGTCTTCCCTAGCCTCGCTGCCAGAAACATGCAAGTGCATGAACTGGCGGTTTTGGAAACGCAGCGTTCGCCAGCAGGAGATGATCGCGGCCGTGTGAGCCGAACATCACGAGATCAACCCGAGCCGCAGATGAACCGCGCTCCCCGCTTCCGAGGAGTGCTGGGGTGGGGGCATAACGTGGACAGCGCGCTCGTGTTCGCGAGATGCTCGCCCCCACCCGCCACGCTTTCCAAGCGTGGCGACCTCTCAGATCGTCGGATTCCAGGTCGAGGGGATCAACCGGTAGCCGTTGCCGTCCTTCTCGACATGGCCGATCGAGGGGAAGGTGAAGTGGAAGCCGACCACGGTTGCCTTCTCGGCCGCCGCGATGTCGTAGAATTTGTGCCGGGTCTGCTGCGCGCGGTCGCCATCGACGTCGAAGGCGACATGCCAGTCGGGATTGCGCAAGAACAGTTCAGGGATGTTGGTGACATCAGACTGGATCAGCACCTTCGCACTCCCGGAGGCCACGGCGAAGGAGGTGTGCCCAGGCGTGTGGCCGGGCGTTGCGATCGAAGTGATGCCGGGCGCGATCTCCTTGCCCCAGTCATATCTCGTCACCTTGGATTCGATGCCGGCAAAGGTCTTCTTCACATTGGCAAAATAGTTCTTCATCATCTCGCTGGACTGCGCCTTGGCGGCCTTCTCGTCGCTGGTCCAGAACTCCCAGTCCTTGGCCGGCACCATCACTTCCGCGTTCGGAAACGCGAGCCCGCCATCGGCCGCGCGGATGCCGTTGGTGTGATCGGGATGCAGATGCGACAGGATCACGATGTCGATGCTCTTGGCCTCGACCCCGGCCGCGGCGAGGTTCTGCAGCGTGCGGCCGACCGCACCCTTGCTCGGCTCGAGATTGCCGACGCCATTGCCGGTGTCGATCAGGATCAGTTTTGAGCCGGTGTTGATCAGTTGCGGGTTGAACGGCACCGTCACCATGCCCTTGGGCATATAGGCCGCATCCGCCACCGCCAGCGCCTCGTCCTTGGCCACGTTGGTCACGAATTTTTCGGGCATCGGGAATGACCGGGCCCCGTCATTGATCGAGGTGCACTCGTAGTCGCCGACCTTGTAGCGGTAGAAGCCGGGCGCCTGGGCTCCCGACGGTTGCACCGCAGCGCGTGCCGTCGGCATTCCCCGTGACCCCAGCACACAAGCGGCTCCGGCCAGCGCGGCTCCGGCCAGCAATTGACGTCGGCTCACATCAGACATGTTCAAACTCTCCCCTCAGCTCTTGTCGTTCGCACCCGCACGATGTGAAATGATCGTACGTGCCGGGCGAACAACACGCTCGCCCAGGGTGTCAACACCTGAGGCGCCGGCTTCATCCCGGCTTGTTTGGATTGATCAGAAACTTCTCGCCGGTGGCGCGCTTGGCATAGACGGCGATGTTCGCAAGATCGAGCGCCTCCTGCAGCGACACGATTTTGGTGTAATGGCTGGCAAAGGTGGTCTTCAGCTCGTCGACCACGCGCTGCCGCAGCTTTGCTGCATCCGCCTGCCCGATCTTCATCAGGAATGGAAACAGCAGCCAGCCGCCGATCCCCCAGGCCATGCCGAAGGAGCGGACCAGCTCGGTCGGACGGGTGTCGAGGCCGCCATAGATGTAGACCTGCTTGTGCACGTTGGTGCCGTAGCGGCTGTAGACTTTTGCGGTCTTGTTGGCCGCCGCCTCCATACCGGTGAGGATCTGGCCGGCGAGGCGGCCGCCGCCGATGGCGTCGAAGGCGATGGTCGCCCCGGTCTCGGTCAGCGCGCTGGTCAGCTCATCCATGAAGGTCGGCGAGGTCGAGTCGACCACGTATTTTGCACCGATGCTGCGCAAAATCTCGGCCTGCTCCTGGCTCCGCACGATATTGACCAGGGCAATGCCGTCCTTCAGGCAGATCTTGTTCAGCATCTGTCCGAGATTGGAGGCGGCCGCGGTGTGCACCAGCGCCTTGTGGCCTTCGCGGCGCATGGTCTCGGTCATGCCGAGTGCGGTCAGCGGATTGACGAAGCAGGAGGCACCCTCGGCCGGCGTGGTGCCGGCAGGCAGCGGCAAGCATTCGCCGACCTTCAGGCAGCGATATTGCGCGTACATTGCGCCGCCGATCATCGCGACGGTCCTGCCTTTCAGCGCTTTAGCGGCATCCGATGAACCCGTCGCAATCACGACGCCGGCGCCCTCATTACCAACCGGCATGGATTCGTCGAGCCGCCCGGCCATCGCGCGCATGCCCGCTTCGGGGACCCGCGCCGTGATGACAGGCGCGTCCTTGGTGCCGGACGCTTTCGCCGTCGCCATGTCGGCTGCGCCGATCAGGAGCCCGAGGTCGGACGGATTGATCGGCGTGGCCTCGACCCGCACCACGACCTCGTCGGGTCCGGGTTCGGGCGTGGGCACGCCCACCAGCGAAATTTCGAGCTCGCCGCTCTTTTTAATCAGCGATCGCAGCTGCAGCCCGCTTCTGCCGTCACTCATCGGTCACTCCTGCTCTCGTCGTTGATCAGCTTAGGCCAGCGCCTTCAGCGCCGCCCTGCCCGCGTATTTCGCCTGCTTGCCGAGCTGCTCCTCGATGCGCAGGAGCTGGTTGTATTTTGCGGTACGATCCGAGCGCGCCAGCGAGCCGGTCTTGATCTGCCCGCAATTGGTCGCGACCGCGAGGTCGGAGATCGTCGAATCCTCAGTCTCGCCGGAGCGGTGCGACATCACGGCGGTGTAGCCGGCCTTGTAGGCCATCTCGACGGCGGCGAGCGTCTCGGTCAGCGTGCCGATCTGGTTGACCTTGATCAGGATCGAGTTGGCGCGGCCATGTCTGATGCCATCGGCAAGCCGCGTCACATTGGTGACGAAGAGATCGTCGCCGACTAGCTGGCATTTCTTGCCGACGAGATCGGTAAGCTCCTTCCAGCCCTCCATGTCGTCCTCGCTCATGCCGTCCTCGATCGAGACGATCGGATAGCGCGCGACCAGGTCAGCGAGATACTTGGCCTGTTCGGAGCGCGAGCGGGTCTTGCCCTCGCCGCCATAGACGTAGCTGCCGTCCTTGAAGAACTCGGTGGCGGCGCAGTCCAGCGCCAGCATCACGTTCTCACCGGCCTTGTAGCCGGCCTTGCCGATCGCGCTCATGACGAAATCGAGCGCGGCATCGGCCGACGGCAGGTTCGGCGCAAAGCCGCCCTCGTCGCCGACATTGGTGTTGTGGCCGGCCTTTTTCAATTCGCCGCGCAGCGTGTGGAAGATCTCGGAGCCGCAGCGCAGCGCGTCGGCGAAGGTCGTAGCCCCCACCGGCATGATCATGAATTCCTGAAAATCGATCGGGTTGTCGGCGTGCACGCCGCCATTGACGATGTTCATCATCGGCACCGGCAGCGTTCGCGCGGAGGTGCCGCCGACATAACGATACAGCGGCATGTCGAAGGAGGCGGCGGCGGCCTTGGCGCAGGCCAGCGACACGCCGAGGATCGCGTTGGCCCCGAGCCTGTTCTTGTTCGGCGTGCCGTCGAGCTCGATCAGGGTCTGGTCGATCTGCACCTGGTCTTCAACCGAGCGGTCGGTCAGCGCCTCAAAAATCTCGCCATTGACGGTGTCGACCGCCTTGCGCACGCCCTTGCCGAGATAACGCGACTTGTCATTGTCGCGCAGTTCGACCGCCTCATGGGCGCCGGTCGAAGCGCCCGAGGGCACCGCGGCCCGTCCCATGGCGCCATCCTCCAGCACGACGTCGACTTCGACGGTCGGATTGCCGCGGCTGTCCAGAATCTCGCGGCCGATGATATCGACGATGGCAGTCATGAGTTGCGTTTCCGTTGGTTGGTGGACGGGTTTGGGTAGCGTCTTTACACGGCGAGCAAGCAAATGTGAACGCTCGGGGACTGCGTTAGCCTGACGGCTCTGACGCGTCGGGGCTATGCTCACGCGAGATTGATCTGCGCACCCGATTTCAACTCTCTAGACATTAAGGGTAACGCAATGAATCGCCGCCAGTTTCTCGCCAGCGCCACGGCCGGAATTCTGATCCCGCCCGCATTGCGTCGGGCCACCGCGCAGGAAGCGCCTTTCCCGACAAAATATTATCCGATCAGGGCCGGCATCGGCCTGCATGATGTCGCGCCCGCCGCCGATGGCACGGTCTGGTTCACCGGCCAGGGCAGCGGCCTGCTCGGCCGACTGGATCCGCGCGATGGCTCGTTCAGTACATTCCCGTTGGGCAAAGGCGCCGCCCCGCACGGCGTCACCCTCGGGCCTGACGGCGCGCCATGGATCACCGAGGGCGGCCAGAACGCGATTGCGCGCGTCGATCCCGGCAACGGCAAGGTCACGCTGTTCCGCCTGCCGAAGGACGCCGCCGACGCCAATCTCAACACCGGCGTGTTCGACAAGGCGGGCACTTATTGGTTCACGGGCCAGTCCGGATTCTACGGCCATCTCGTACCGAACACAGGCGAGATGAGGGTCTTCAAGGCACCCAGAGGTTTTGGACCTTATGGCATCACGGTCACGCCCCAAGGTGACGTCTGGTATGCCTCGCTCGCAGGCAGCTATATCGCCAAGATCGACCTCGCAACCGGCAACGCAAGCATCGTCGAGCCGCCGACGCCGCGCCAGGGCGCGCGGCGCGTGTGGTCGGACTCCAGGAGCCGCATTTGGGTCAGCGAATGGAATAGCGGCCAGGTGTCGGTGCATGATCCGGCCGATGGCTCGTGGAAGACCTGGAAACTTCCCGGCAATGATCCCCACGCCTACGCCGTCTATGTCGATGGCAGCGACAAGGTCTGGCTCACCGATTTCACGGCGAACGCGATCGTGCGTTTCGATCCCGCGACTGAAAAGTTCACCGCATTCCCGAGCGACAAAATCGGCGCCAACGTCCGGCAGCTGAACGGCAGGCCGGGCGAAGTGTGGGGCTGCGAGTCCGGCAACGACCGGCTGGTCGTGATCCAGAGTGCTGCGTGAGATTCGATCGCGTCCGCCTGACGTTGCATGCCGCCTTGCGCCAATGTCCTTGCCCGGTTAGGTGAGGACATGACGAAAAAAACCGTGCAAAGCCCGTTGCAGCTCGGCCGTGCCGTTGAATGGCCGAAAACGCCCGAGGAGGCGAAACTCGATGCCGTGCCCAATCCGCAAGCCGGCACGGACTATCTGGTGCGCTTCACGGTCCCGGAGTTCACGTCGATCTGCCCGGTGACCGGCCAGCCGGACTTTGCGCATCTGGTCATCGACTATGCGCCGGGCCGGTTTCTGCTGGAGTCGAAATCCCTCAAACTGTTTGTCGCGAGCTTCAGGAATCACGGCGCCTTCCACGAGGACTGCACCGTGATGATCGGCAAGCGGATCGCAGAAGAGATCAAGCCGAAATGGCTCCGCATCGGCGGCTACTGGTATCCGCGCGGCGGCGTCCCGATCGACGTGTTCTGGCAGACCGGCAAGCTGCCGAACGGCCTTTGGGTGCCCGACCAGGGCGTGGCGCCGTATCGCGGGCGGGGCTAGGCGGCCACGTCAGGCCGCCTCACCGCATCGGCCGGCACACGCGGCCGCAGCAATGCCGCGCAGACGAGGCCGAGCACGATGATGATGGTCGCGGTCGTGAGCAAGGTCGCGAGTTTGCCAATCGTGTGCAGGCCAAAGCCATAGGCGATCGGGCCGACGGTCTGGCCCATGAAGAAGAAGAACGAATGCAGCGACAATGCGGTGGCGCGCGCCTCCACGCTGAGCTCGCTGGCGAACACCTGCAGGCAGCCGTGAATCATGTAAAAACCCCATCCCATCACCAGCATGTTGACGAACTGCAGCTTCCAGCCCGGACCGAAGGCGATCGCGGCCAGCTGCAAGCCGACCAGCGAGGCGCCCGCGATCATCATGCGCTTGACGCCGAGCCGCGGCAGGAAGCGCGACACGGTCATCGTGTAGAATAATCCGCCGATCGCAAACCCGGCGATCACCAGGCCCGCAACCGACAGCGAGGGCTCGCCGAGTTCGACCAGGAACGCGGCGATGTAGGGAAACAGCCCGAGTACGCAGCAGCCTTCGATGAAGACCGCCGAATAGCAGATGCGCGCATTCGGGTTTGCGAAGATCGTACGGTAGCCCTGTTTCAGGGCCGAGAGACTGGTTTTTGGCGGATGCGTCAGCGCAGCGCCGCGGAAGCCCAGCGCGACGGCGACGGACGCCACCAGCACCAGGCTGCCGAGCACGGCGAGTACGCCGCGCCAGCCGAGGAAGTCGCCGATCAGGCCGGAGACCGAGGCGCCCAACAGATTGCCGGTCATGGAGCCGGCCAGCGTGCGACTGATCGCGATCTGGCGCTTCTCTGATCCCACCAGGTCGCTGGTCAGCCCCAGCGCCACCGGAAATACCCCGCCCGCGCCGACGCCGGCGAGAATCCGCGTGGCAAACAGCAGCGCGAACGAGTCCGAAAGGGCGCCGAGCACATTGGAGAGGCCGAGCAGCGCAAGGCAGACGATGATCAGCCGCGCCTTGCCAAACAGGTCGGCGGCGGCGCCGATCAGCGGCTGGATGATCGCAAAAGTGAAGGCGAACACGGCGGCAAAGCCGGCGGCCCTCGCGATGCTAATGCCGAAATCAGCGGCGACATGCGGCAGCACGGGGTCGAGCGCGCGCACCGACAGGCTCGCGGCAAAGCTTGCGAGCGCAATGATGTTGAGCGCCGGCGGCAGCCGCCCGGTCTGCGGTCGCGCGAGCGTCCGATGCATCAGGCCGCTTTGCGCTTGGCCAGCGCGTCGAACGCCATCAGCGTGCGGACCAGGCCCTCGAACTCGGCAAGCGGCACCATGTTCGGGCCATCGGACGGCGCGCGATCGGGATCGGGATGGGTCTCGATGAAGACGCCCGCGACGCCGACCGCGACCGCGGCGCGCGCCAGCACCGGAACGAACTCGCGCTCGCCGCCCGACGATGCGCCCTGCCCGCCCGGCTGCTGCACCGAATGCGTGGCATCGAAGATCACCGGCGCACCGGTGCGCGCCAGAATCGGCAGCGCGCGCATGTCGGAGACCAGCGTGTTGTAGCCGAAGGACGCGCCGCGCTCCGTGACAAGCACGTTGGGATTGCCGGCGCCGGTGATCTTGGTCACCACATTGGCCATGTCCCAGGGCGCCAGAAACTGTCCCTTCTTGACGTTGACGACCTTGCCGGTCGCAGCCGCCGCGAGCAGCAGATCGGTCTGCCGGCACAGAAAGGCCGGGATCTGCAGGATGTCGACGGCTTCCGCCACCTCTGCACATTGCGCGGCTTCATGGATGTCGGTCAGAACCGGCAGGCCGAGCGAAGACCTGATCTCGGCAAAAATCGGCAACGATTTGTTCAGTCCCAGGCCGCGTTGACCCGACGCGCTGGTGCGGTTGGCCTTGTCGAACGAGGTCTTGTAGACGAGCCCGATACCGAGCCGGCCGGAAATCT
>NZ_JAFATE010000045.1 GCF_019244115.1 Bradyrhizobium sp.
CGCCGGCGAGGAGCTGGTGGGGGCGAGCGAGCGCCGGCTGTGCGCGCTGCGCGGCGACCGCATGGCGATGGTGTTCCAGGAGCCGATGACGGCGCTCAACCCGGTGGAACGGGTCGGCAACCAGATCGCCGAGATTCTCGAGATCCACACCATCCTTGATGCCAAAGGGCGTCGCGAGCGGGTGCTCGAAATCATGCGTGCGGTGCATCTCCCCGATCCCGAGCACATGATCGATGCCTATCCGCACCAGCTCTCGGGTGGGCAGCGCCAGCGCATCATGATCGCGGCGGCGCTGGTGCTCGATCCTGCGCTGTTGATCGCCGACGAGCCGACCACCGCGCTCGACGTCACGACCCAGGCGCAGATTTTGAGCCTGATCCGCGAGATGCAGGCGCGCAAGAAGACGGGCGTGCTATTCATCACCCATGATTTCGGCGTGGTCTCCGAGATCGCAGACCGTGTTGTCGTGATGCAGTTTGGCCGCGTCGTCGAACAAGGGCCGCGCGAAAACGTGCTGCGGCGGCCGCGTGAGCCCTACACGCGTATGCTGATGGCCGCGGTGCCGAGCATGATCCCACCATCGCGTGCACCGGCAATCGGCGCGGTGACGCTGGCGACGACTGGTCTTCACAAGACCTACGGCAAGCGCAGTTTCTGGCAGAAGCGGGCGCGCGTGGTCAACGCGGTCAATGACGTGACGCTCGAGGTGCGGCGCGGCGAGACGCTCGGCATCGTCGGCGAATCCGGCTCGGGCAAGTCGACGGTGGCACGCTGTATCGCGCGCCTGGTCGATCCGACCTCCGGCAGGATCGCGATCGAAGGCAGGGACATTGCCGCGCTCTCGGAAGCTCAGATGCGCCCGCTGCGGCGGGGCGTCCAGATGGTGTTCCAGGACCCTTATCGGTCGCTCAATCCGCGCCGGACGGTCGGCGAGGCGATCATCGAGGGGCCAATGAATTTCGGCGTCTCGCGCGACGCTGCGCTGAAGCGCGCGCGGGCGTTGATGTCGACCGTGCATCTGTCGCCCGATGCGCTCGACCGCTACCCGCACCAGTTTTCCGGCGGCCAGCGCCAGCGCATCTGCATCGCCCGCGCGCTCGCGATGGAGCCGTATCTGTTGATCGGCGACGAGCCGGTCTCCGCGCTCGATGTCTCGGTGCAAGCGCAGGTGTTAAAGCTGCTCGACGAGGTGCGGCGGCAGTTCGATCTCGCCGTGCTGTTCATCACCCATGACCTGCGCGTGGCCGCGCAGGTCTGCGACCGGCTTGCGGTCATGCAGAAGGGGATCATCGTCGAGCAGGGCGCGACCGCCGACGTGTTCGCCAATCCCAGACATCCCTACACAAGGGCGCTGTTCGAGGCGGCGCCCGGGCGCCACCAGGAGTTCGGCCGCGGCGACTGAGCGACAAGAAAAGACCGGAGGGTGGAAGCACGGATGAACATCCGGGAGTACGCGAAATATGATGCGACTGACCTCGCATCGACGTCTTACTCAGCGTGCGGCCAAGACGTGGATGCCCGCGACAAGGGCGGGCATGACGAGCCGGTATCACTGATACGCCGCCACGATATCCGACACGGCGCGCTCCAATTGCTGCGCGGTGGCGCATTGGCGCGCCACGGTGCAAAAGGTCTGGTAGCGCAGCATCTCCGAATCGCCCCAGCCCCAGCTCATGCGGCCCTCCGGGTTGAGCCAGACCAGGCGCTTGCAGCGCTCCGAGATGCGGCGGACGATGTCGGCGCCGGGATCGAGATTGTTGCTGCGCCCATCGCCAAGCACAATCACGGTGGTTTGCGGCGTCACGGCGTCGATCGCCTGCCGTTCGAAATCGGCGAAGGAGGAGCCGTAATCGGACGAGCCGAAACCGACCTTCGACATGATCTCGGCCATCGCCTCGTCGGCGCCCTTCGTCTGCAAAATCTCGCTGACCTCGATCAGGTGACCGGAAAACGCAAAGGAGCGCACGTCCGACACCACCTCGTGCAGGCTGTGGATCAGCAGGAGAAAGAAATCGGACACGCGCGCCACCGACCCGGAGACGTCGCACAGCGCGACGATCTTGGGCCGGTCGCGGTGCCGGCGTTTCCAGGCGGTGAGAAACGGTACGCCGCCCCAGGCCGCATTGCGCCGCAGGGTTCTGCGCACGTCGAGATGGCCGCGACGCTGGCGCTTGCGCGGCTTGCTGTAGCGCTCGCGAAGCCGGCGGGCGATCTTAAGGATCAGCGCCCGCATTTCCTCGACCTGGCGCGGCTCGATCCGGGACAGCGGGGCGTTGCGCAGGATGTCGTTGCGCAGGCTTTCCGCCTCTTCGCGTCCGTAGAGCAGCAGCGCCTGGGAAACCGCGTCGCGGACGTTTTCGCGCAGCGCCTCCAGCGCCGCCGCGAGCCGCTCGGCCAGTGCCGGGTTGTCCGCAGTCAGCACGTCGAGGTCGTCGCGCAGCCGCGCAATGCCCATGGCGTCGAGGATGCGGCCCGAGAACAGGCCGCGCTGGGTGAAGAAACGGATGCTGGAGAGCGATGTCGCATTCGACGCGGTCGCGATCGCGGCCTGGATCGCGGCGCGATCCTGCGCCAGCAGCATTTGCGCCAGCGGACCGAGGCCTTCGCTCGACGAACCGCCGCCGCCGGGACTGCTCGCATCGGCCTCACTGCTGGCTTCGGCCGCGGCCGCCCGATCCGCTTCGCCGTTGCCGTTCGCCGGCTGCGATGGCGCCGGCGCGGCGAAGAACAGGTCAAAACAGTCGCTGAGCGCGCGCTTCTCGTCCTGGGTCTTGGCGAGCGTCAGCAGAAAGGTGTCGCGCAGCACCTCGCGGTCGAAAATGCCGACGCTGGCCACCGCCCGCATCGCATCGATGCTCTCGGCCGGCGAGACGCGCACGCCGGCGCCGCGCGCCGCGCGGAAGAAGCGATGCAGGTTTTCTTGCATCGCGCGCCCTTCAGCCGAACACGTTCTGGCGCAGCGCCTTGGCCACGAAGGTCGTCACGTGGGGCAAGGTTGCTTCGACGTCGGACTCGTATTTCAAAAGCACATTGAGCGTATCCTTGACGACGTCGTGGCCGAGCTCGGCAGCCTGCAGCAGCACCAGCACCCGCGCCCAGTCGATGGTCTCGCTGACCGAGGGCTGCTTTTTCAGGTCGAGGGTGCGGACGTCGTGGATGAAACTGACCAGCTGCCGGCGCAGGACCTGTGCGATGGCGGGCACGCGGCTTTCGACGATGCGCTCTTCCAGCTTCTGCTCTGGGAAGCCGATATGCAGATGCAGGCAGCGCCGCTTCAGCGCATCGCCGAGATTGCGCTCGCTGTTGGAGGTCAGGATCACGGTGGGCGGCACCACCGCCGAGACGGTGCCGAGCTCGGGAATGGTGACCTGAAAGTCGGAGAGAATTTCGAGCAGCAGCGATTCGAACTCGGCGTCCGATTTGTCGATCTCGTCGATCAGCAGCACGCAGCCGGCTTCCTGCTCCAATGCCTGCAGCAGCGGCCGCGGCTCGACGAATTCCTTGGAAAAAAACACGTCGCCGAAATCGTGCAGCTGGTCGAGCGCCGCATGCAGCGTGGCGGCGCCGCCGAGCACTTCGCCGAGCTTGTCCTTCAGGATCTGCGTGTAGAGGAGCTGTTTTGCGTATTTCCACTCGTAGAGCGCCTTGGCCTCGTCGAGGCCCTCATAGCATTGCAGGCGGATCATCTTCAGCCCACGCCAGGCAGCGACCGCTTTCGCAAGCTCGGTCTTGCCAACGCCCGCGGGGCCTTCGACCAGGATCGGCTTCGCGATCTGCTGCGAGAGGTAAACCGCGGTCGCGATCTGCCGGCTCGCAATATAGCCTTGCGAAGCCAGGCCGCTTTCGACCGCCTCGATCGAGGCCATGGGCCGAGGATCAGCCACGAATGTGAGCTCCGAGTGATGATCCGTCATCGCTACGCGCGTTCGCGCGGGATGTCCATAGCCGCTGGCCTAGAGTGGCGGCCGCAGCGCGCGGTGCATGTCCATCGTGTACGTATACCGGCCCTCCGGATGGGTTGTCACCGTGACTTCGAACAGCTCGTCCTGCACGCCGTAATAACGGCGGATGACCGTGAGGGCAGGCGAACCGGTTTTGACTCCGAGGGGCTTCGCGATCGAAGGTGGCATGCCGCGCACAAAAATTTCCATCTGGGCGTGCTCGGTGATCTGCCCGAACATTTTTGCGATCTGCTCGTGCACCGGCGTGCGGCCGTGGTCGTTGCGCTTGACCACGGGCGCGAACTTGCGCAGCACATAGATCTCGGTCCAGCCGAGTGGGGCGGCGAACTGGTCGGCGCGCCTGATCGCCTCGATCAGAAACCAGTGCTTGCCGGGTTCGCATTTCAGAAGCGCGGCAAGCGCGCGGTCTGCAACGACATCCCGCGTGGCGGCGACATCACGATAGGTTTCGTTGGAATAGCGCAGCCATTCGCCGAGCGAGGTGACGCTGTGGGTGAACAGCACCGGCGGTTCGCTCGCGATCACCACGGAGCCCAGGCCCGCGCGCCGCACGATCAGGCCCTGATCCCTGAGGATGCGCAGCGCCTCGCGCACCGTCTGCCGGCTCGCGGAATATCTCGCCATCAGCTCCGTCTCGGTCGGCAGGAGATTGCCGACCTCGACCTTGCCGAGGCGGATGTCCCTCTGCAGCCGCGTGGCGATGTCGCGGTAGCGCGACGAGCGTGGCTTAGGCGTCTTAGGCGCCATGACAGGGCTCGGGCTGTCCCGTCACCATGGAACGCAGCGCGGCCTCGAAGGCAGCGAGCGTCGCAAGGACTTCGGCCTTCACCACGGGGAACAGTTGTTTTGCCTCGACCGCGTCGGCAAAGGCGTCGAGCTCGGCTGCGAGTACATCGATCGGTGGACGAAGCACGGTTTCCGGAGCGTGTCCGGATTTGCGGATGACCGTCGTGACGTCGTCCAGCACTTCGACGGATCCCAGGGTGCCGAAGACATGAACACGCCAGTAGAATGGCGTCGCGCGCACGGTGGCCAGCGTGCCGGTGACGCCGCTGGCGAAATCGATCGCGAGCAGCGCCGCATCGAGCGGCGGTGGCCCGATCTCACGCCGATGCAGCCGGGCATAGACCTGGCTGCTCGGGCCGAGCAGGCTGATGAAGGCGTCGAGCACGTGCAGGCCCGCCCCGGTCAGGCCGCCGCCTGGCGATTCCTCGGGCGACAGCCGCCAGCCCGTCGTGATGATGTTGGAATTCTCGTTGCTGTTGTGGCCCTCGACATGAAGGATAGTGCCGAGCTCGCCGTTTGCAACGATGTCCCGCAAGCTCCGCATCGACGGCCAGAACCTGCGGTTATGGCCGACCGCCAGCACGACATTGGCCTTCCGGCAGGCTTCGAACATGCGCGCCGCATCGTCGCGGCGGAGCGCCAGCGGCTTTTCGCAAAACACCTGCTTGCCGTGGCTTGCTGCCGCAATCACCTGGTCATGATGCAGGGAATGCGGCGTGGCGAGCAGCACGGCCTTGATGGCGTCGTCCTCCATGACGCTGTCAAAACTGTCGGTCAGCGCGATCCCGTGCGCTTTGCAAAAATCTCGTGCACGTTCGAGTTCGGTCTCGACCGCCCGCACGATATGAAGCCGGCCACCGGCGCGCGAGGCCTCGACGAGGGCGCGGCCCCAGCGTCCAAGCCCGGCGATCGCACAATTGATCATCCTCTTGTCCTCAGAGCTTGACGCGCGCGCGGTCGATCGCGGCAATGATCGCCGCGCTGTCGCTGTCCGGACCTTCCAGCGCGATCGCGGCGCGCAGCAGCGCCATCTGAACCGAGGTCATCGGCAGGTGCAGATCCCGCGCCTTCGCCTCGCGCAAGATCAGTTCGGAATCCTTTACGCTCTGCGCGATATGCGACTGCGGCGTGAAGTCGCGCTTGAGCATCTTGGCGCCTTTGGTGTTCATCACGCTGGAATAGGCGGCGGACTGGCGGGCGGCCTCCAGGAAGGCGGGGGGATCGAGGCCGAGCCTTTCGGCAAACGCAATGCCTTCGGCCAGCGCGGTCCGGTTGATCTGCAGGATCAGGTTGATCGCGAGCTTTGTGCGGCTGGCGTCACCGATATGGCCGACGGGCAGGCGTTTTGGGCAGAGGATGGTCAGGACGGGCGTGGCCGCTTCGATCGCATGCGCTTCCCCGGCGACGAGCGCGGTGGCGGATCCCTCGCGCGCTTCCGCGCTGGTGCCGGAGACCGGCGCCTCGACGAAGCCAAAACCCGCGCGGGCCGCGTGCGCGGCGATGGCGATGATCTCATCCGGTGCGCAGGTCGTGGTGCAGATGATCAGGGGCCTTAAGCCGCCGTCCGCTTGTTCAAGCTGGTCAAGAACTGTCTCGACCTGCGCTGCATTGTAGACAGCGATCACGATTGTCGGGCAGCGCTTGGCGACCGCCCGGACGGAGCCGGCGCTGTTGCCTTCCATCGCGGCCAAGGCATCGCAGCGGCTGCGATCGACGTCGAAGCCGACCACCTGATGGCCTGCCTCGATCAGCCGCGCGGCAACCGCGGTGCCCATCAGCCCCAGCCCAATCACTCCAACAGGCGCATCGGCGTTCATGACTGCGACACTCTCTCTGAGTTGATGCTATTGAGGTTCGATCCCAGCCGCCTTGGCATCCGCGGTCCACCGCACGATCTCGTTTTTGATGAAAGCCCCAAATTGATCGGGCGGCAGCGTCGCGACGATCACGCCGACCTTGGCGAGCCGCTGCCGGGTATCCGGCGCCGCGAGAATTTTCTCGGTCTCCTGGTAGAGTTTTTTCACGACCTGTTCGGGCGTGTTGGCAGGGGCCAGCAGGCCGTACCAGATCGTGGTCTCGAACCCGGGCATGGCTTCGGCGAGCGCCGGCAGATTTGGCAGCAACTCGTTGCGGTCGGGCGATGTGACGCCAAGGCCGCGCAGCGTGCCGCCCTGCATCTGCGGGATCGCGACCGAGAAATCGCCAAAAGTGAGATCGAGCACGCCGGCCATGACATCGGTCATCGCCTGCGGCACGCCGCGATAGGAGGCCGCGACCAGGCCCACGCCACCACGCGATTGCAGTTGGGCGAGGGAGAGTTGCGATGCGCCGGAGCCGTAGCCCGCCGTCAGATTGCGATGCGTTTTGGCGTAGTCGAGAAACTGGGCCAGGTCCTTTGCTGGAAACTCAGGTTTGACCAGCAGCACCATGGCGGTCGTGGTGGTACGGATGATCGGAGAAAAATCCTTCACCGGGTCATAAGGCAGGTCCTTCAACGTCGCGACGTTGCTGGCGTGCGTCGTGTTGGTCCCCATCAGCAGCGTGTAGCCGTCGGGACTGGCGTGCGCGACCTGCTGAGCGCCGAGGCTGCCGAGTGCGCCAGCGCGATTCTCGACCACTACCGGCTCTCCGAACGCGTCCTGAAGGTGCTGCCCGATCAGCCGGGCGACCTGGTCCGGGCCCGCGCCGGCGGGAAACGGCACGATGATCCTGATCTGGCGCTGGGGATAGTCCTCGGCGAGGCCGCAAGCGATCCCGAGCACCCACAGGAGCACGCCGACGACGGCCCTTCGCATCATCGCGTCCTACCGCTCAGATTTGTACAGGCAAATCGGCCATTGGCCCAGCACTGGGCTGGACCGACG
Source organism: Bradyrhizobium sp. (assembly GCF_019244115.1). GTDB lineage: Bacteria > Pseudomonadota > Alphaproteobacteria > Rhizobiales > Xanthobacteraceae > Bradyrhizobium. The sequence continues at coordinate 7,613 of NZ_JAFATE010000045.1, forward strand.
GCTCGACCGGCCGGGTTTTTGTCCGTATAAAGTAGCGGCGTGACGATGCGAGGGCAAGGCGAACATGGCGGACATCAGTGAACTCTACGCGCGGGGCCTGTCGCGGCGACAACAGATGTTCGGGACGGAAGAGGTCGAGAAGCGGATGGCGGCGGCCGGCAGCTTCGGCGCGCCGCTGCAGACCATCATCAACGCCTATGTCTATGGCGACGTCTGGGAGCGCAGCGGTCTTTCCGACCAGATTCGCAGCCTGGTCATGCTCGGCATCACCGCAGCCTCTGGCAAGCCGGCCGAGTTCAGGGTGCATGCGCAGGGCGCGCTAAAAAATGGCTGCTCGCGCGAGCAGGTGCAGGACGTCCTGCTGCTGGTCGCGATGTATTGCGGCATTCCCGCGGCGATCGAGCCGACTCGGATCGCCGCGGAGATTTTTGGCAGCGGTCCGGCCGGATCCGCCGATGCTGCAGTCGCGTGAGCGGCTTTACCGCGGCGAGGGTGGCAGTTGAACGGCCCCTTGCTGACCGAGTCGTTCGATCTCTTCGGGGGAGAACCCGCCCTCGCGCAAAATGTCGCGGCCGTGCTCGCCGAAGGTCGGGGCAGGGCCGGCCGGTTCGGGCTGGGTCGCGCTCCAGGTCGACGGCACCCGCATCTGCCGGATCCGTCCCTCGACGGGATGCTCCGTTGTCTTGAAGAAGCCGACGGCGTCGAGATGCGGGTCCTCCAAAATGCTTTCGAGCGTGTGCATCGGCATGACCGGGATGTCCGCACGCTCCAGTAGCTCGGTCCATTCGGCCGTCGCGCGCGTGAGAAAAATGCGCCCGACTTCCTGATAGATTTCGTTGATATGGGCGTGCCGCGCGGCATGCGTCGCAAAGCGTGGCTGCTCGAGCATCTCCGGCTGGCCGATCGCGCCGAAAAAGCTCTTCCACTGCTTGTCGTTGTAGATCAGTGCGCAGATATGGCCGTCGCTGGTCTTGTACGGGCGCCGGTGCTGCGACAGCAATCGCGCGTAGCCGCCGTGATCGAGCGGTGGATCATAGGTCAGGCCGCCCAGATGATCGATCAGCACGAACTCCGCCATCTCTTCGAACATCGGCACGTCGATGCGCTGGCCAGCGCCGGTGCGATGCTGGTGCATCAGCCCGCCAAGAATGGCGTTGACCGCCTTCAGGCCCACGACGCGATCTGCGACCGTGATCGGCACATAGCGCGGCGTGCCGTCACCGGCCATTGCGATCAGGGTCGGAATCCCCGAGGCGCCCTGGATCAGATCGTCATAGGCCGGTTTTGCGGCATAGGGCCCGGTCTGGCCGTAGCCGAACAGGCCGACATAGAGGATGGCGTGGTTCGCCGCCGCGAGCGCCTCATAGCCGAGGCCGAGCCGCGCCATCGCCTGGGGCCGTACATTGTAGATAATCGCATTCGCCTTTGCCGCGAGCCGCAGCAGCGCGTCGCGCCCTTCGACCTGCTTGAGATCGATCACGATCGAGCGCTTGCCGCGGTTGACGTTGAGGAACATTCCGCCCATGCCCTTGGTGCGGCCGGGGCCGAGCTGGCGCACGATGTCGCCCTCGGGGCTCTCCACCTTGATGACGTCGGCACCCATGTCGGCAAGGATCTGCGTGGCATAGGGCCCCATCAGCACGGTGGTGAGATCGAGGATGGTTATTCCGCGCAGCGGACCCATGAAAAAAGCGCCTCCCTGACGCTGATATCGGTGTATGAAGAGTCTTGGAAGATCAAGCCGAGATCAAGGGCACCGGGATGGATTTTGCGCTCACCGAGCAGCAGGAAGCGATCCGCGACGCGATCGCAAAGATCTGCGCGGGCTTCGACGACGCATACTGGCTGCACGGGGATCGCGAGGGCGGCTTCCCGCATGATTTTCACAAGGCGCTCGCTGACGCAGGCTGGCTCGGCATCTGCGTGCCCGAGGCTTATGGCGGCTCCGGGCTCGGCATCACGGAAGCTGCGATCATGATGCGCACGATCGCGGAATCCGGCGCCGGCATGTCGGGCGCCTCGGCGGTGCATATCAACGTGTTTGGTCTCAATCCGGTGGTCGTGTTCGGTACCGAGGAGCAGCGCCGCCGCATGCTGCCGCCGATGGTGGAGGGCCGCGAAAAGGCCTGTTTTGCGGTGACCGAGCCGAATACCGGTCTCAACACCACGCAGCTCAAGACCCGTGCGGTCGCCAAGAACGACCGCTACATCGTCAACGGCCAAAAAGTCTGGATCTCGACCGCGCAGGTCGCGCACAAGATTCTGCTGCTGGCGCGCACCACGGCGCTGGAAGAGGTGAAGACTCCGACCCATGGCCTCAGCCTGTTCTATACCGATTTCGACCGTGCGCGCATCAAGGTCCACGAGATTGAGAAGATGGGCCGCAAGGTCGTCGACTCCAACGAGCTGTTTTTTGAGGATTTCGAGATCCCGATGGAAGACCGCATCGGCGAGGAGGGACGCGGCTTCCACTACATTCTGGAGGGCATGAATCCCGAGCGCATCCTGATCGCCGCCGAAGCCGTCGGCCTCGGCAAATGCGCGCTCACACGCGCCGCCGACTACGCCAAAGCGCGCATCGTGTTCAACCGGCCGATCGGCCAGAACCAGGCGATCCAGCATCCGCTCGCAAAGAACTGGGTCGAACTGGAAGCAGCGTGGCTGATGGTGATGTCGGCGGCCTGGCAATATGATCGGGGTATGCCCTGCGGCGCAGCGGCGAACGCGGCAAAGTATCTCGCCGGCGAAGCCGGCTTTTCGGCCTGCGAACAGGCGGTGATGACTCACGGCGGTTTCGGCTATGCCAAGGAGTTCCATGTCGAGCGGTACTTGCGCGAGATCATGATCCCGCGCATCGCGCCGGTCAGCCCGCAACTGGCGCTCAGCTTCATTGCCGAAAAAGTACTCGGCCTGCCGAAATCATATTGATCCTGCGGCGCATCGAAAGGTTGGACCATCACGGCAGCGCATGAACCTCAAGCAGCTTGAATATTTCGTGCAGGTGGCCGAGCTGGGCAGTTTCAGCAAGGCGGCCGTGGCGCTCGACGTGGCGCAGCCGGCACTGAGCCGCCAGGTGCGGGCGCTGGAGACCGAGGTGCGCCAGCAGCTTTTCCTGCGCAACGGCCGCGGCGTGGCGCTGACCGATGCCGGAAAGCGGCTGTTCGATCACAGTGTCGCGGTGCTGCAGCTGGTCACCCATGCGCGCGAGGATCTCGGCGCGAGCCGTGACGAGCCGGTCGGCCGTGTCACCATCGGGTTACCGCCGAGCATCGGGCGGCAGATGACATTACCAATCATCGACCGCTTCAAGCAGGAGCTTCCGGCGGCAAAACTCGCCGTGGTCGAGGGGCTATCGAGCCACATCGTCGAATGGGTCACGACCGGGCGGGTCGATGTCGGCCTGGTCTACAATCCGGAGGCGCAGCCCGGACTGGAGATCGTGCCGCTGCTGCAGGAGGCGCTCGGCCTCGTCAGTCATGCGGCCAGGGGCAAGCGGCGCCTCACCGCGCCGCTGCCGATGCAGGAGCTGTCGCACTATCCGCTGATCGTCCCGGAGCGGGTGCACGCAATGCGCCGGCTGCTGGAGACGCAAGCGGCGCTCGCGGGCGTCAAGCTCAATATCGCCTGGGAGGTGTCGAGCGTGCCGTCCATCATCGAGCTGGTTTGCGCCGGTTATGGCCATGCGGTCTTGACCGCGAGCGGGGTTGCCGCGTCCGCACGGGCGGGGGAACTCGCGAGCCGCCGCCTGGTTGATCCGACACCGACCAGCGTGCTCTGCCTCGTCACCTCGGCCCATAAACGCCCGACGCCGCTGACCCAGCGCACCATGCAGCTCCTGACGGCGCTGGCGCGGAAGCTTCCCGCTTGATCCAATTTCAGCATGGCTCAATGGAATTGCCCATGCCGAACGGGAATAGCTGTTAGAAGCGGCGGACGCTGGCGAAAGCGCCGACAGCGGGCCAAAGTGCTACCCGATAGACTGGGCCGAAAACCAAGGCAACGCGCGCCGCGGGCTGAACAATAACAAGAGGAAACGCGGGGGGCGCATCGCCTCCCCGGAAAAGGAGAGGTCAGTGATCATCGACGTCCACGGCCACTACACCACCGCGCCAAAGCAGCTCGAGGAGTGGCGCAACCGGCAGATCGCCGGGATCAAGGACCCCGCCGCAAAACCCAAAACCAGCGAGCTGAAAATCAGCGACGATGAACTTCGCGACTCCATCGAGAGCAACCAGCTCCGGTTGATGAAGGAGCGCGGCAGCGATCTCACCATCTTCTCGCCGCGCGCCAGTTTCATGGCGCATCACATCGGCGATTTCGAGGTGTCGTCGACCTGGGCCGGCATCTGCAACGAGCTCTGCTATCGCGTCTCAAAGCTGTTTCCGGACCATTTCATCGGCGTTGCCATGCTGCCGCAATCGCCCGGGGTAGATCCGAAAACCTGCATTCCTGAGCTCGAAAAGTGCGTCAAGGAATACGGTTTTGTCGGCATCAATCTCAATCCCGACCCCTCCGGCGGCCACTGGACCTCACCGCCGCTCACCGACCGCCACTGGTATCCGATCTATGAAAAGATGGTCGAACTCGACATCCCCGCGATGATCCACGTCTCGACCAGCTGCAATGCGTGCTTCCATACCACCGGCGCGCATTACCTGAATGCCGACACCACCGCCTTCATGCAGTGCCTGACCGCGGACCTGTTCAAGGATTTTCCGACGCTACGCTTCCTGATTCCCCATGGCGGCGGCGCGGTGCCCTACCACTGGGGCCGTTTCCGTGGCCTCGCGCAGGAATTGAAGAAGCCGTTGCTCAAGGATCATCTGCTGAAGAACATCTTCTTCGACACCTGCGTCTATCATCAGCCCGGCATCAACCTGCTGACGGACGTAATCCCGGTCGACAATATCCTGTTTGCCAGCGAGATGATCGGCGCGGTGCGCGGCATCGACCCGGAGACCGGCTTCAACTACGACGATACCAAGCGCTATATCGAGGCGGCGCCGACCTTAAGCGCGAAAGACCGTTACAAGATCTATGAGGGCAACGCGCGGCGCGTGTTCCCGCGGCTCGATGCGGCCCTCAAGGCAAGAGGCAAGTGATCATGAGTGCAAGCATGAACAATCTCGGCGTCGTCAAGCGCAACATCGACCGCGCCGATCGGCAGGCCGTCGAGCGGCTGTCGGGTTTCGGGGTCGCCACCATCCACGAGGCGATGGGCCGCGTCGGGTTGATGCATCCCTATATCCGCCCGATCTTCCCGGATGCGCGGCTTTGCGGCACCGCGGTGACGGTGCTGCTCCAGCCTGGCGACAACTGGATGATGCATGTCGCAGCCGAGCAGATAAAGGAAGGCGACGTCGTGGTCGCGGCCTGCACGGTCGACAACACCGACGGTGTTTTCGGCGATCTGCTCGCCACCAGCTATCGCGCCCGCGGCGCCAAGGGGCTGATCATCGACGGCGGCGTGCGCGACGTGAAGGACCTGACCGAGATGCAGTTTCCGGTGTTCTCGCGCGCGGTCAGCGCCCGCGGCACCGTGAAGGCGACGCTCGGCTCGGTCAACATTCCCGTGGTCTGCGCCGGCGCGCTGGTCAATCCGGGCGACGTGATCATTGCTGATTCGGATGGCGTGGTCGTGGTGCCCGCCGCCGTCGCTCACCAGGCGGCGGAAGCGGCCGCCGCGCGCGAGGCCAATGAGGGCGACAAGCGCGCGCGGCTCGCCAAGGGCGAGCTCGGGCTCGACATGTACAAGATGCGCGAGCCGCTTGCGAAGGCCGGTCTCAAATATATCGATTGATGGTCATGACGCTCACGTCCAACCAATGGCATGTGGGGATCGTCGGTTACGGCGAGGTTGGCAAGATTTTGGCCGAAGACCTGTGCAGGGATGGCATCAAGGTCTCGGCCTATGACATCAAGCTCGACGGGGACCAGGCGAGGCCGCTGCAGGAGCATGCCGCCGGCATCGGCGTCACGCTCGCCCTGTCGTCTGCGGATCTGGCTACCCGCGCCGACTTGATCGTCTCCGCGGTCACCGCGCGTGAGACCGTGTCGGCGGCACAGGCCTGTGCTGGGGCGATGAAGAAGGGCGCCTGGTTCCTCGATTTCAATTCGGCCTCGCCGGCCGCGAAACAGCGCGCGGCGAAACTGGTCAACTGGGGTGGCGGACACTATGTCGAGGGGGCCGTGATGACCTCGGTGCCGCCCTATCGGATCAAGGTGCCGCTGCTGCTCGGCGGGCCCGCGGCCGCAGAACTCGCTCCGCTGATCAACGAACTCGGCTTCAACGCAAAAGTCGCGAGCGACAAGCTCGGGGTTTCTTCGGCGGTGAAGATGTGCCGCAGCATCATGATCAAGGGCATGGAGGCCATGGTGATCGAGGCGTTCACCACGGCGCGCGCCTATGGCGTGGAGGATCAAGTGCTCGCCTCGCTGAAAGCGACCTTTCCCGGCATCGACTGGGAGAAGCAGGGCGCCTATTTCTTCCAGCGCGTCATCGAGCACGGCCGCCGCCGCGCGGATGAAGTGCGCGAGGTGGCCGAGACCGTGCGCGAGGCCGGCCTGACGCCCTGGTCTGCACAGGGCACCGCCGAGCGCCAGGCCTGGATCGCCGACCTCGCCGATCAAGGCCTGTTCGGACAGAAAGGCAGCGAGGAGTTCGCCCGCAGCGCCGATTGGCGCACCGAGGCCGACCGCATCCTGAAGCAGATCAAGTCTGCGGAGTAACCAGTCAATGCAGTTGAAGAACGAGTTTCAGAAAACACCGGGCTGGCTCGACTGGTACGCCAGGCCCTCAAAGCCGCGCTTCAAGGTGCCGGCCGGGGCGGTCGATGCGCACTGCCACGTGTTCGGTCCGGGCGCCGAATATCCCTACGCGCCGGAGCGCAAATATACGCCCTGCGACGCCTCGCGCGATCAGCTCTATGCGTTGCGCGATCATCTCGGCTTTGCCCGCAACGTCGTGGTGCAGGCCACCTGCCACGGCGCCGACAACCGCGCGATGGTCGACGCGCTGATTCATTCCGGCGGCCGCGCGCGCGGCGTCGCCACGGTGAAGCGCAGCGTGACCGATGCCGAGCTTGCGGCGATGCATGAGGCGGGTGTGCGCGGCGTCCGCTTCAATTTCGTCAAGCGCCTGGTCGATTTCACCCCGAAGGACGAACTGAACGAGATCGCAACCCGGATCGCAAAGCTCGGCTGGCATGTCGTGATCTACTTTGAGGCGGTCGACCTCCCCGAACTCTGGGATTTCTTCACCACGCTGCCGACGACCGTGGTCGTCGACCATATGGGCAGACCCGACGTGACAAAGCCTGTCGATGGCCCGGAGTTCGAGTTGTTCGTCAGATTCATGCGCGAGCATGGCAATGTCTGGGCCAAGGTCTCTTGCCCGGAGCGGCTGTCGGTGAAGGGGCCGCCGGCACTGAATGGCGAGCAGAACGCCTATCGCGATGTGATCCCGTTCGCGCGCCGCATCGTCGAGACCTTTCCGGACCGCGTGCTGTGGGGCACCGACTGGCCACATCCCAACCTCAAGGATCACATGCCCGACGACGGGCTGCTGGTCGATTTCATTCCGCATATCGCAATCACAGAGGGCCTGCAGCACAAGCTTCTGGTCGACAACCCGATGCGGCTGTATTGGCCCGAGCAAGCCTGAGAGAGGAGACGACCGATGTCGCTCGACAAACCCTATATGGACGTTCCCGGCACGACGATTTTCGACGCCGACAAATCGCGCGAGGGCTATCATCTGAACCAGTTCTGCATGTCGCTGATGAAGGCGGAGAACCGCGCGCGCTTCAAGGCGAACGAGCGCGCCTATCTCGATGAATGGCCGATGAGCGAGGAGCAGAAGCAGGCGGTGCTGAACCGCGATCTCAACCGCTGCATTGAGCTCGGCGGCAACATCTATTTCCTCGCCAAGATCGGCGCCACCGACGGCAAGAGCTTTCAGCAGATGGCCGGCAGCATGACCGGGATGACCGAAGAAGCCTATCGCGAGATGATGGTGAAGGGCGGCCGTCCTGTCGAAGGCAATCGATACACCGAGGAGAAGAAGTAAATGGCCCGCATCACCGCCAGCGTCTACACCTCGCACGTGCCGGCGATCGGGGCTGCCCTCGACCTCGGCAAGAGCCAAGAGGCCTATTGGGAGCCCGTGTTCAAGGGCTACGAATTTGCAAAACAGTGGGAGAAGGAGCAGAAGCCGGACGTCGTGTTTCTGGTGTTCAACGATCACGCCACCGCCTTCAGCCTGGAAATGATCCCGACCTTTGCGATCGGCACCGCGGCCGAATACGCGCCGGCCGACGAAGGCTGGGGTCCGCGCCCGGTCCCGAAGGTGATCGGGCATCCAAAGCTCGCCGCGCACATCGCGCAGTCGGTGATCCAGGACGACTTTGACCTCACCATCGTCAACAAGATGGATGTCGATCACGGCCTCACCGTGCCGCTTAGCCTGGTGTTCGGGCAGGTCGATGCCTGGCCGTGCCCGATCATCCCGTTCGCTGTCAACGTCGTGCAATATCCGGTGCCGTCGGGACGGCGCTGCTTCATGCTCGGCAAGGCGATCCGCAAGGCGATCGAAACTTTTGACGAGCCGCTCAACGTGCAGATCTGGGGCACTGGAGGCATGAGCCACCAGTTGCAGGGGCCGCGCGCTGGCCTGATCAACCGCGAATGGGACAACGCCTTCCTCGATCGCCTGATCAACGATCCGGACGCATTGTCGCGGTTGCCTCACATCGATTATGTGCGCGAGGCCGGCAGCGAGGGCATCGAGCTCGTGATGTGGCTGATCGCGCGCGGCGCGATGAACGATACCGATGGCGGCAAGAAGCCGACGGTGCGGCACCGCTTCTACCATGTGCCCGCGAGCAACACGGCTGTCGGCCATCTGATCCTGGAGAACAATTGATATGGCTGGAACTATCAAGGTCGCGCTGGCGGGAGCGGGCGCGTTCGGGATCAAGCATCTCGACGGCATCAACAACATCGACGGCGTCGAAGTGGTGTCGCTGGTCGGCCGCAGACTGGAGCCGACGAAGGAGATCGCCGACAAATACGGCATCCGGCATGTGTCGACCGAGCTTGCCGACAGTCTCGCGCTGAGCGAGGTCGATGCCGTCATTCTCTGCACGCCGACGCAAATGCACGCGGAGCAGGCGCTCGCCTGCCTGAAGGCGGGCAAGCATGTGCAGGTCGAAATTCCGCTCGCCGACTCGCTTGCCGATGCGCAGGCCGTGGTCGATCTGCAGAAGCAGACCGGGCTGGTCGCGATGTGCGGCCACACCCGCCGCTTCAATCCGAGCCATCAATGGGTGCACAAGAAGATCGTGGCCGGCGAGTTCAACATCCAGCAGATGGACGTGCAGACCTATTTCTTTCGCCGCACCAATATGAACGCGCTGGGGCAGCCCAGGAGCTGGACCGATCATCTGCTGTGGCATCATGCGGCGCATACGGTCGACCTGTTCGCCTACCAGGCGGGCTCGCCGATCGTGAAGGCCAATGCGGTGCAGGGGCCGGTCAATCCCGCGCTCGGCATCGCCATGGACATGTCGATTCAATTGAAGACGCAAAGCGGTGCGATCTGCACGCTGAGCCTGTCGTTCAACAATGACGGGCCGCTCGGCACCTTCTTCCGCTACATCGGCGACACCGGCACCTATATCGCGCGTTACGACGACCTGGTGAACGGCAAGGAAGAGAAGATCGACGTCTCCAAGGTCGACGTCTCGATGAACGGCATCGAGCTGCAGGACGGCGAGTTCTTTGCCGCGATCCGCGAAGGCCGCGAGCCGAACTCCAGCGTCGCCCAGGTGCTGCCGTGCTACAAGGTGCTGCACGACCTCGACCAGCAGCTCGCCGCCGATTGACCGGAGCTGTAGGGTGGGCACAGCGAAGCGTGCCCGCCGCCAAGCGTGGCGCCGGCGAAAGATGGTGGGCACGGCGCAAACGCGCCGTTGCCCACCCTACAGACAGAGTAAGGTCGAATGAATTGCAGCCGCATCGGCGGTGCGCTCCCTCCCCCTTGCGGGGAAGGGGTACCAGACGACGAGCTGTGTCCGGGGGCCCTCACCCCCAACCCCTCCCGGCAAGGGGGAGGGGAGCGGCCGTGCTCGCGGACGCATTTTTGCATCATGCATGAGTGATTGACGGTGTCGAAGGGACAACCGATGAGCAACCTCCGTGGCATTTCGTCGATGGCGACGCGGCAAATCCTGGCCGAGCTCGCCGAAGCCTATGCGATATCGACCGCCGAGAAGGTCGCGATCGAATCCGTCGGCGGCGTCGATGCCGCCAGGCGCATCCGCGCCGGAGAAGCGTTCGATTTCGCGGTCCTTGCATTGGACGCGCTCGCGCAGCTCGAACGCGACGACCATATCGTTGCGGGCAGCATTTTGGGCTTTGCGCAATCGCCGATGGCAATGGCGGTGCGGGCCGGCGCAAGGCGTCCCGCGATCTCAGACGAAGCCGCCGTGCGGGCTGCGATGCAGGCGGCACGCGCGATCGGCATCTCGACCGGCCCGAGCGGCAACCATGTGCTCAAGCTCGTGCGCGACTGGGGCCTGGAACAGGAGCTTTCCAAGCAGATCGTTCAGGCTCAACCCGGCGTTCCCGTTGCGGCGCTGCTGGCAGGCGGCGAGGCTGACCTCGGATTTCAGCAGCTGAGCGAGCTTCTGGCTGCGCCGGGCATTGAGATCGTCGGGGTCCTTCCACAGGCGATCCAGCCGATGACGGTTTTTGCCGCGGGGATTTGCAAGGCTGCAGCCAACGCAGCGGGCGCGCGCGCCTTCATGGAATACCTCGCCTCCGATCGCTCGGCCGACGCCAAGCGCCGCCACGGCATGACGCCGGCGTGAGCCGACGGTTCACCTCTCCCCGCTGCGGGGAGAGGTCGCCGCGCTTGCGCGGCGGGTGAGGGGGACTCTCCACGATCTCGGTCCGTTGAGACTCCCCCTCACCCCAACCCTCTCCCCGCAAGCGGGGAGAGGGAGCTCACCGCCGTCATGGCGCGATCTCCAATCCGACGTCGTCATCCGCCGGCCTGGGCCTTGTCGCGGAAGGCGCGCGGGGAGAGGCCCGTGGCGCCGACGAACAGGCGACTGAAATAGGCCGGATCGTTGAAGCCGAGCGTATAGGCAATGGTCGAGATCGGCATGTTGGTATAGACGAGGTTGCGCCGGGCCTCCCGCACCACGCGCTCCAGGATCAGGTTTGAGGCGGCGTGTCCGGTCGCGGCGCGGGTGAGGCGGCTCAGATGGGTCGGCGTGATGGAGAGCGCGGCGGCATACTCCGTCACTCCCCAGTGCTCGCGAAAATGCTGCTCGATCAGCGCCTCGAAGCGCCGCACCAGGTCGGATGTCGCACTGCCATCGCGCGCGCCCTCGTGCCCGGCGAGTTCGCGCGCAACGAGCCCGATCAGGTTGGCTGCGAGCGCGCGCAGCATGTGGGCCCTGGCAAAGTGCCGTGCGGCATATTCGTCAAAGATCTGCGTCATGGTCGCACGCATCCGCGCCGTGCCCTTGAGCACGGTCGATTGCGCAAGGATGCGCTCAAGGCCCTCCGGTGCCTCCAGCACCTCGTCGAGCATTTCAGCCGAGATCGTCAGCACAAAACCCTGGGTGCCCGGGCTGAAGGCGAAGCCATGGACATGCCCGACCGGTACGTTGATGACGCGCATCGGCTTCAAGGCAAAACGCCGTCCCTCCAGCGTCGCTTCGCCGCCGCCGCGCTCGATCAGCAGGATCTGGTGCAGCCGGGCATGGCGATGCGGCGGAAACGTCCAGTCGTGCAGCACCGAGCGCGCCGCGATGGTTTCGCAATGCACGACATCGGGCAGATCTCCGGCTTCGCCGTATAGATTATAGGTCTGGATCGACCGGGGTGTGGCTACCGCGCGCATGTTCGAATTGTACAAGAGTTTGGAGATTTCATCCATTCGCGGTGCGACGGATTCGACTAAAAATCTCCAAGCAGAACGAGACATGACGAGCGCGGAGGACACCCGGTGAAGGTCCAGGTTTGCATCATCGGTGGCGGACCGTCCGGACTTCTGTTGTCCCAGCTTCTGCACCTGCAGGGCATCGATACCGTCATCCTGGAAAAATCCAGCCGCGAGCATGTGCTGGCGCGGATTCGCGCCGGCGTGCTGGAGCACGGTTTTGCCAGGCTGATGCGCGAGGCGCAGTGCGGCGAGCGCATGGACCGCGAGGGCGAAATCCACAATGGTTTTCATATCGCCCATGACGGCGTGCTGGATCATGTCGATCTGCACAAATATTCGGGCGGCAACTCCGTTCTCGTCTATGGCCAGACCGAGATCACGCGCGACCTCTACGAGGCGCGGGACCGGCTCGGCGGTAAGGTCGTGCACGAGGCCGAGGACGTCACGCCGCACGACATCGATTCGGAAAAACCCTTCGTCACCTATCGGACCGCGGGGGCGACCGTTCGCGTCGACTGCGACTATGTCGTCGGCGCCGACGGTTTTCACGGCGTCAGCCGCAAGTCTATACCGAAGCACAAGCTCACCGAATATGAGCGCGTCTATCCGTTCGGCTGGCTCGGGGTGCTGTCGCGCACCAGGCCGGTGTCGTCTGAGCTGATCTATGTGAAGCATGAGCGCGGTTTCGCGCTGTGCTCGATGCGCTCGCAGGTGCTGAGCCGCTATTACATCCAGGTGCCGCTCACCGACAAGCCCGCCGACTGGCCGGATGAAGCATTCTGGGTCGAACTGAAGCGGCGGCTGCCGACCGAGGTTGCCGGGCGGCTGATCACCGGCCCGTCGATCGAGAAGAGCATCGCGCCGCTGCGCAGTTTCGTGGCCGAGCCGATGCGCTACGGGCGGCTGTTCCTGGCCGGCGACGCCGCCCACATCGTGCCGCCGACCGGCGCGCGGGGGCTGAACACGGCGGCCTCCGACGTGTACTATCTCTATCACGCGCTGCTCGACCACTATAAGAAGGGCGACGATCGCGGCCTCGACGACTATTCCGCCCGGGCGCTGGCGCGGGTCTGGAAGGCGCAGCGCTTTTCCTGGTGGATGACCATGCTGCTGCATCGCTTCCCCGATCGTCTTTCCTATGACGACCGGCTGCAGCAGACCGACATGGCCTATCTGTTCTCGTCGGAAGCCGCATTGCGCTCGCTCGCCGAAAATTACGTCGGCCTGCCGTTTTGAGATGCTGTGAGAGTCCAGGTGTCGATAGGAGCGGGTTGAATAGCAGCCGCATCGGTGGTGGGCATCGATCAAATCCGCGATCACCGCCCTCGCTGCGCTTGCCGCTGGCCCGGCATTGAATGAAGAATATGGCCAGAGCGGCAAAGAAGCTCGGCCAAGACAAGGGAGGATTGGCATGAAACGGTTTCAAGTCGCACAGGCATGTGCGTTGACGAGCGCCTTGATGGCTCTGGTCGCGGCGGCTCCGGCGCAAGCTGCAGCCCTCGCCGGCGATCCCGCGGCGACCTGCAGCGGCCTCGCCGGGCCCGGGCAGGGCGCGTTCAAGATTGACAGCGCCGCGCTGCAATCACCGACGCCGCTTGCGGTCGCCGAGAAGGGGCCGACGCCATCAGGGCGGATCACCCCGGCCAATCCCGCGTTCTGTAAGGTGCTCGGGCATATTGATCCGAGTGATGCGTCTGCGCCGCCAATCAGGTTCGAGGTCAACCTGCCGACGGAGTGGAACGGCCGCTCGCTGCAATATGGCGGCGGCGGTTTCAACGGCGTGCTGATTACGGGGCTTGCGCTGCCGCCGGCGCAGCCCTTCGACAAGGCCTCGCCGCTTGCGCAGGGCTTTGTCACCTACGGCACGGACTCAGGCCACGAAAGCAAGCCCGGTGAACCGCCGCAGGTGTTTGCGCTCAACGACGAGGCCTTCGAAAATTTCGCCCACAAGGCCTACAAGAAGGTGCGCGATGCCGCTGTCGATCTGATGGTGCGCGCCTATGGCAAGCGGCCCGACAGGATGTACTTCATGGGCTCGTCCGAAGGCGGCCGCGAGGCGATGACCATGGCACAGCGTTACCCCGAGGATTTTGACGGCATTTTGGCACGCGTGCCGGTCATCAACTGGGTTGGACTGCTGCATGCGTCAAACCGTTCGGGGCTCGTGACCATGGGCGAGGCCTGGATCCGTCCGGCGCAGGTCAAACTCGTCGCCGACGCCGTGCGCAAAACCTGCGACAAGGCCGACGGCTCCGATGACCAGCTGATCGAGGATCCCGTTTCGTGCAAGGCGAGCTTCAGGCCGGAGACGCTGCGCTGCACCGAGGGGCAGAGCGGCGACCAGTGCCTGAGCGACCAGCAGATCGCCGCCATCAACACGCTCCATTCGCCTTTCAAGTTTCCGTTCGCGCTCGCCAACGGTCTTGACGATTATCCGGGCTGGGGCGTGTCCGGCGAAGACACCCCGGCCTTCGGCCCGACCGGCGGCTGGAGTGCGTGGTGGCTCGGCACCGCCGCGCCGGCGCTGCCGCCGGTGCCGGCGAACGCGATCCAATGGGTCTTTGGCTCCGGGGCCATCCAATATGTCATGTCCCGTGATCCGAAGCTCGACGTCAGGGCATATAAGCCCGAGGACCACAAGGAGCGCCTGCTGCAAGTCTCCAACCTGATGGATTCGACCAATCCGGACCTCGGCAAATTCCGCGCCCATGGCGGCAGGCTGATCATGCTCGAATACATGGCCGATTATGCGCAGTCCCCCTATGCCGGCATCCGCTATTTCGAGAAGGTGCAGGCGACGCTCGGCAAGGCCGAGACCGCGGAATTCGCACGGCTCTATACCGCGCCTGGCGTTGATCATGTCGGTTCCGGGGCGCCCGCCAATGTCGACATGCTCGGCGTGCTGGTTGATTGGGTCGAGAACGGCAAGGCACCCGGCGATCTCGAAGTGGTGGAGCAGAAGGTCGAGGCGCCGGCGTTCCCGGTCGTCCGCGCGCTGCCGCTGTGCCAGTGGCCGGCCTGGCCGCACTACAAGAGCGGCGACGTCAATGCCGCCGCGAGCTTTGCCTGTGCGCCTTGACGCTGTTTCGCCTCCCCGCTTGCGGGGGAGGTCGCCGCGCTCTTCGAGCGCGGCGGGTGGGGGCGGGCCTTGCTCAAATTTATCAGCATCTCGTCGAGCCTCATGCCCCCACCCCGACCCCCGGAGCGCACCTTTCTTCGCGGCGACGCTACAACCTGATTCACCACCCCTCAGTGCGCGCCGCTGCCACCCGCTGCGCTTGCGGGCTTTTTCGTCAGCAGGATGGCGATGCCGGAGAGGATCAGCACCACGCCGAGTACTGCAAACGTATCGCTGTAGCCGAGCACCAGCGCCTGGCGCTTCACGATATTGCCGAGCGCGATGATGGCCTGGTGATGCGCGGCGGCGGGATCGCTGACGCCGTGGCTGAGGAAATAGTTGGTCACCTCCGCGATGCGGCTGCGCACCTCCTCGCGGCCGAGGTCGACCGACTGGCCGATGATGTTGGAATGGAACTGCTCGCGCTTGGTGACGATGGTGGCGAGCACGGCGGTGCCGATCGCGCCGCCGAGATTGCGCATCATGTTGGAGATGCCGGACGCCGCCGGCGCATCCAGCGGCGCGACGCTGCCGAGCGACACCGCGCTGAGCGGTGCCAGTGTCAGGGCTTGGCCGATCGCGCGCACGATGTTGGGGATGAAGAACTGGTCGCCTGAATAGTCGAGCGACATCGTCGTGTTCATGAAGGCGCTGACGGCGAACAGGCCGATCCCCGTGGCGGCGATATAGCGGGCATCGAAGCGCTGCATCAGTTTTGGCACCAGCGGAATGAGCAGCAGCTGCGGCAGCCCGGTCCAGGCCAGCACCGCGCCGATCTGCTCGGCATTGTAGCGCTGTACCTGGCCGAGATAGGCCGGCAGCAGATAGATCGAGCCGAACAGCGCAAACCCTAAGAACACGGCGGACAGCGTGCCCATACCAAAGCTGCGCTGGGTGAGCAGACGCAGCCGGAGCAGCGGCTTCTCGACCACCAACTCGTTGGCGACGAACAGCGTCAGGCTGACTATGGCGACGATTGCGAGCTTGACGATGAAGGGCGAACCGAACCAGTCGTCCTTGTTGCCTTCTTCGAGCACTGCTTGCAGCGATGAGAGGCCGATCGCCATGGTCGCGATGCCGAACCAGTCACCTTCCTTGAGCAAACCAAGCTGCATCGGCTGCCGCTCCAGCGTGAAATACAGCATCGTCACCATCACAGCGGTCGGCACCACGTTGACGAAGAAGATGGTCTGCCAGCCGTAATTTTCCGTGAGATAGCCGCCGATGGTCGGCCCGATCGCCGGCGCAAAGGTGACCGCGATCGAGAACATCGCAAGCCCGATCGGCTGCTGCGCCTTCGGCAGCTTTGTGAACACCAGCGTGAAGGCCATCGGGATCAGCACGCCGCCAAAGTAGCCCTGCAGGCCGCGCATCGCGATCATCGACGGCAGGTCGGTGGTGAAGGCACAGGCGACCGAAAATAGGGCGAACAGCGCCGCATGGCCGATCATGATCCTGCGGAACGAGAACACGCGGCTGAGATAGTCGGTGAGCGGGATCACCACGATCTCGCCGATCAGATAGGACGTCGAGATCCACGAGCCGTTATCGACACCGGTGCCGATGCCGCCTTCGATGTTGAGCAGCGAGGCATTGGTGATCTGGATGTTCAGGATGGCCATGAACGCGCCAATCATGGCGGCGAACACGGCGATCCAGGTGGTGAGGCTGGCGCGACCGGAGCTGGCCGGCGCCGCGGCCGCCGGCTTGGCAGCGATGCGTGGCGCGAGCGCCTGACTTGAAAAAGCGAGGCTGGACATGACATCACCTCTGCGCAACGGAATAGACGGACTTCGCCGCGGTCTCGGGCGCCGCGGCGGGACGGGCGACGACGTCGGGCCGCGCCCGTGTCGCAATTGTCGGGATCACCGACATGCCGGGACGCAGTTCGATCGCGGTATCGTCCAGCGCGATCTTCACCGGGATGCGCTGCACCACCTTGGTGAAATTGCCCGTCGCGTTGTCCGGCGGCAGCAGCGCGAATTCCTGGCCCGACGCCGGCGCCAGGCTGTCGACATGGCCATGCACGATCTTGCCGGGGAACATGTCGACCTCGATATCGACCGCTTGGCCGTTGCCGACATGGGTGAGCTGCGTCTCCTTGAAATTGGCGATGACATAGGCGCCGCTCGCCGGCACCAGCGACATCAACTGGGTCCCCGCCTGCACGAACTGCCCGGTGCGCAGCGTGCGGTTGCCTACCACGCCGTCGATCGGCGCCGTGATCGTCGTGTAGCCGAGATTGAGCTCGGCCTGCTGTTCGATCGCGGCGGCGCGGGCAACCGCAGCGGTCGCCTGCGCGATCTCGGCCTTGAGCAGCTCGACTTGCTTCAGCGCCGAGGCGAGATTGGCAGTGTCGCGCTGGATAGCGGCCTCGGCGCTGGCATTCTTCGACTGCGCGGCCTGCGCGTTCTGCACGCTGCCAAAGCCGGTGGCGGCGAGATCGGTGTAACGCTTGTTCTCCTGCTGCGCAAAAGTCTGGGTCGCCGTATCGACTTCGATCGTTGCCTTCGCCGCCGCGATCACCGCCTGCTGCACGTCGAGCTGCGCCTGCTTGCTTGCCAGCGCGGCCCGTGCCGCCGCGACATCCGCCTTGGCCTGGTCGAGCGCGACCTTGAAATCCCGGTCGTCGATCCGCGCCAGCACCTGGCCCGCTGCGACGCGCTCATTGTCGCCGACCTTGACGTCGGTCAGATAGCCCGAAACTCTCGGTGCGATCGTCGTGTTGTCGGCCTTCACATAGGCATCGTCGGTGGAGACGAGATAGCGCCCGACGGTCCAGTAGTCGTAACCGTACCAGCTCGCTCCGGCGAGCACGGCAACCGCCGCACTGGCGAGCAGCAGCTTGCGAAAGCTTTCCTTGACGCTGCGGCCCTGCGGGGCCGGAACGGTGGTCACCTCGGTGTGATCGGGAAGCAGCTGCTGCACGGCCTCGGCCGGCACTTTGTCTGCGGGCTGGAACGCTGTGTCGTGGCGGCTCATGGTGGCCCTCCTGTTGGCCTATCCCCTTGCTACCAAATGGAAATCCTATTCCATGAGGCGTGGGGTGAATTAGGAAACTTGACGTTTTCCAAAATAGCGCGCATATTTGGACTGTCAATGGAATGACAGGCATCATTTAAAAGCATGGCTCGAGCGATGGCTGAACAGAGGAAAGGCGCAGAAGAGATTCTGGCGGAGGCGCCGCGCGGCCGCGGCCGACCGCAGGCGCGCTCCGACGAGGAGACGCGCGCGATCATCTTTGGCGCGGCGCGGGCTGAATTCGCGGCGACCGGCTATGCTGCGACGTCGATGGAGACGGTGGCAAAGCGTGCCGGCATTTCGACGAAAACGCTCTATCGCCTCATCCCCAACAAGGCGGCGCTGTTCGAAGCGATGGTGACGGATCGCATCGCGGGGTTCGTCTCACGCGTTACGCTGCGCGCCTGCGAAGGCGGCAGCGACATCGAGGCGGCGCTTGCCGATGCGCTCACCGCCTGCGGCGAGCTGATGCTCGACGGCGATGTGATCGCGCTGCAGCGCGTGATCCTGGCCGACACCGACAAGTTTCCCGAAGTCGCCGAGACATTCTATCACAAGGCCATCACACCGACCCAGAATGCGCTCGCCGGCTGGCTGCGTACGCAGGAGAAGCGGGGGCTGATCCGCATCGGCGATGCCGATGTTTCAGCCGGCATGCTGCTCGGCATGCTCGCGCTGCAGCCGCTGCGCGCCGTCATGTTCGGCCACATCGCGCCGCCGAGTCGCCAGGACATTGCGCAGCGCGCGAAGAGCTGCGCAGCGCTGTTCCTGCGGGGCTGCGGTCACAGCAAGGACGCCGACCAGACCGCGATGAGATGAGATTGAGCTTGCGCCGCCGCGGCGGCGCACGCATCAAAGACGACCTTCATTGCATGAATTAGCACTATCTGTGTCATTTTAGCCAAGCCGGTCAAGTCGGCCTCGCTCAAATGTGAGCAAGCCGTTCATGCGCCGGTACTGCCGCCGAAGGGATTATGAAGTGGCGCGCGATGCACCGCTATGCCATGACTATGGCATGAACGATCCCGGCAAGGCGGCCCAATACCGGTTGCGAGCGACCTGGGCCGCGCAGGGCAGCGACGGCCGGAAACATCGTTCGCAGAAGAGCCAGGCCTTGATCGTCAACGCGCTGCTCGAACTGATCGCGCAGGGCAATCTGGAGCCGAGCGCCGACCAGATCGCCGAGTTCGCGAAGGTGGGCCGGCGTTCGGTATTCCGCCACTTCAAGGACATGGACACGCTGTACCGCGAAATGCACGCCAGCATCGCGATCTCGCTGGGATCGATCGTCGAGCAGCCGTTTCAGGCCGCGGACTGGCGTGGGCGGATTCTGGAACTGGTCGACCGGCGTGCGCTCGGTTTCGAGAAGCTGAAGCCGTTCCTGCGGGCCGGCCAGATTCACCGCCACCGCTCGAGCTACCTGAAGACCGCGCATGCGCAGTTCGTGGCCATGCTCAGAAGCATTCTTGTCGGGCTCTTGCCGAAGAGCGCCGCAGACGAGGTCGTCCTGGTCGAGACGCTCGACATGCTCCTGAGTTTTGAGACCTGGAGCCGGCTGCGCGACGTGCAGGGGCTGAGCGTGGCAAAATCCAAGCGCGTTCTCAAGCACGCGATCGAGCCGCTGCTCTCGGATGATCTTGCCCGCCGCCGCGGCTGGGGCGAGGGCTGCTAGCGCCCATCACCGTCGTCATGCCCGGCCTTGTGCCGGCGCATGAACGTCTTTGTTGCCGGAAGGAAGACGTGGATGGCCGGGACATGCCCGGCCGTGACGAGCAGATGTATGGTGCTGACGCCCGCATCACGGCTGTTGCAGATCAGTAAACCTCCTTTACTTACATCTGAGGAAAACCAACTTGTCCGCTCGGACATGGCCGGGTATGGATTCGGATGCAGGATACGAACCAGCAGGAGCGGCGTACCAACCAGGACCGGCGCGTTCATCTCCGGTTCAGGCGGATGGTCGACCGCAGCCGCTCGAACGCGGTTCTGACGCGGCTGCGCGCTCTCCTGCGCAGCAACGAGTTCTATCTGATCCCGCTCTCGCTCGTGCTCGGCATCATTGCCGGCGCGATCGTGACATTGATGAGCCAGATCGCCCAGATCATGCATGTGCTGATCTTCGGCATTCCGATCGACGTGCGGCTCAGCGCCAACGCCTATGTCAATCCGGTGATCGCCCTGGTTGCGCCCGCGACCGGCGGCCTCGCGCTCGGGGTGATGGAGTGGCTGCGCCGGCGCTGGAAGCTCCCGAGCGCCGTCGACCCGGTCGAGGCCAATGCGCTGCGCGGCGGGCGGCTGTCGCTCCGCGACAGCGTGGTGGTCTCAGCTCAGACCCTGGTCTCGAACGGCTGCGGTGCCTCGGTCGGCCTGGAGGCCGGTTATACCCAGATCGGCTCGGGTGCTGCGTCGCTGATCGGGCAGTTCCTGCATCTGCGCCGCAACGATCTCCGCCTGATCGTCGGCTGCGGCGCCGCGGCCGCGATCGCGGCCGCCTTCGGCGCGCCGATCACCGGCGCGTTCTTCGCCTGCGAGCTGATCGTCGGCGTCTATGCGGTCGGCAGCGCGGCGCCGATCCTGGCCGCGTCGCTGGCGGGCGCGCTGACTGCGCAATGGCTCGGCGGCGCGCCCTATTCGCTGGAAACGCCGCATGTCGGAACCGTCGGGATCGAGCAGTATCTGGCGCTGATTGCGCTGGCGCTGATCGTGAGCGCGATCGGCATCGTGGTGATGCGCTCGTCGTCCTGGGTCGAGCGCCTGTTCACCTGGATGCCGGTCTGGATCAGGCCCGCGATGGGCGGCCTCGTGGTCGGCGCGATGGCGATCGTCACACCCCAGGTGCTCGCGGCTGGTCACGGCGCCATGCTGCTCAACCTGCACCGCGAGATGGCCATCGGCATGATCGCGATGATCATCATCCTGAAACTGTTCGCCTGCCTGGTGTCGCTGGCTTCCGGGTTCCGCGGCGGCTTGTTCTTCGCCTCGCTGTTCATCGGCAGCATGCTCGGAAAGCTGTTTGCGGCGGTGCTGCTCCTGGTAGCGCCGTCGATCGCGGTCGATCCGCTGGTCAGCATGCTCACCGGCATGGCGACGCTCGGGGTCGCCATCGTCGGCGGCCCGCTCACCATGTCGTTCCTGGTCCTGGAAATGACCCGCAGCGTCGACGTCTCGGCCGTCGTTCTCGCCGCCTGCATCGTCACCTCGATCTGCGTCCGCTTCATGTTCGGCCACTCGTTCTCGACCTGGCGGCTGCATCTGCGCGGCGAGACCATCCGCGGCGCCAATGATGTCGGCTGGCTGCGCAATCTGACCGTCGAACGGATGATGCGCAGCGACGTCGGCAAGGTTCCCTCGACGACGACGATCGCCGGTGCGCGCCGCGAGTTCGTGCTGGGGTCGCGGCCGGCCATCGCGGTGGTCAACAATTCCGACGACTATCTCGGTCTGGTGCTGCTGCCCGAACTGTATCTGGGCGAGCTCGATCAGATTGCGGATGAAATCCAGGTGATCGAGCTTGCCCACTACACCGACGTGGCGCTACTCCCGGAAATGAACGTGAAGACCGCCATGCGGATGTTCGACGATGCGGAAGCCGAGGTGCTCGCGGTTCTGGAATCCGCCGAGAGCCGCAAGGTGGTCGGCTTCTTGACCGAGTCCTTCGCCCGCCGCCGCTATGTCGAGGAAATCGACCAGGCAACCCGCGGCGTCCTCGGCGCGTTGTCATAATAGCTGCCATACAAATTGCCCCAAATGGGTGCGAAGCGGGCGCGCAGCTCGATGAAGTCGAGCTGTAGCCACACGGGAGGTGGGCTCCCTCCCCCTTGCGGGGCAGGGCTGGGGAGGGGGTAACCCAGAGACACCGTGCTCGCGGACCTCCACCCCCGACCCCTCCCCGCAAGGGGGAGGGGGCGCGACAGCAAGCGAGGATGACAATGCGATATTGCCTGACGACTGCGGCTGCGATGGCCGGACTGTTTTTGGCAGCCGCGAGCGCACAGACTGCCGATCCGCCGGTGTTGAAAGGCAAGGACGCGTTCGGCAGCTGGCGGGACGACAAGCCTGGCACGGTGCGCCTGATCCGGCCCGAGGATCTGCCGCCGCCCGGCGCCACGCGCTCGGCCTCGAACGGCTCGCGCATCGTGCGGCGCCCGACGGAGGCTGTTCCGCAGGTCCCGCCCGGCTTCAAGATCGAATTGTTCGCGCAAGGCCTGAGCGGTCCACGCACCATCCGCATCGCGCCGAACGGCGACATCTTTATCGTCGAATCCGAAGTTGGTCGGATCCGCGTCTATCGCGCAGCCGATGGCGCAGCAAAGCCGACAGAGCAAACCACCTATGTCAGTGATCTCAACTATCCCTTCGGCATCGCGTTCTATCCCGCGGGCGACGATCCGAAATGGCTTTATGTCGCCAACACCGACGGCGTGGTGCGCTTTCCCTATCATTCCGGAGACGTGAAGGCGTCGGGGCCTGCGGAAACCATCGTGCAAAACCTGCCCGAGGGCGGTCACGCGACCCGCGACATCGCCTTCACCAAAGACGGCAACAGGATGCTGGTCTCGGTCGGCTCCGGCAGCAATGTCGGCGAGGGGATAGGCCGGCCGCCGGGCGGCCTCGAGGCCTGGGCGAGCCAGCATGCGCTCGGCGCGACCTGGGGCTATGAGACCGATCGCGCCGGCGTGCTGTCCTTCGATCCCGACGGCAAGCACAAAAGCGTGTTCGCGACCGGCATCCGCAACTGCGTCGCGCTCGTCGTGCAGCCAGAAAGCGGCGAGCCCTGGTGCGCGACCAATGAGCGCGACGGGCTCGGCGACGATCTCGTGCCGGACTACGTCACCCGCGTGCACGAAGGCGCCTTTTATGGCTGGCCCTGGTATTATCTCGGCGCCCACGAGGACCCGCGCCAAATAGGCCAGCGGCCGGACCTCAAGGACAAGATCACCGTGCCCGACGTGCTGCTGCAGTCGCATTCGGCGCCGCTCGGGCTCACGTTCTACCAGGGCAGCAATTTTCCCGCGGAGTATCGCGGCGATGGTTTCGTCGCCGCGCACGGCTCGTGGAACAGAGCAAAACGCACCGGCTACAAAGTCGTGCGCATCCGCATGAAGGACGGCGTGCCGACCGGCGAATACGAGGATTTCGTCACCGGCTTCGTTCTCGACGACCGCGCGGTCTGGGGCCGCCCGGTCGGCGTTGCCGTCGCCCATGACGGCGCGCTGCTGATATCGGACGATGCCAACGGCACGATCTGGCGCGTGACCCATGAGTGATTGCGTGTGTCAATCTGCTGAGGTGGTGCCACAAACACGGCAGTCATGCCCCGCGAAAGCGGGGCATCCAGTACGCCGCGGTCCATCAGGTCAAGCACTGCTGTCTCTGGAATACTGGATCACCCGCTTTCGCCGGTGATGACAGTGTCAATTGAACTGGATGACGGGGGATTTGTGCATATTGCTGAGGCGGCGCGACAAACACGATGGTCATGCCCCGCGAAAGCGGGGCATCCAGTACGCTGTGGCCCATCAGGTCAGGCACTGCTGTCTCTGGAATACTGGATCACCCGCTTTCGCGGGTGATGACGACTCCAAATTCTGATTGCACGACGGGCAATTTGTGCATGAGCCCCATGCTCAAAATGCCTGTCGTGCCAATCTGTCGCAGGATGCAAGTGCTGATTTTCGGAAATAGACTTGACGCCGACCCCAAA
>NZ_JAFATE010000093.1 GCF_019244115.1 Bradyrhizobium sp.
CAGGCCACGATCGAGGAGTTGGAGAGCACCAACGAGGAGCTCAAATCGTCCAACGAGGAATATCAGTCCCTCAACGAGGAACTGCAATCGGCGAATGAAGAACTGGAGACCTCGAAGGAGGAGCTGCAATCGGTCAACGAGGAGCTCACCACCGTCAATGGCGAATTGGCACACCGCGTGCAGGAGCTGACCCGCGCCACCAGCGACCTGAAGAATTTCCTGGAAAGCACGCAGATCGCGACCGTGTTCCTCGACAACGACATGCGGGTGATGAACTTCACGCCGGCGATCACCCAGGTGCTGCACCTGGTCGAGACCGATGTCGGCCGGCCGATCTCCCACATCAAGGCGAAGATCCCGATCGAGGCGCTCTACGACGACGTCCGCGGCGTGCTGCGGACGCTGGCGAGCGCCGAGCGCGAGCTGACCGCGCCCGACAGCGGCACGCGCTACATCGTGCGCATCCTGCCCTATCGCAGCATCGACAATTTCATCGCGGGCGTCGTCATCACCTTCATCGAT
Source organism: Bradyrhizobium sp. (assembly GCF_019244115.1). Taxonomy (GTDB): domain Bacteria; phylum Pseudomonadota; class Alphaproteobacteria; order Rhizobiales; family Xanthobacteraceae; genus Bradyrhizobium. Next base: position 523 of record NZ_JAFATE010000093.1, read on the forward strand.
GTCACTGCGGTGACCCGCGCCGAAGAGCGCCAGCGACTCCTGCTTGCCGAGCTCCAGCACCGCGTTCGCAACACCCTCGGCGTGGTGCGATCGATCGCACGCCGTTCGGCGGAAACGAGCAGCACCGTCGAGGATTATGCCTCGCATCTCGACGGACGGCTGAACGCATTCGCCCGCACCCAGGCCATGGTGACGCGGGATCCCGAGAGCGGCGTCGATCTCGAATATCTGGTCGCCGAGGAGCTCGCGGCCTACAACGCCCGCGATGGCGAACAGCTCCGGATCGCCGGCCCTACGATCCGCCTGCAGCCGAAAGCCGCCGAGACGCTCGCCCTCGCACTCCATGAGCTCGCCACCAACGCGCTGAAATATGGCGCGCTCAGCCAGCCCTCGGGGCGCATCGACGTCAGCTGGCAGCTCCAGAAGGGCAGCAGTCCCGATGACCTGGTTTTCGACTGGCGCGAGAGAGGCGGACCGCGGGTGGCGCCGCCGCAGCGCAAGGGCTTTGGGATGGAAATGCTGGAGCGAACGCTGGCCTTCGAGTTCAAGGCCAAGACCGCGCTGCGATTCGATGCCGCCGGCGTGCATTGCACGATCACGTTACCGCTCACCCGACAGATCGTTCATGCTCCGCTAACGGAGAGACGATGAGCATCATGCGTCTTGACGGCGGACTTACTCAGCCGGTGGTGCGGCGGCTCAACGCGCTTCGGCAGCTGTCCGAAACTGCCACCGCCGCGTTCGACAAGACGATCCGCAGGCGGGTTCTGCATGCCGGAGCGGGCGAAACGCTGATCTCCGAAGGCGAGCGGCCCGATCGAATCCGTGTCGTCCTCGCGGGATGGCTCTCCCGCTACAAGCTCCTGGAGGACGGGCGCCGTCAGATCGTCAATTTCATCCTGCCCGGCGAAATGTGCGACGCGTTTTCCTATCTCCTGCCGCGAAGCGATCACTCGATCGACACCTTGACGCCGGTGGTGTTTTCCGAGATCGAGCGCGAGCCGTTCGAAGAGCTGATCGCAAGCGACCGCAGTCTGATGGAGGCGCTGTGGTGCACCTCGCTCGTCGACGGATCGATCCAGCGCGAATGGGCCGTCAATATCGGCCGGCGTGACGCACTCGAGCGCGTGGCCCACCTGCTTTGCGAGGTCTTCGAGCGGCTGAAGCTGGTCGGCCTGGTGGAAGGCAACAGCTGCGCTTTTCCGGTGACTCAGATGGATCTGGCCGATGCGAGCGGCCTCTCGATCGTGCATCTCAACCGGACGCTGCAGGAGCTGCGGGCAGCCGGGCTGATCATCTTGCGCGAGCGGATGCTGACGATCAACGATCTCGACGCGCTCAAGGACGCCGGGCTGTTCAATCCGACCTACCTGCCCTATCTGCGCTGATCCCGCGTTCGCCGATGACGGATCATGACGGCGCGCATCAGATGATCGCCGCGCTGGAGGCCGACGCGATCGTGGAGCGATGCGATCACGAAATCCGCGTCGCAACGGGCCCGCGGCATCTGTTGCGGACCGTCGCGTCCGCCTTCGACGCCTGTCTGGACATGCCGGCCCGGACTTTCACCAGCGCGATCTGATCTCGTAGCGGCCGCAGCACCGGTCTGGAACCGAGGACACTCCTCAGATTCTACCTGTGCGAGCTTGCCGTTCACGGATGGTTCAGGTGATGTTTGAGTAGCTGCCAGCGCGAGTTGCATCAAACGGGGAAAAAATGAGCAACCTGGGGATTTGGATCGGATTTGCCTTCGCGGGGCTCTGCGTCATCGGAGTAGTCTACGCGGCGCTCGCGACGAAGACGCCGGCTGACCTGTCGCCGAGACAGTTGAACCTTGTCATTCTCATCGCCGGTGGTCTGGTTGGGTGGGTCATCGGGATGTTGATCACGCCTGTGACCCCCAAAGACCAAGCAGTCTTTTCCGAAACCGGGAAAGCGCTTTCGACCTTCGTGGCCGGCTATCTCGTTGCAAAGATCGACAGGATTTTTGACGTTGCCGTGCGAAAGGACGAGAACGTCAATCCATTGTTTCTCGGCCGCCTGCTGATGTTCGTCAGCACGTTCGCGCTGGGCGTGCTGGCAACCTTCGTCTGGCGAAGCTACGTTCACCTGGGCTGACGACGACAGCCACTGCCCCAAAGTTCGCGCGCCTGTGGCGCCTCGCTGACCGCTGGCGTTTTCAGGCGATCTGCATGGGGCTCGCAGGGACCGGCATGCTTTCGGCGGCGCCCCACACCGACTGGTCGTAGTTAATCACCGAACCCGTCAACAAACCCGCGTCGTCCGAAACGATGTAATTGACGGCGCGCGCCGCCTCGGCCGGATCGATCAGACGTCCGAACGGCAGGCCGGCGACGGCCTTGGCCTCCCAGTCGGGGTCGCCGCGCTCGGCAGCCTGCAATTCGCGCTCATGATCCGAGGCCATCCAGCCGATGTTGAGCTGGTTGACGCGGATCCGGTTCTTCATGACCGCGAAGGCCGTGTTGCTCGTCAGTGTCGCCAGCGCTCCCTTGGTGGCACAGTAGGCGCTGATGAAGGGCTGTCCGGCCAACGCGGACATCGATCCGATATTGCAGATCGCGCCTGCGGTATTATCGCGGATCATGCGGCGGATCGCCTCCTGCATCAGGAAAAACGGTCCGCGCACATTCACAGCGAACAGCGCATCGAACAGTTCCGGCGAGGTATTGAGGATGGTGCCGCGGTCGGTCAGCGCGGCAGCGTTCACCAGCACATGGATCCTGCCGAAGATGCGTTCCGCTTCCGCCATGACGTTACGGCAGTCTTCGACACGCGCCACGTCGGCCGGCACGAAGTGCACGCGCGCGCCGGTCGTGCGCGCGAGCGCTTCGGCAGCCGTGCGGCCCTTCGCCTCGTTGCGCCCGAGTGTGACGAGGCCAGCGGCCCCCGCCTCGGCGAGCCGGCGCGCGATCGCGAGCCCTAGCCCCTGCGTCGAGCCGGTGACCACGCAGACCTTTCCATCCATTCGGTTCATGATCTAGCTCCCGACGCCATATCCCGCCGCCGCCATCACACGGACAAGTTCCCGATGGCCGATGTCTGCCATCACGCGTGGAGGGCTTTTCACCGGGTCCTGCTCCGCCTCGACCACGAACCATCCCTCATAACCATACGATGCCAGACGGGACACGATCGCAACGAAATCCAGCGAGCCGTCGCCCGGCACGGTGAAGGCACCCTTGATCACGGCGTCGAGAAAACTCTCGCGGCTGCGATCGATGCCGTCCAACACCGCTTGGCGCACGTCCTTGGTATGGACGTGAGAGATGCGGGCGTGGTGATTGTCGATCACGCGCAGCACGTCGCCACCCGCGAAGGCCATGTGGCCGGCGTCATAGAGCAGCCGCAAAGCCGGGCCGGAATGCTTCATCAAGAGATCGACCTCCGCCTCGGTCTCGATCGGCGCCGCCATGTGGTGGTGATAGCTGATGGGCATGCCCCGATCGGCGCACCATTCGGCGAACGCCGTCATCTTGCGGCCGTAGACCTTGACCTCGTCCTCGCTGAGCCGCCGCTTGGCCGCGAGCGGCGCCGAACGGTCGCCCTGGATGCTGCCTGCCGTCTCGCCATAGACGATGCACGGCGCGCCCACCGCCTTGAACAGCGCCATCTGCGCCGCAATGCGGTCCTTCTCCGCTTCGATCTCGCCGTCGAGCAACAGGCCGGAAAACCAGCCGCCGCAGACGCGCATGCCGTGGCGCTCGAGGATCGGGCGCAGAACGGCAGCCTCCATCGGAAAGCGCCGACCGGTCTCCATGCCGGTAAATCCGGCCTGCCGTGCCTGAGACAGGCATTCCTCGAGCGACACATCGTCGCTCAATTCCGGCAGATCGTCGTTCCACCAGGCGATCGGCGCAATGCCGAGATTGGCTTGCATGCGGTCAGACTCCGACACGTTGTTTTTTGCGAATTTCGACCTGCTGCGCGCGCGCCTCGCGGACGGGCTCTCGCGTCGAGGTTTCAGGCACGCCGACGTCCCAGTCCGCGTCGCCGGGCACCCATTCGAAGGCGTCGGTGGCGATCGAGATGACAGTGGTGCGGTCCGTCGTCCGCGCCCAGTCGAGCGCGCTGCTCAGTTCGGCAAGGCTCGCGCAGTGCCGCGCCAAGGCACCCATCGCCTCTGCGTGCCGGGCAAAGTCGACATGCGGCGGCGCGTCCTTGTCCTTCACACGGCAATCGGTCAGGAGATTGTTGAAGCCCGGGATACCCTTGAAATTCTGCAGGCGGTTGATGACGGCGAAGCCGCCATTGTCGCAGACGATGACCACCATTTTGTGGCCCGACAGCACCGTCGAATAGATGTCCGAGTTCATCATCATGTAGGAGCCGTCGCCCACCATGACGATCGGCGTCGAAGAGCCGGCGCTTGCCATGGCGTGGCCCCAGCCCGCCGCGATCTCGTAGCCCATGCAGGAAAATCCGAACTCGCAATCGAAGGTACCGGGTTCCTTGACCCGCCAGCCCTTCGTCACCTCGCCGGGAAGCCCGCCGGCGGCTGTCACCATGACATCTTTCGGTCCGGCCCACTGGTTCACGGCGCCGACCACCTGGGCGTAGGTCGGGACCGGTGCGTTGGTCGGAGCCTGGCGCTCGTCGACCAGCCTGTTCCAATCGGCAAACAGGGCGCGTGCCTCGCTCATCAATTGCGGCGCCGCGCGCCAATCGCCCAACGACACGTCCAGTTCCTGCATCGTCTCGAGGGCATCGCCCACGACCGCCAGCGCGCGATGCTTGACGGCATCGAAACGCGCCGTGTTGACTGAAATGAACTTTGCGTCCTGGCTGAACGCCGTCCATGAACCGGTGGTGAAATCCTGCAGCCGCGTGCCAACAGCGAGAACGACGTCCGCCTTGGTAGCCAGCGCGTTGGCGGAGGTCGAGCCGATCGTGCCGATCGGCCCTGCATGAGCCTCATGATGGTGCGTGAGAATGCCCTTGCCCGCGATGGTCTCGACAATGGGAATCCCGCGTTTCACGGCAAAATCGGCAACGCGCTCCTCGGCCAGCGAATAGCGCACGCCGCCGCCGGCGATGATCAGCGGCCTTTTTGCGGTCTTCAGAAGATTTGCCGCCTCTTCGAGCTTCTTGCGATCCGGCCGAGGCCGCGGAATGTGCCAGACGTTCGGTTCGAAAAAGGCCTCCGGATAATCAAACGCCTTTTCCTGCGTGTCCTGGCAAAGCGCAATGAAAGCGGGGCCGCAGTCAGCCGGATCGAGCATTGCGGCGACGGCCTGCGGCAGGGATGAGATGATCTGCTCGGGGAGCGTGATACGGTCCCAGTAGCGACTGACGGCCTTGAAGGCGTCGTTCACGGTCACCGTCGGGTTGCCGAAATGCTCGACCTGCTGGAGCACCGGATCGGGCACGCGATTGGCGAAGGTATCGCCCGCCAGCAGCAGCACCGGAAGGCGGTTGGCGTGGGCCACGCCCGCTGCCGTCACCATGTTGAGCGCGCCCGGCCCGATCGACGAGGTCGCTATCATGATCTGGCGGCGCCTTTTGGCCTTGGCGAAACCGATCGCGGCCAGCGCCATCGATTGTTCGTTCTGCCCGCGCCAGGTCGGCAAACGGTCCTGCACCGCCTCCAGCGCCTCCGATAGACACGTGACATTGCCGTGACCGAAGATGGCGAACACACCGGCGAACAGCGGCACGCGCGCGCCGTCGATCTCGGTGAACTGGTTGCACAGATAGCGCACGAGCGCCTGTGCCATGGTCAGCCGCACGGTCGAGCCGCCCATATCCCTCCTCCCTGACAAAAAAATCGTTGTTCGGATTGTTACGGAACACATATTGACAAATCAAGGCCGATGCAATGTTCATTGCCAAACCAAAAACTCCGGGAGGACCACATGCTCAGGATTGCCGTGCTCGGCTGCGGACGGATCGGACGGATGCATGCAGCCAACATCGCGGCGCATCCGCGGGCGCGGTTGGCGGCCGTCTATGATATCGATCGCCAATCGGCCGACGCCGTTGCGGCCAGCCACAATGTTCGCGCGGCGGACACGGCGGAGGCGCTGTTCGCGTCCGCCGATGTCGATGCGGTGCTGGTCGCGAGCAATACGGGAACCCACGCCGATTACATCGAGAAGTCCATCGCCGCCGGCAAACCGGTGCTCTGCGAAAAGCCCATCGATTTGAGCCTCGCCCGCGTCAACAAATGCGCGGAGGCCGTCCTGTCGAAGAATGTTCCGGTGCAGATCGGGTTCAACCGCCGCTTCGATCCCGGCCATCGTGCGGCCTGGCAGGCCGCGCGATCCGGCGAGATCGGCGAGCTGAACCAGGTGATCATCACCTCGCGCGATCCCGGAATGCCGCCGCGTTCCTATTACGAGGTGGCAGGCGGGCTGTTCCGGGACATGGTCATCCATGATTTCGATCTCGCGCGCTTCATGCTCGCCGAAGAGCCGACCGAGGTATTTGCCATCGGCGGCCGCCTGATCGACCCCGCCATGATGGCGGAGCTCGACGACTATGACAGTGCCATGGTCATCATGCGGACGAGGAGCGGCAAGCAATGCCACATCAACACTTCGCGAACCTCGACCTATGGCTATGACCAGCGCGTCGAGCTTTTGGGCAGCAAAGCGATGGTGATCAGCGGCAACCGCAAACCGCATGAATTGCGCCGCTTCGGGGCTGCGCAAAGCGAAGCGGCCCTGCCCTATCTTGATTTCTTCATCGAACGCTACCGCGAGGCGTTTGACGCCGAAATCGACGCCTTCGTCCAATGCATCGAGACAGGCCACGCGCCGGAGCCCGGCTTCGAGGACGGGCGCCGGGCGCTGATCCTGGCCGAGGCGGCGATGCGATCGGCGGTCGAGCGCCGTTTCGTAAATGTCAGCGAAATTGGATAGGAGGCTGATCCCATCATGGCAAGCGAGAAGCCGCAGCTCAGGGTCGGCCTGGTCGGAACCGGCTTCATGGGCAAGACTCACGCGCTCGGTTTTGCGGCCGCCCCCCGCGTGTTCGACCTGCCCTACGACGTCGTGCTGCATTCGGTCGCCGACCGCACCGACGGACTGGCGGCCGCAGCGGCGCGCAGTTTTGGTTTCGCCAGATCCGGCGGCGACTGGAAACGCCTGATCGCCGATCCCGACATCGACGTCATCGACATCACCACGCCCAACGCGCTTCACAAGGAGATCGCGCTGGCCGCGATCGCCGCCGGCAAGCACGTCTATTGCGAAAAGCCGCTCGCGCCACAGGCCAGCGACGCACGCGAGATGGCGGACGCCGCCGAGGCTGCCGGGCTCAAGACACAGGTCGGCTTCAACTATCTCTGCAATCCGATGATGGCCTTGGCGCGCGAGCTGATCGCAAGCGGTGAACTCGGCGAGGTCCGCACCTATCGCGGCATCCATGCCGAGGACTACATGATGGATGCCGCCAGCCCCTTCACGTTTCGCCATGAAGCCGCGGGCGGCGGCGCGTTGGCGGACATCGGCAGTCACGCGCTGGCGACGGCCGAATATCTGCTCGGGCCGATCGAGCGCCTGATGGGGGACTGCGTGACCGTCTACGACCGGCGCCCCGACGGTCAGGGTGGATTTCGCACCGTCGAGGTGGATGACATTGGCCGCGCCTTCCTGCGCTTTGCGAGTGGCGCCAGCGGCAGTATCGAGGCGAGCTGGGTTTCGACCGGCCGCAAGATGCAGCACGACTTCGAAATCTACGGCACCAAAGGCGCGCTCCTCTTCACGCAGGAGCGTTTCAACGAGCTGCACGTCTACAGCATGGCGGACGTCGCCGGGCGCCGCGGCTTTCGCCGCATCGAGGCCGGGCCGGATCACCAGCCTTACGGCCTGTTCTGCGTTGCGCCCGGTCATCAGCTCGGCTTCAATGATCTGAAGACCATCGAAGTCGCGCGATTTCTCGATTGCCTTGCCGGGAAGGGGCGGGAGCCGTGCAACTTTCGCAGCGGCGCGCGCGTGCAGGCCCTGGTCGAGGCGATCCAGGATTCGTCGCGCAGGCGGGCGTGGGTCGAAACTCCCTAGGTCCGGCGGCATTACTCAAGGCTCGGTCACGACGGGAATCCGCGGACGCTCGGCCTTCTGCAGCTTTGCTGCCAGACCAACCGTCAGCGCCTGCGCAAGACACATCGGCGCGGCAAGCGAGCGCGAGAAGGTATATTGATGTTCGGGCACCGCGAACAGTACCGTCGCATTCTTGGCAAGCGGCGAAAGCGTCGAGTCGGTGATGGCGATGATGGGAACCCCGCGCGAGGCGGCCTGCTCGACGATGTTGACGACCTCGGTGGCGTAGAAGCGGAACGATACCGCAAACAACAGATCCGACCTGCGGATCGCGCGCGCCATGTGGGTCGCAAGTCCGCCGCCGGCGTCGAGCAGCACGACCCGCTTGCCCAGCATGGTCAGGATATAGCGGAGCAGATCCACCACAGGCGCCGAACGGAGCTGGCCGAGCAGATAGATGGTATCAGCCGCTTCCAGCCTGCGGATCGCCTTATCGATGGTCTTGGCCGGAATATTGCTGAGCAATTCCTGCAGTGAGGCGATATCGCGCAGCACGAGCTCGTGAAGAAACGCGCCGCCGCCGGCATTGCCACGGTCGCTCAGCTCGGTTTCGAGCGCCTTGATGCGTGCTTCAAAACCCGGGGCAGCGGTCGACAGCCGCTTCTGGAAGACGGCCTGGAGCTCCTTGAAACCCCCATAGCCGAGCATCTGGGCGAAACGGACGAAGCTGGACGCATGAAGCCCGCAGGTTTCGGCGATGGCATTCATCGACTTGACCGCAACGTCGTTGGGGTTTTGCGTGAGATAGAGCGCGATACGCTGATAGGATCTGTTCATATCCTCGTAGCGTTCGTGGATGACGCGGATGAGCTCTTCGTAGTCCTTAGGCATGTCTTCGATTCGCAAAGGTCAGGTTGTGCAACCCTTATCGCAGGCTGGGTGAGATTGCGCACGATGACCGGGACGACGTCTGCAAAAAGGCGGGGCCGAAGCCCCGCCGTTCTCACGCGATATGTGCAACGCGGTTACGAACCTCCGCCCACGCAAGTGTCGGCCGTCTTCGGCGTACAGACGTCGAGGCCGGTATAGGTCGGATCTTTCGGCGCCGGCTTGCCTTCCTTCATGTCGAGCAGGGAATACATCACCTTGTAGCCCATCTCGAACGGCCGCTGGCCAACCTGGCCAGCCGACAAGCCTTTCTTCATCAGGTCGATCTGCACGGGCAGCGTATCGGCGACCACGAGCGCAAGCTTGCCCGAGGCGATCTTGTCCTTCACCTTTTCCGCGGTTTTGGCATAGGCGTCCGGCAGGAATTGCGGGAAGCCGCCGGTCGGGATGAATGCATCCAGATCGGGGTACTTGTTGAGGATGTCCTCCATCTGCTGATTGGCGACCGCGAAGTCGTCATTGGTGTAGAGCGGGCAGCCGGCCACTTCGGTCCAGCCGTTCGCGCCGGCCAGACGTTCGCCGGGCGATTCCGCACTCTTCTTGCCGGCGAGGGTGTCGCGGATGCCCTGCATGCGCTCGTTGTGATTGGCCGCCGCCGCGCCGCCCGACTGGATGCAGATGTTCCCGCCTTTCGGCTTGATCTGCATGGCAAGCTTGGCGAGGTTGACGCCGATGTCATAATTATGCGTGCCGATATAGGCGGTGCGCAGGGCCTTGTCCTGGTCGAGCAGGTCCGAGTCCCAGGTCAGGATCGGGATGTTCGCTGCCTTGGCGCCCTGCAGCGCCGCGGCGATTGCCGCCGCGTTCGATGGCGACACGCCGATGCCGTCAACCTTCTTGGTGATCAGGTCGGCGACGATCTGCGCCTCTTCATCACCGCCGCCATGCTCGCCCGGACCGATATAGAGGCATTCGATCTTACCGTTCAGCTCCTTCTCGGCCTTCTTGCAGCCTGCCAGAGCCTGATCGAAGAACGGATTGTTGGTGTTTTTCGGCACCAGCGCGAAAGTGTATTTCTTGTCCGCGGCCGAAGCGCCGCTCGCGAGCGCGAGCAGAGCACCGGTGGCGAGCGCGGTCGTCAGAGCGTATTTCAACATCAGCTACCCTCCCATTGTGTTGAGGTCTCTCTCCCTATTCGCGACGCCCGTGTTCCGGGTCACTCGCGTCTCCTGCCGCGCACCTTTTCGAGCACGACGGCGAGAACGATGAAAGCGCCGACAAACAGCCCCTGCCAGTTGGAATCGACGCCCGCCATCAGAAGCGAATTGCGGATCACGAAGATCAGCGCCGAGCCGATGAAGGCGCCATAGGCGGTGCCTTCGCCGCCCATCAGATTGGCGCCGCCGATAACGGCGGAAGCGATGGCCAATAGCTCGTAGGACTGGCCGAGGCTGTTGTTGGCCGAGCCCGACCAGCCGACGCTCAGGATCGCGGCGAGCGCCGCCGAAAGCGAGCACAGGACATAGGCCCCGACCTTGACTCGTTTGACCGGCACGCCGGTGAGATTGGCAGCCTGCTCGTTGCCGCCGATCGCCAGGATGTGCCGACCCCAACTCGACATCTTCAGGACCAGCCCGAGCGCCAGCGTCAGGATCACCAGGATGAGGAAGGGATTGGACAGCCGGAACCCGCCGACAAGCGCCATCCCAAAATTCTCGCCGCCGCCAATCTGTTTAAACGTTGCCGCCTGATCGGGCCTGAAAGCGTAGAGCATGCGGTTCTGCGACAGGATCACCGCCAGCGAGCGGACCGCCGAGAGCATGCCCAAGGTGACGACGAACGGCGGCAGGCCGACAAAGGCGATCAGCACGCCATTGACCCAGCCGACCAGCGCGCCAGCCAAAAGGCCAAGCATCACCGCCATCCACCAGGAATGCGTCCAGGTCGCCGCGTTCCACCAGTCCGGCATGTAGTCGATCGGCTGCTTGAGCAGCACGAGACCGCAAACGATCGCAACCAGGCCCATGGTCGAACCGACCGAAAGGTCGATGCCGCCGGTGATGATGACCGGCGTCATGCCGAGCGCCATGACCCCGATGAAAGCAAAATTTCGCGTGATGTTGAAGAAATTGTCCTCGGTCGCGAACACCGGCTCCCAATAGCTCATCACGCCGCAGATCACGGCAAGTGCGACCGTGACCCAGAATGCCTGGTTGCCGAAAGTTCTTTCGAGAAGGCTCTTCTCGCGGGTGTCGAGGCCAGCGTCCGCGAGCGAAGCCGCTTCCTGGCCGACGGAGACATGTGTTTCAACCGCCATGGATCGCCCCGGTGATGAGGCCCGTCACTTCCTCGGGCGAAGAGTCCTTGATCATCTTGTCCGCCACCTTGCGGCCGCGGCGCATCACCATGACACGGTCGCAGACCGCGAAGACGTCCGGCATGCGGTGGCTGATCAGAACCACGCCGATGCCGTGCTCGCGCAGGCGGCGGATCAGGTCGAGCACCTCGGCGACCTGCCGCACGCTGATCGCGGCGGTCGGCTCGTCCATCAGTACGATTTTCGGATTGGAGAGGCGGGTGCGCGCGATTGCGACCGCCTGGCGCTGACCGCCGGACATCTGGCGCACCAGATGGCGCGGCCGGGTCTCCGATTTCAGTTCGGCGAAGAGCTGGCCGGCCCGCTTGACCATGGCGGCGTGATTGAGCCAGCGGATCGGACCGATGCCCGACTTGATCTCGCGGCCGAGAAACACATTGGCGGCGGCGGTCAGATTGTTGCACAGCGCGAGGTCCTGGTAGACGATCTCGATGCCCTTTTCGCGCGCCTCGACCGGCTTCGAAAACTGCACCGGCTGGCCGTCGATACGGATTTCCCCGCCGGTTGGCGGAAAGTTGCCGGCGATGATCTTGACCAGGGTCGATTTGCCGGCGCCGTTGTCGCCCATCAGCCCCAGCGCTTCGCCGGGCTCGAGCGACATGTCCACGCCCGTGAGGGCATGGATCGCGCCGAAATGCTTGGTAATGCCTTGCAACTCAAGAACAGGCAAAGCGTCCTCCCAAACGGCACTTCGTCGAGGGCGCCCTGTTCACTCGATTCAGATGGCGCCTCGCGGCCGAGCTCTATCGGCCCGGTGAGATTCCAGCTTCCGATACTTAGGGGAATTAAGCAAGGGTGAGAAATTGCGGAATCTCAGGATCGGCAATGACCGTTGCGGCTGCCCTCGAACCGTCTCTGCTGCCCCGAGGGGGAAACAGCGCACTCATCCGCCCGGCAACGGCAGACCGACGCAATGACCTTCGAGCGCGCGAGCGCACTGATCCCGTGCGGCATCAATTCGGCTTCGAAAGGGCGGCTCGAATCACGTTGATCAGAGAGGCCATCGTATAGGGCTTGGTCAACCAGCCGAGGGGTGCGAAGGGCTCGGCGCGCGCGCGCGTCTGCTGATCATCATGGGCGGTCGCGAACACAGAGCGCACACCGAGTTCGCGAAACAGATCGCCGGCGGCATCGATCCCATCGCGCGGCCCGGCGACACGGATATCCACGACGGCAATGGCGGGCCTGCGCTCCCTTGCCAGAACCAACGCTTCGTCGGCCGCCGCGGCCACGCCGACGACGCTAAATCCGGCGTCAACCAGCGCGATCTCGGCCTGCATCGCGATCAGAAAGTCGTCTTCGACGATCAATATCCCCGACCCTGCACCGGCTTGCCCGGCGGTTTCCGCTTGCTGCCTTTCAACAGGTTCAGCCCGCGGCTGATCCGGCGGAGCGGCCGATCGCGGCCCCGAGGTGCGGTACGGAGGCTGCATCATGCGCCTCTCTCCGCCGCGAAGCGAAGGCTGACGCGAGACGGCATTCTCGTCACCGCGAAATCGGCGCGAAGCTGGCGGGCAAGACCAAGCACGAGACGCAGACCGGACGATGTGTTGCGGACGGCATCCAGGTCGAAGCCGGCCCCGTCGTCCTCGACGTGGAGTTCGAACTGTCCCGCGTGCTCGATCAGACCGACCCGCACCCTATCTTTCGCCGAGTCCTTGGTGCCGTGCCTGGCGGCATTGGTCAAAAGCTCGTTCAGGATCAACGCGAGCGGCATGGCGAAATCATTGGCGAGCACGCCGCTCGCCGGCTCGCGCACGATCACCACGTCCGTCGGCAGCGTCTGCCGCACCGTCTCGATGACGGCACCAAGGAACTCATCCACGGAAAACCGGTTCGCATCGCTCGTGCCGTAGAAGACGCGCTGCGCGGCCGCCATCGCCGCGATCCGTCCGCTTGCCTCGTCGAGGACGCGACGGGCTTCCTCGCTCCGGGTGCCCCGCGCCGCACCGAACAACAGGGACTGCAGGGTCTGCATGTTGTTCTTGGTTCGATGGTTCAGCTCGTTGAGCAGCAGGCGTTGCTGCGTCTCGGCCTGCTTGCGCTCGCTCAAGTCGACGAGCATGTTGATCGCGCCGACGATCTTTCCCGAGGCATCGCGGAGCGGCGTCGGAAACGGCACGAACGGCACGCGCGTGCCGTCCGGCCGTTCGGCAACGGCCTCCACACCGCGCACCACCCGGCCTTCCTTCAGCGCGATCGCCATCGGACACTGGTCGTGCGGCAATGGTGTACCGTCGGGATGATAGAGCTTCCAGGTCACGCACCACTCGTCGCTGCCGAGGGTTGGCGTCCGGCCGGCGAAGTCGACCGCGACCTGGTTGAAATAGGTGATCCGGCCGTCCGCATCCGTCGTGTAGATCGCCGCGGGAATTGCCGCGAGCAGCTCCTGCAGGCGCTGCTCGCTTTCCCGCAGCCGGGCCTCGACGCGCTTGCGCTCCGTGATGTCCCGCGCAATCTTCGAGGCGCCGACAATGCGCCCGGCGCGGTCGCGGATCGGAGATATCGTCAGCGAGATGTCGAGGAGGCTTCCGTCCTTGCGACGACGTATGGTTTCGAAGTGGTCGACGCGTTCGCCGGCCCTGATCTTCGCCAGAATTCCGGGCTCTTCATTCTGGCGGTCGGCAGGTATCAGGAGCGTGATGGGTTGCCCGATCACCTCATCCCTCTCATAGCCGAACAACCGCTCTGCGCCGTCGTTCCAGGTCTGGATGACGCCGTCGAGGTCCTTGCTGACGATCGCGTCCTCGGAGGATTCGACGATGGCAGCCAGCTGCTGCGCGTCGCGCTCGGCCAGTCTGCGAGCCTCGTCCCCCGCGAGGCGGGCCAGGCTGAAGCCGAGCAGGCGCGCCAGCGTGAGAGCGATGTCGAGCTCGGCCTCGGTGAAGCGGTGTGCAACGCCATGGTAGGCCATGAACTTGCCGGACAACCGGCCGTCCTGCACGATCGGGATGAAGGCCGCCGACTGAATCCCTTCGCTCACGATCGTCCGTTTCAGCTCGTCAGGCAGATCGGCAAGCGTAACGTCCTCGAACCACAGGGGATGCGGGTCGGCTTCATCCGGCGCCCATGGCGAATGCCCCTCGACCGCCCCCCGATAGGTTTCGGAGAGGCCGCGCCATGCAACGAACCGCATGACGCGGGCCCCGTCGAACAGCAGAATGGACGCTCGCTCGCAGCCCAAAGCCCGCGTAATCGCGTCGAGCGCGGCGTTATGGACCTGTTCGGCCGATGCGCAGTGCTGCAGCCTCTCCGAGAACGCAAACAGCGCATCCTGCTCTTCCACGCGCCGGGCAAGCGCCAGCTCGGCGCGTTTGCGGTCGGTGATGTCGTGCTGCACGCGAACCGCATAGAGGAATTTTCCGGCGGCGTCGCGGACGCTGGACGAGGTCACCGACGCCCAGATGTGCCCGCCGTCCTTGCGGTAGATGCGCTTCTCGATGCTGTAGCGCTCGATTTCGCCCGCAAGCTGACGGCGAAAATGACTGCGATCCTCAGGCACGTCTTCAGGTACCGTCTCCTCGAAAATCGTTCTGCCAAGCAGCTCGGAAGCCGCGTAGCCCGTCAGATGGCATAGCTGCAGGTTGACCCGCAGCATACGGCCGTCCTGGTCGACCTCGACGATGCCGGCGCCGACGTTCTCATAGGTCGCTGCCAAGCGCTCGTCTTCGATGCGCGTCCGATCGTTGGGAGGCCACTCCGCCGTCTCAAACCAGCCGCCGACGCGTTCGTGGAAGCAATTGATGGCGCCGACCGTATTGCCATCCTCATCAGTGATCGGCCGGATACGCACCACGGCCCAGATGTGCGAACCGTCCGGTCTCTCCACCCGTCCTTCCACCCCGTGGATGGGTTTTCCCGTCCGCAAAACCTCGGCCATTGGCGTCTGCTGACGCGAGATCAGGCGCCCATCGAAGAAAAGCTTGTACGCACCGCAAAAGAGCTCGCCGTCGTCGCCGACGCGCGGCGCGCGGCCCCACAGTTCCGCTGCATGCGAATTGAACCAGAGAATGTGGCCGCGCGCATCGCAGGCGTAGACGGCAACCGGCAGCTGTTCGAGAAATTCCGTGGGAGGATTCCGCCAGATCAGAGGCGCGAGCGATTGGATATTGTCGATGACGGATGGCGTCCCTGCCTGGATGTCCATATGCCAACTCTCCGACCAAGGTGTGTCTTGGCGGACACTGTCCTTCTGCCCCCGGCCGCCCCTGACCGGAGATTTCCGCAACTTCGCAAAGTCTTCCTAAACGGACTGAAACCCCGAAAGGTTCCCGCAACGCGGTGAAATCGACGCGCGAGATCGGCAGCCCGGCTCGCCTCTGACGCGAAACCGCGCCGACCATGGAACCGATGGAACCAGCCAGGCGCGCCGAGGGACGCGGTGCGGTCAGCCAATTCGGAGCTGCTTAATGACGATGCTGGAAATCTCTTTCGGATCCTCCACGCCCGACGCGCCGACCTCGATGACCTTCTTTGCGATCAAATCTGTCAGGGGATCGTTGCGGTCCACCAGATGCAGCGTGCCCAGCACCAGCTTGAGTGCGCGGTTCAGCCGCTCGGCTTCTCCCGGTGCGAGCTTGCCGTCCATGAGCAAGCGATTGATCGGCATTGTCCCGCTCGAGCGCCAAACTTCTGGAAGCTTACGCCGAGTCTCGCCTCTGAAAATTAATTTATGACAATTTTGTCAGTAATCCATCGCGAACGCCAAAGCGCCAGTCATGGGTTCGGCGGCTGCGGCCGCTCGGCGCCGTCGCCTCACGAGCCGCATCACGCGCTCTTCGGCCGAAAGGCGACCACGGATCCCGCCGGCTCGCTCTCGCGCATGGCCGCCTCGATGGCCTTCAGCAGCGCGGCCTGATCGAAAGGCTTTGAGACGCGGGGCAGGCTTGAACGCTCGCCGCTCGGCAGTTCCGCGTAGCCGGTGCTCAGAAGAAACACCGTCCCCGGACGCTCCGCGGCCACTGCGTCGGCAAGCTGCAGGCCGTTCATCCCCGGCATGGCATAGTCCGTCACAACGAGGTCGATGGTTCGCGTGCGACGGAGCAACGCCAAGGCCTCTTCGCCCGAGCGCGCTTCGACGACGGCATGCCCAAAATCCTCCAGCATCGCCGCGGTGTTCTCGAGCACCAGGAGGTCGTCGTCGACGACCAGCACGGAAAGCCTGCGGCTGCTTCGAGACATCGAGACGATCGGCTCGGCGCGCGGCGGCTGCGCCTCCACCTCTTCGGCGACCGGCAGCCAGATCTCGGCCGTCGTGCCCTCTCCGGGCTTGCTCTTGAGGACGAGCCTGCCGCCGGATTGCTCCGCAAGACCGTTCACCATCGACAGCCCGAGGCCGGTGCCCTTGCCGACGCCCTTCGTCGTGAAGAAGGGTTCCTGCGCGTGTTTGAGCGTCGCCTCGTCCATGCCGCAGCCCGTGTCGGTCACTGAAAGCGCAACATGGCGCTTTGCCGGACCGCTGTTCCCGTCATGATCTTGGCGCGCGGCAATCGTGATCGCGCCACCGTTCGGCATCGCGTCGCGTGCGTTCACGGCGAGATTCAAGATGGCAAGCTCGAGCTGGTTCGCGTCGGCTTTGACCTTCGGCAGGCCCATCGGAAACCGCGTTTCGATCCGGATGCCCGCGTCGAATTTCAATAGCGAGGTCATGCCCCGCACCAGTTCAGGCACGTCGACCACCACCGGCTTGAGATCCTGCTTGCGCGCGAACGCAAGCATGCGCTGGGTCAGAGAGGCGCCGCGCAGCGCGCCCTGCATGGCGTTGTCGACCAGCCGGACGACTTTCGGATCGTCCAGGTTCAGCCGCTTTTTCAGGAGTTCGAGGCTGCCGAGAATGGCGGCGAGCAGATTGTTGAAATCGTGAGCGATGCCGCCGGTCAGCTGGCCGATCGTGTCCATCTTCTGCGACATCACCAATGCTTCACGCGTCCGCTCCAGCGCCTCCTGCGCCCGCCGCCGTTCGCTGACGTCACGCACGATCTTGGCAAAGCCGATGATCCCCCCGCTTTCATTGTGAACCGCGACGATGGTCACCTCGGCCCAGAAGCGGCTGCCGTCCTTGCGCATGCACCAGCCTTCGGTCGCGGACTTTCCCTCCCGTTCCGCCTCGATCAGTGCGCGCGCCGGCAGCCCGGCCGCACAGTCGTCGTCCGCATAGAAGATGGTGTGGCTGGTCCCCACGATGTCGTCGCCGTATCCGATCAGCCGGCGCGCGCCGTGGTTCCAGTTGCCGACGCGCCCGTCGGGCTCGAGCATGAAGATCGCATGGTCGGCGACGCCCTCCACGAGCAGCCGGAAGCGTTCCTCGCTGCGCCGGAGCGCATCGGCCTCGCGCACGGCGCGCTCGGCCCTCGCGCGGTCGTAGATAGCGGCAGCGAGCCCGATGCTCAGGATGATGATGGTCGTGCCGGCGAGCAGGAATGCGAGCGGTGCCTGACCGACCACGGAGCGTCCGGCATGCTCCGCAATGGAGACCGCCGGCACGAACGAAGCGCCGCTCATCGCGGCATAATGCATGCCGGAGATGGCGAGCCCCATCACGAGCCCGGCGATCAGCCGCTGCACGGCACTCGTGTTGCGGAAGGCGAGCCACAGCGCCACCACCGAGGCACTGACGGCGATGACGATCGACGTCACGACCCAACGTGGATCGTAGGCGATGGACGCCGCCATCCGCATCGCGCTCATCCCGGTATAATGCATGGCCGAAATGGCGAGCCCCATCGCGCAACCGGACACGAAGAGCGCGCGCGGGCGCCGTCCGACGACTGCAAACGCGCCGGCCGCAACGACGATGGGTATGACAAGCGAGAGCAGCGTCTGCAGCGGATCGTACGCCACCTCGATTCCAGGCAGGCTGAAGGCCAGCATGCCGACGAAATGCATCGACCAGATGCCGCCACCCATGGCGATCGCGGCCGCCGCAAGCCAGGCGCGGCTCGCGCGCCCCGATGCAGCCCGCATCCGCGTTGCGAGATCGAGCGCAGTGTAGGAGGCGAGCGCGGCGATCAGGACCGACAGCGCGACCAGAACGGGATCGTGGAAAGCCGTATGGTGATGCATCCTGCCTCACTCTAGCTGAAATCCGGCGCGAATTCACGCAACTAGGGTGGGTCCGCAACTCACGTTCATCTTTTGCCGGTTGCTCGATGGAACCGGCGCAGATGACGCCCGGGTCAGGAGTTCTCTCGAATCAGACTTGCGACCTGGCCGACGAATCATCGCTGATTGCCCTCGCAAAGCCGCGCCCATGTTTTTGGCAAAAACGCGGCGTCGACACCGACCGGAGTCCCCCCGATCGGCACTCGCACGCAAAAATAGAGTCGAAACCACGCACCCCGCCGAGCACCGACAGTCAAAGTTCCTTTTCGGCGAGCCTGCGAAACTCGTCGGGAACGGAACCAAAAATGCCCAGCGCCGCCCGTCCGTATCCGATGGCATCCCAGCCGAAGCGGTTGCGGATCTGGTCGACAGCCCGGTCGGCGGCCAGACGCGCAGTACCTATTTTTGTGCCGGGTCGGCGGCGCTCATCCCGAAGGCCGAGCGGCAGTTCGAGCTCCAGATCCCAATGCTCTTCGAAATGCGACACCGAGATCGCGAGCAGCGAAATGCTCCGCTCCTGCGGATGCTCTGCAAGGAGTGCACGCACCAATTCGTCGGCGAGTTCCGCAAGAATCATGGTCGCGGAGATCGGCGCATCCAGCGTGACCGAGCGAGTGACCGAGTTGAGGTCGGCGAAACGAACACGGACCGTGACGGTCCGGCCCGATCTCGACTTGGCCCGGAGCCGGCTCGCGATCCGGTCGGCAAGGTGAAGCAGGGTTG
Organism: Bradyrhizobium sp.; assembly: GCF_019244115.1. Taxonomy (GTDB): domain Bacteria; phylum Pseudomonadota; class Alphaproteobacteria; order Rhizobiales; family Xanthobacteraceae; genus Bradyrhizobium. The sequence continues at coordinate 19,612 of NZ_JAFATE010000093.1, forward strand.
GCCGAAAAACGCCCTCCTCGGCGGGCTTTGTGCCAATCGCGGATTGTGCGCCGGCCGATCGGGCGCGATGACTTGTCCTGATCGTCCTGGGATCGCGATTCCACGCGAGATCAGCAAGCTTCTCGCCAGCCGCGGGACCGAGCAACCGTTCGAGCGACCATCCCGGAGTCGTCGCAAGCTGTCCGATCGTCAGCACGCCGATTTCGGCGAGCCGCGCCTTGGTGACCGGACCGACGCCCCACATCAGTTCGACGGGCAGGTGGTGAAGGAATTTCAGCTCGACGGCTGGATCGACCACGACCAGCCCGTCGGGCTTGGCCACCTGCGAGGCAATTTTTGCCAGATGTTTGGTCCGCGCGACACCGATCGAAATGGGAAGGCCAAGCTCGGTCCGCACGCGGGCGCGGATCGCCTTGGCAATGTCGGGAGGCGGACCAAACAGATGGGTGCAGCCTGCGACATCGGCAAACGCCTCATCGATGGAAATCCGTTCGACCAGCGGCGTGAAATCGCCGATCACCTCGATCGCGGCGTCGCCGAGCCGCTGGTACTCCTTGAAATGCCCGCTGACGAAGATGAGTTGCGGACAGAGTTCTTGCGCCTGCCGACCCGGCATGCCGCCGCGGACGCCGAACGCCCGGGCCTCGTAGGACGCCGCAAGCACGACCCCTCCACCGACGGCGATCGGCTTTCCGCGCAATGACGGGTCAAGCAGCTGCTCGACCGACGCGTAGAAGGCATCGAGATCCGCGTGGAGGATGGTGGCTGCCATAGCCATCCCGATCGTTCATCCCCGGATGTGTATCGGCATCTCTACAAGAACATAATGAGAACACGCAAGCAGCGTGTCAAGCTCCGATGCAGGCCGATGTCGTCGTCCGTTTCGTCGCGCGGAACCGCGCAGGCCACGCCGTGCGGAACGAGAACGCTCACGACCTCGCCGATGGCGTAGCCGCACAACGCTGAAGCATCGGCACCGTGCCGGGCTGCGGGCTCATAGCGGCCGGCCGCGAGGTCTATGGCGAGATCGAGAAATTCGTGGTTCGCATCGAGCGCGAACTTTCCTGCGGCCTCGATGCGCGCGAGTTCACGACGTTCCGGCGATGTCTTGATGCGCCCGAACTGCGGCAAAAGAAACCGATCAGGGCTCACGACCAAGAAAGTTTCAGGGATTGCCCCCACCGGCGCGCTCTCCCGCGCCTGCGATCAGGACCGTCGACCTTCGTTGGATGAGCGGAGCAGGCTAAACTAACGATCATTTGATGCGTTGGAGCGGGTTACGTTCGCCACCGTTCCTGTCGAGTTTGGAATTTCTCGAATGTGCATTTTGGCCGGCTTTTGGCCATCTGCCTCCACTTTGATGCGTTCAAAGTCATTCGCGTCGCGATCTCGCGGCCCGAATTGCCGAAAAACGGCGCGATGCGCGTGCTCGACCTGGCCGCGAGCACACGACTGAAAGATGCATTTTTTACACCATGCAACCACTGATTAATGCAGCTTCGTACTCTTGCAACCGCCAAAGAGTTACGGCTTCAACGTGTCACGCTTTGGCCGCGTTTGACATTTTGTATCCAAAGATAGCGAGCAGCGGCGCGTGATGGAATGTCAACACTTTCTCGTCAGACGAGATCTGGCCAGGGACGATGCGACCGGAGCGTGTGGCTGGCGGCGTCAATCGCGTCGGCGCTATTTCCACTTCCCACCATCGTCCGATTTTCCCTTCGTCACACTTTATCGAGAGGCTACCATGCTCAAACTTTGTCTCGGCGCACTGACTGTCGCCGCATTCGCGGCCCTGATCGGGCCAGCGTCGGCCCAGCAAGCGACGACACCGCCGGCTGCCGCGCCTGCGCAAGCGGATTCGGGGCAATCGAAGTCACCCGAAGGCGCGCACTCCTATTTCGTCAACCTCAAGGATGGTGATACGGTCACCAGCCCGTTCAAGGTGATTTTCGGCCTCAGCTCGAACATGGGCGTCGCGCCGTCCGGCGTCGACAAGCCGAACGTCGGGCATCACCACCTGCTGATCGACAAGACGCTGTCGGCGGAGGAAATGACGCAGCCGATCACGGTCGATGAACAGCATGTCCATTTCGGCAAGGGCCAGACCGAAACCACGGTGACGCTGCCGCCCGGCAAGCACACCCTGCAGCTCATGCTCGGCGACTGGACCCACGTTCCTTTCAACCCGCCGGTCAAGTCCGAGGTCATCACCATCACCGTGAAAGCGGATGCGGCAAAGGCGGATGCGGCCGGCGCAAAGCCGAGCAACGCGATGGCGGCGGAGTCAAAGGAAGTCCATCATCACCATCATCGCCACCATCATCACCATCACTACCATAAATGATTTGATGCGCGGGCGGTGATCCGGCCGCCTGTCGCGGCGGCGCGCCCCCAGGCCCGCCTTTGGTTGTTGGACATTTTCGAGCCTCCGTCCCGATCCATTGGAACGGAGGCTCGGTTTTTTTGTCGCATTTTCTTCACGCAAGCCGCGGCGAGTCTCGGCTGGCGTCATACGTCACCCCGGTGCAACGACGCGACCGACGACGCAACTCCTCGTCGCAGTCGGGCTGAGCCCTTCAGCACCGCGCGTTTCCGGTTGTATCCGAATTGTGGCAAGTGTGGCATTTTGGAACCAGCGTATCGTCGGTTGCATCGACGCTGCGCCAATCGTCGCGCCTTGGTTGTCAATTTTCCGCGCTGATATTGCTCGCCGATACCGCCGGCGAATCGCGAGCCGATCCTCAAGCGCAACCGTAGGCTCAATGCCAGCCTACAACCAGAGCGTGGCAAACCCCCGCGTGTTTTTTATTCTGGAATTTATCTAAGGCTGTCGACGACCTCTGGCGTGTCGGAAATCAGTCTTTATCGGTTCCGAATCTTGGTTAAAGCAAGGCTGGCAATGCATTTTGCTGTTTCTAAGGGCAATAGTGTTCCTAGAAAAATACAATCGGGGGTTAAGCCTCATGTCGAACCGTGAGTGCGCGAGTCCGGAAGCGCTCATGCTGTCGAGTGATCAAGTCTCTGTCTGGCAGCGGAATTCCGGGAACATGAATGCTCGGGGATGGGCCCGTACAACGACGACGCTGGTGGCGGCGTCGTTCTTGCTGAGCGTCAGCAGCGTCGCGGTGCGCGCGGCCGATGCTGGCTCATCGCAGGCCGATCAGGCCGCGGTCACCAACCAGCTCTTGATGCAGAAGCTGGAAGCGATGGAAAAGCGCATGCGGACGCTCGAGTCCGAGCTCAGGCAAAGGAAGCAGCAGCCGCCGGCGACGGCCCAGGCGGCACCGGCAACGCCGCCCCAGTCGGGCGGACCGCGCGCTGTGAACGGCGCAAAACCGACCGCCACGCCGCTTCAGCCGACCGACGCGATGGCCAAGGCCGTCGCCGACACCGCCTCGGACAAGAAGAACGACTTGTTCGGGGCGGGCGCCAACCCGGTGCCTGGGATTCCCGGCATGAAGATCGGGATGTACGGCGAGGTCAAGTTCGGCTCGGTGCAGAATCCCAACGCCAACGGCCAGTGGCAGAACGGCTTTGACATGGCCCGCCTGGTGCTGCTGCCGACCTACCAGGTCACCGACAATATCGTGTTCAACGCCGAAATCGAGTTCGAGCACGCCGGCGCCGGCTTCGACAACGACGACAAGCTGCACGGCACCGCCGAAATCGAGCAGGCCTTCTTCGACCTCCGCGTCAACGATCACTTCACGCTGCGCTCGCCGGGCGTCGATCTCGTGCCGATCTCGTTCAACAATCTCTATCACGAGCCGACCCTGTTCTACAGCGTGCAGCGGCCGGAGCTCGCCAACGGCCTGATCCCGACCACCTGGGTAGCTCCATCCGCCGGCTTCTACGGCAAGATCGTCGACGGCCTGAACTACCAGGTCCAGTTCAGCCAGAGCGCCGAGGATTTTGGAGACGATTTCGACCATCGCGGCGCGAACGGGGCTCCGATCCCGGGCGGCTATGCAGCCGGCGTCACCGGCCTCGACGCGCTCGCCTTCGCGCACGCGCCGCTCGGCGATTTCACCCAGATGAGCAACCAGATCGCCTTTGCCGGCCGGCTGAGCTACACGCCCTCGTTCATTCCCGGCTTCGCCGGCAGTTCGGCCGTCTACTACTCGCCGAACATCACGCCGCGTGGCGCCTATGGCGACGACGGTCGTCTGCTCGGCTCCAACAGCATGCTGATCCTCGATACCGAGGCCCGCTATCGCCTGCCCAACACCGGACTGGAGCTGCGGGCCGAGTACGCCTATGTCCGCTTCGGCAACCCGGAAAACCTGCGTGCCAACAACGACAGCCTCGACGACAACAATGTCGGC
>NZ_JAFATE010000573.1 GCF_019244115.1 Bradyrhizobium sp.
CCGCAGCACAGCAACGATTGTGCGCATCATGCAACGTGCTAGGCTTTGCCTGCCACGCGCGACGAGATTTGGAGGCCACCGGGATCCGATCGTCTGTTCTCGATGTTGTGCGTGAACGAACGCGTCGGCGAAACGGCGCGTCACAAGAGCAACAGCGAGAGGAAGACCCATGGAACTCGGATATTTCTCGATGCCCTCGCATCCGCCGGAGTGCGGCTTGAAGGAGGGCCAGGATTGGGACCTGCAGACGCTTCGGTGGCTTGACGAACTCGGCTACCAGGAGGCCTGGATCGGCGAGCACCACACCGCGCCATGGGAGCCGCATCCCGCGCCCGATCTCATCCTCGCGCAGGCGCTGCTGCAGACCAAAAATATCCGACTCGGCCCCGGTGGCTTCCTCTTGCCCTATCACCATCCCGCCGAGCTCGCCAATCGCGTCGCGATGCTCGACCACCTTGCGAACGGCCGGCTGAATTTCGGCGTCGCAGCTTCCGGCCTGCCGAGCGACTGGGCGATGTTCAATGTCGACGGCATGAGCGGCCAGAACCGGGACATGACGCGCGAGGCGCTCGACATCATCCTGAAACTGTGGAGCGAGCCGGCGCCGTTCACCTACAAGGGCAAATTCTGGACGGTGAACAAGCCGGACTCGATGTTCGATTTTCTCAAACCTCATCTCAAGCCGCTGCAAACGCCGCATCCGCCGATCGGCGTCGCCGGCCTGTCGAAAAACTCCGACACGCTGAAACTTGCCGGCGAGCGCGGCTTCATTCCGATGAGCCTCAACCTCAACCCGGCCTATGTCGGCAGCCACTGGGATTCGGTGGAGGCGGGCGCCGCCAAAACCGGACGCAAGCCGAGCCGGCGCGACTGGCGGCTGGTGCGCGAGGTGTTCGTCGCCGATACCGACGAGGAGGCGTGGAAGCTCTCGGCCGGCGACATGATGGGCCGCATGATGAGCGAATATTTTCTGCCGCTGCTCGGTCATTTCGGTTTCAAGGACTATCTGAAGCACGCGCCCGAGGTGCCCGACAGCGACGTGACGGTCGAATACTGCGCACGGCGCAACTGGATCGTCGGCTCGCCCGCGACGGTCACCGAAAAGATCGAGCAGATATGGCACGAGGTCGGCGGCTTTGGCGTGCTGCTGGTGTTCGGCTTCGACTACAAGCACAAGGCTGAGGCCTGGCATCATTCGCTCTCGCTGCTCAAGAATGAGGTGCTGCCGCGGCTAAAACATCTCGACGCCGGGATGCCCAAAGCGGCGTGAGTAAGGCGGCGCGGCGGAGTTTTGCCAAAAGTCTCCGCCGCGCGGCGCAGGCTCTGGTGGGAACGATTGCAGGGGGTCGCCGTTGTCGCGCGACCGCCTGGGATCGCTTGACGTGGGGGGGCGGGCCCGCGTGCAATGAAGCACCGGGCGCGTATGATGCTTCCAGCGTGCTGAGGAGAGCGTCGATGCAGACCAGGGTCAGGAAATTCGCCCACTTTCTCGAACGCACCGGCCTCGCGATGGCGGGCGCCGCCTGCGGCCTGTTCGTCGCCGCCCATGTCGGCTCCAGCGTCCCCTGGCTCACCAACCAGGCGTTCCTGCTGTTCATGATGCTGGTCGGCGCGGTCGGCTTCTATCTCGGCATCGATACGCCGCCGATGCCGCCGCAAGCGCAGGCGGCGAGCGCCCGCGCGCCGATCGACCAGGCCGAGTTCCTGAGCGCGGTCGGCACGTTTCTCGCGACCCTGACCGCGTTCGTCTCGGTCGGCGTCATCGTCTCGCGCGAGACGCCCGAGATGTTCTGGACCATCGTCATCATGCTTGGCTGGATGGCCGGCGTGGTGATGCAGATCATCGCCGGCGGGATCGCGAGCATGCGCGCGGCGTGACGCGGGCGAGCTTTTTCGGATTCAACGTTTCAAACAGCAAACTGAACTGTCATTGCCCGGCGTGACCGGGCAATCCAGTACGCCGCGGCCTATCGGCTCAAGCACGACCGCCTCTGGAATACTGGATGCCCCGCTTGAAGCGGGCATGACAGCCGAATAGGGGGCTGAAGCTGACCCACATCTTCGCCTTCCCGCGGCATGGTGTGCCCGAGTTGTGCATCATTCTCGCACCCTCGACATCAGAAGAGGGCGCAGGGAAGGCCGGGTGCAGGCCGCACCCATGGCCCGCCAGCAAATAGAAAAGCTGGCGGCAGTTACCACAGGATTGGCCGAACATCCCTTGGATTCAATCGGTCGTCGCAACGCCGGTTATTTTCATTGATGAGATCAGCTGGTCAAGCGCTTCGGCTGGAGTTTTCCAGCCCAGCGTCTTTCGAGGTCGGGCATTGAGAGCTTCAGCGACGGCGGATATTTCGTCGGC
>NZ_JAFATE010000477.1 GCF_019244115.1 Bradyrhizobium sp.
AGCCAGGGCGAGGGCGATCTCGTCATCACCGACGTGGTGATGCCGGACGAGAATGCCTTCGACCTGTTGCCGCGCATCAAGAAGATGCGGCCGAACCTGCCGGTCATCGTGATGAGCGCGCAAAACACCTTCATGACCGCGATCCGCGCCTCCGAACGCGGGGCCTACGAATATCTACCAAAACCGTTCGACCTGAAGGAACTGATCGCGATCGTCGGCCGGGCGTTGGCCGAGCCGAAAGAGAGGGCCGCCGCGGCGCCAGATGATTCCGAGTTCGATTCGATTCCCCTGGTCGGCCGTTCGCCAGCCATGCAGGAGATCTACCGGGTGCTGGCGCGGCTGATGCAGACCGACCTCACCGTCATGATTTCGGGCGAATCAGGAACCGGTAAGGAACTGGTAGCGCGCGCGTTGCACGACTATGGCAAGCGCCGGAACGGCCCATTCGTTGCGGTCAACATGGCCGCGATCCCGCGCGACCTGATCGAATCGGAGCTGTTCGGCCATGAGCGCGGCGCCTTCACCGGGGCCAATACCCGCGCCTCCGGCCGCTTCGAGCAGGCCGAGGGCGGCACGCTGTTCCTCGACGAGATCGGCGACATGCCGATGGAGGCGCAGACTCGGCTTTTGCGCGTGCTGCAGCAGGGCGAATACACTACCGTCGGCGGCCGCACGCCGATCAAGACCGACGTGCGAATCGTCGCCGCCAGCAACAAGGACCTGCGCATCCTGATCCAGCAGGGGCTGTTCCGCGAGGACCTGTTCTTCCGACTCAACGTGGTGCCGCTGCGGCTGCCGCCGCTCAGGGAGCGCATAGAGGATTTGCCAGACCTGGTGCGGCATTTCTTCGCGCTGGCCGAGAAGGACGGCCTGCCGCCGAAGAAGCTCGACGCGGCCGCCCTGGAGCGGCTGAAGCAGCACCGCTGGCCAGGTAACGTCCGCGAGCTGGAGAATCTGGCACGGCGCCTAGCGGCGCTTTATCCGCAGGATGTCATCACGGGCTCGGTGATCGACGGCGAACTCGCGCCGCCCGCGGTCGCTTCAAACGGGGGCGCGGCGCAGGGGATCGACAATCTCGGCGGAGCTGTCGAGGCCTATTTGTCCTCGCATTTTGCAGGGTTTCCCAATGGCGTGCCGCCGCCGGGCCTATATCACCGGATCCTCAGGGAGATCGAGGTGCCGCTGCTGACCGCCGCGCTCGCAGCGACCAGGGGCAACCAGATTCGCGCCGCCGACCTGCTCGGGCTGAACCGCAACACCCTGCGCAAGAAGATCCGGGATCTCGACATTCAGGTGTACCGCAGCGGCGGCTGATTCGGCCCGCGGAGCGGCCCGCACCGTCTTACCGGCGGAACGAAAAGCCTATAAGTATCGCGTCCCTAGGGCACGCCGCGGATTTGTCGCAATTCGGCAACAATGTGATATGAATGCATCAGTTCGCGCTTCGCGAACCTCCATGCCATCACTATCTGCAATTGCTGGAATGACGACCGCAGACACATCGGCCACCGCCCCGTTCGACCCGTCGCTCCCCGAATCCAAGGGCTGGCCCCTGGGGCGATGGCTCGCGCCATTCGCGGTCGCGATCGCGCTGCTCTCAGCGATCCTGACCTTCGTAGTGCTGACCGGGCTCACCCGGATCGAGCCGACCGCCCAGGTCGTCAACTCGTTCTACCTGATCGACGCCGCGACGATCCTGCTTCTGCTCGGATTCATCCTGCGCGAGGTCTGGAAGGTGGTTCAGGCCCGCCGCCGGGGCCGCGCGGCCGCACGTCTGCATGTCCAGGTGGTCGGCCTGTTCTCGGTCATCGCCGCGGTTCCCGCGGTCGTGGTCGCGGTGGTCGCCAACGTCATGATCGATCGTGGCCTGGACCAGCTGTTCACCGGACCGACCCGCGAACTGGTCCAGAACGCGGTGAGCATCGCCAAGGCCTACACTTTCGAGCACGCCGCCGCGATACGGGGCGACATTCTCGCGGTCGCCGACGAGCTCGATCAGACGCCGCGACCGCTGTTCGATCAGGACCGCGGCACCTTCCAGCAGCTCTTCGTACACAGCGCCAGTGCGCGGAACCTGCCGTTCGCGATGCTGATCGACAAGAACGGCAACAAGCTAGTGGAAACCGACGTCCAGCAGCGGTTTGCCACGCCGCCTCCAGAAATCCTCAACAATCCCGATCTGGTCAACGATACCGAACCCTATCTGGTCGTGTTGCCGGACGAGAACTATGTCGCCGCGGTCATCCGCCTGCCGGCTTTTTCCGACACATTTCTGTACGTCGCGCGGCCGCTCGATCCATTCGTGGTGGGCCAGCTCAAGCAGACCGAGCTCAAGGCCCAGGGCTATGCCGAGATGGAGGCGCAGCGCTACGGCATCCAGATCGCCTTTGCGCTGATGTTCGCGGTGATCGCGCTGACCATCCTAATGGCATCCGTGCTGATCGGGCTGAACTTCGCCGACCGACTCGTAGCGCCGATCCGCCGGCTGATGAACGCGGCCAGCACGGTTTCGACCGGCGACCTGCATGTGCAGGTGCCGGTGCACAGATCGGAAGGCGATCTCGCCCAGCTCGGCGAGACCTTCAACAAGATGACCCAGGAATTGCGCACCCAGCGCGATGAACTCGTCAATGCCTCCGAACTGATCGACAGCCGCCGCCGCTTCATCGAGGCGGTGCTGTCGTCGGCCTCGGCCGGCATCATTGGCGTCGATGGCTCCGGCAGCATCGGCATTCTCAATCGCTCCGCCGAAAAGCTGATCGGGCACGCCGAATCGGAGACGCTGGACCATCCTCTGTCCGAAGTGCTGCCCGAGCTCGACGAGCTGATGAAGAACGCGCGCGAAGGCAAGCACCGCCTGGTCCAGGGCCAGATCACGATTCAGCGTGACGGGCAGGAGCGCAATCTGTCCGTGCGTGTCACTGCCGAGCAGAACAATCCGTCGCGCGACAGCTACATCATCACGCTCGACGACATCACCGAGCTCGTTTCGGCGCAGCGCACCTCGGCCTGGGGCGACGTCGCACGCCGCATCGCACACGAGATCAAGAACCCGCTGACGCCGATTCAGCTCTCCGCCGAACGCATTCGCCGCAAATTCGGCCGGGTCATCACCGACGACAAAGCGGTGTTCGAGCAGTGCACCGAAACCATCATCAGGCAGGTCGACGACATCAGGCGCATGGTCGACGAGTTCTCGCGCTTTGCGCGGATGCCGAAACCCGTGATGGAGGGCGAGGATGTCGCCGACACCGTGCGGCAGGCGGTGTTCCTGATGAAGGTCGCCCATCCCGAGATCGACATCGAGGCCGACCTCAAGCAGGATCCGCTCAGGGCGCAGTTCGATCGCCGGTTGATTTCGCAGGCGCTGACCAACATCATCAAGAACGCCACCGAGGCGATCGAGGCGGTGCCGGCGGAAGAGCTCGGCAAGGGCCGCATCGACGTCATTGCCGCGCGCGAAAACAACGACATCATCATCGACGTGATCGACAATGGTATCGGCTTGCCCAAGGTGGCGCGCGCGAGACTTCTTGAGCCCTACGTTACGACGCGCGAGAAGGGCACCGGCCTCGGGCTCGCGATCGTCGGTCGCGTTCTCGAGGATCATGGCGGGCGCATCGAGCTGAAGGACGCCTCCGACTTTCGCCCCGGCCAGCGCGGCGCCTGGATGCGGCTGCGCTTTGCCGTTTCGGGCCATGCCGACAAGGTCGAGGAGCCCGCCGGCGACAAGCCGTCGTCGGGAGAAAAAATGCAGTCCGCCGCCGAAACCGGCAAGGCGGCTGAAGCAACACACAGTGAAACGAACATCGAAGCTGCAGGCAATTGAGACAGGCCCGACCCATGGCAAATGACATCCTGATCGTCGACGACGAAGCCGATATCCGCGAATTGGTGGCGGGGATTCTGGACGATGAGGGCTTCACCACCCGCACCGCTGGCGACAGCGATTCCGCGGCGGCCGAAATCGCGAGCCGCAGGCCGGACCTGGTGTTTCTCGACATCTGGCTGCAGGGCTCCAGGCTTGATGGATTGCAGCTGCTGCAGGAGATCAAGCGCGACCATGCCAGTCTTCCGGTCGTGATGATCTCCGGTCACGGCAACATCGAGACGGCGGTCGCCGCGATCAAGAGCGGCGCCTTCGATTTCATGGAGAAGCCCTTCAAGTCGGACCGCCTGCTTCTGGTGGCGTCGCGCGCGCTCGCGCAACAGAGCGCGGCCGCCTAAACAGCGGCTCGCGGCAAATCCGAAAGCTTGAGTGGGGCAGGAATCAATTCGCATGATGAAACCATATTCGAAGCCGCGACAGGCAATTGAGACAGGCGCGACCCATGGCAAGTGACATTCTGATCGTCGATGACGAAGCCGATATCCGCGAATTGGTGGCAGGCATTCTGGACGACGAGGGCTTCTCCACCCGCACGGCGCGCGACAGCGATTCGGCGCTGGCGGAAATCGCCAATCGCAGGCCGCATCTGGTGTTCCTCGACATCTGGCTGCAGGGGTCCAAGCTCGACGGACTGCAACTTCTGGAGGCGGTCAAGAAGGATCATCCCGATTTGCCGGTGGTCATGATCTCCGGTCACGGCAACATCGAGACGGCGGTCGCCGCGATCAAGCGCGGCGCCTATGACTTCATCGAGAAACCGTTCAAATCGGACCGCCTGATTCTGGTTGCGACGCGCGCGCTCGAAACCTCTCGGCTGAAGCGCGAGGTGAAGGAGCTGAAGCAGATGACGCCGGCCGCGAGCATCCTGACCGGCCGCTCGCCCTGCATGAACCAGCTGCGCCAGACCATCGAGCGCGCGGCCAAGGCCAACAGCCGCATCCTGATCGTCGGGCCTCCCGGGGCGGGCAAGGAGCTCGCGGCGCGAACGCTGCACGCGTCGTCGGGGCGAGCCGAAGGGCCCTTCGTGGTCATCAATGCGGCGGCCATCACGCCGGAGCGGATGGAAGTCGAGTTGTTCGGCGTCGAGCAGTCGAACGGCGAACAGCAGCGCAAGGCAGGCGCACTCGAGGAAGCACATGGCGGCACGCTGTTCATCGACGAAATCGGCGACATGCCGCGCGAGACCCAGAACAAGATCTTGCGCGTTCTGGTCGATCAGACGTTCCAGCGGATCGGCGGCACCAACAAAGTCAGCGTCGACGTGCGCATCATCTCGTCGACCGCGCGCAACCTCGAAGAGGAGATCGCCGCGGGCCGCTTCCGCGAGGATCTCTATCACCGCCTGTCGGTGGTGCCGATCCGCGTGCCGCCGCTGTCGGAGCGCCGTGAGGACATCCCGGAATTGATCGACTATTTCATGGACCAGATTTCCCAGATCACCGGCCTGCCCAAACGCCAGATCGGGCAGGACGCGATGGCCGTGCTGCAATCGCATGTCTGGCCGGGCAACGTCCGCCAGCTGCGCAATAATGTCGAGCGGGTGATGATTCTCGCAGCCGGCGGTCCGGAGGTGATCATCACCGCCGACATGCTGCCGCAGGACGTCGGCTCGATGGTGCCGGCGATGCCGACGAGCAACAACGGCGAACACATCATGGGGCTGCCGCTGCGCGAGGCCCGCGAAGTGTTCGAGCGCGACTACCTGATCGCG
>NZ_JAFATE010000596.1 GCF_019244115.1 Bradyrhizobium sp.
ACGATCTTCTCGATCACGTTCTCCGGCTTGCCCTGCTGACGGTACTTGTCGGCGAGCACATCCTTCTCACGTTTGACCAGCGCCGGATCGAGACCGGCGGGGTCGAGCGCAAAAGGCTTTGCTGCCGCGACGTGCATGGCAAGCTGACGGCCGAGAACCGCGAGTTCATCGATCTTGCCTGTGGATTCGAGAGCCACGATCACGCCGATCTTGCCGGCTCCCTCCACCACTGCATTGTGGACATAGCTCGACACCAGGCCGTTGCCGACCTCGAGCGAAGCAGCCCGGCGCAGCGTCATGTTCTCGCCGATGGTCGCAATGGCGTCGGCAATTGCGGTCTCAACCGTGACGCTGCCGACCTTGGCAGATTTGATCTTCTCGACATCGGCGCCGACCTCGAGCGCGACCTGGGCGATCATCTTGACGAGGCCCTGGAACTGATCGTTGCGCGCGACGAAGTCCGTCTCGGAATTGACCTCGACCAGAACGCCCTTCGTGCCCTTCGTCAACGCGCTGATCAGACCGTCAGCGGCGACGCGACCGGCCTTCTTCGCGGCCTTCGAAAGGCCCTTCTTGCGCAGCCAGTCCTGCGCGGCCTGCATGTCGCCCCCGCTCTCGGTGAGCGCCGCCTTGCAATCCATCATTCCTGCGCCGGTCGATTCGCGCAGGTCCTTGACCATCGCCGCGGTGATTGTAGCCATTTTCAACGTCCTCTGCCTGTGCAAACGCGGCGAAGCCTGAAAGGCTCCGCCGCCATTCGTCAGGGATGTCTATCAAACGAAGATCGAAGCCGGTGTGAACACCGGCCAAGGTGTCAGTTTATTCCGGTTCCGCGGTGAGGATCTTGGCCTGCGCGACCCAGGCGTCGGCGCGACTCGGCAGGCCGACCTCTTCGCCGATCTGGTGGGCGATATCATGATTGAGCTCGGCGAGCTGCCAGTAATGAAAGATGCCGAGATCGTTGAGCTTCTTCTCGATCGCACCCGACACGCCGGTGAGCTTCTTGAGATCGTCGGCGGTGCCGCGCGGACCGGCGAGGCCCTGGAAGGCGGAGGTCTGCCCGGCAGGTACCGGCAGCTCTTCGCGGGCCGGCTGCGCGGAGGCGCCGACGTCGATTCCGGCGTCGCCTTGTGCGCGCGAAATGCCGTCGATCGAGGCGCGCGCCACGAGATCGCAATACAGCGAGATCGCACGCCCGGCATCGTCGTTGCCCGGGACCACATAGGCGATGCCCTTGGGGTCGCAATTGGTGTCGACGATCGCGGCGACCGGAATGTTGAGTCGCTGGGCCTCCTGGATCGCGATGTCTTCCTTGTTGGTATCGATCACGAAGATCATGTCGGGCAGGCCGCCCATCTCCTTGATGCCGCCGAGCGAACGGTCGAGCTTGTCGCGCTCGCGCTGCAAGGTCAGCCGCTCCTTCTTGGTGTAGGAGTTGGCCTCGCCGGAGCCCAGCACCTCGTCGAGGTGCCGCAGGCGCTTGATCGAGGCCGAGATCGTCTTCCAGTTGGTCAGCGTGCCGCCGAGCCAGCGCGAGTTGACGAAATACTGCGCGGAGCGCCGCGCCGCGTCGGCGACGCCGTCCTGGGCCTGCCGCTTGGTGCCGACGAACAGGATGCGGCCGCCCTTGGCCACGGTGTCGCTCACCGCCTGCAACGCACGATGCAGCAGCGGCACGGTCTGGGCGAGGTCGATGATGTGGATGTTGTTGCGGGCGCCGAAGATGTATTCCGCCATCTTCGGATTCCAGCGGTGCGATTGGTGGCCAAAGTGCACGCCAGCTTCGAGCAGCTGGCGCATGGTGAATTCAGGTAGCGCCATTGGTTCAGTTCTCCGGTTGGTTCCTCCGGAAACGTGTGAGCAAGCGGACCTGATCGGCCCGGCTGCCACCGGACGGCCTTTGAGAGCCATGTTTCCGTGTGAGATGGCGCGCTATATAGCCGGTTTTCGGCCGGACGCAAGGAAATAAGGCCGGTTTGAGGGCCATTTTCGCCCTGCTCAGTCCGGTCCCGGGTATCCACCGACCCCGCTTTTTTGGCTCGCGGAGACTCCCTACCCGATCAGCTCGACCTTGCCGCTGTTCAGGCGGTAGATCCCGCCAACGACCCTGAGCTTGTTCTGCTCCACGGCCGCATTGAGGACCGGGGCAGCCGATTTCAGCTTCGCCACGTTGTCGATCACGTTCTGCCGGATCGCGCCAGCCAGGGGATCGCCGGCCCGCCCCGATGCCGCCTTCACAGCGGGCCCCAGCGCTGTGACCAGCGACGGCAGATGGCCGGGCAGCGTGCTGTTGTCCTTGAGCGACTTCATGGTCGCGTCGATCGCGCCGCAGGCGTCGTGACCGAGCACCAGGATCAGGGGTGTCGCGAGCACCGCGACCGCATACTCCAGGCTCGCGATCACGTCGTCATTGGCGAAATTGCCGGCGACGCGGCAGACGAACAGGTCGCCGCGGCCGCTGTCGAAGGCGTATTCCGGTGCGATGCGGGAGTCGGCACAGCTCAGGATCGCGGCATAGGGATTCTGGCCTCCCGCCAGCGCCTCGCGCTCGTGGCGGAAATCATGGCGACGCGCCACGCCCTCAACGTAACGCTCATTGCCTTCCTCCAGCCGCTCCAGCGCGGCATCGGGCGAAACGACGTTCTCGGGTTTTGGCGGCTTCTTCGCCTCTTTCGCGCCCGCCGCAGTCGCCAGCGATAGCCCGATGGCTGACGCGGCAAAAAAAAGTGCTGCACGCCGTGACGGCGCAAATGAAAGCAGCGAGTTCGTCCTGCAATTCTCGCACATCCCAGAAGCTCCGGTGGAGCAACCAGAGTAGCAATTCGGCGCTGATTCAACCAGAACCATGACGCGCCGCGAGCGCGAGTCCCGCCGCGTTACTGCTGCTCCGGCTCACCGCCTCTGTTCCGAATCTGCCAGTTGCCGCTCCTCGAGTGCCGTTCGGGCGAAAATGCAGCGGCGATCGCCTGGACCGCGCGCGGTGCGGTCCAGGCCCTCGCTCGGCCTCAGCACTTCGCTACATTCGGCGGACACTTTTTGGACTGGGCCGCCGGTGCCGGTCTCGGCGGTGGCGGTGCCGCGGGCCGAGGTGGCGCTGCCGCAACATGCGGCGGCGGGGGCGGAGGCGCCGCAACGTGGGGCGGCGGTGGGGGCGGAGCGGCATGCACCGGTGGCGGCGGCGGGGCCGGTCTTGCCATCTGCGGCGGCGGCGGGGGCGGCGCCGCGTGCTGAATTTGCGGCCTCGGCGCGGCTGGCGGTGGCGGAGGCGGTGGCGCGGTCGGCCTCACCGCGCTGATCGCCGGTCGCGCGGCCGATGGTGGCGGCGAAGGCGGCGATCCCGGCCGCTTCTCCTCCAGCGCCGCGCTCGGCGCAGGCGGCGTTGGAGCGGGCCTTGCCGCCGTCGAGGGTGGCGATGCTACTGGCCTCCTCCCCTCGAATTTCTTCTCCTCCAGCGCGGCGGCTGGCGGAGAGATCGCCCCGGGCCTCGCCTGCGGCGCGGGGCCGGCGGGGGACGGAGGCGGCGCGAGTTTTGCGCTCGGAGCAAGATTGCCGGTCGCGGGCCCGGACGCTGGCGGCGAGGTCGCCGGCGACAACCTGGCGGCATTGGGCGTCATCGTGCCAGCAGGTGCTGTCGCGGTATTGGGCGTCGCTGCACCAGCCGGCGCCGTGGCAGCTGCGGGGCCTCCTTTGCCGGTCGGCGGAAGCTGGTTCCCCGTTGGCAGCGTGTTCTGACTTGGGGTTGCCGGCGCCGTAGCGGTCGCATTGGCCTTGATCACGGCCGGCGCCGTTGGATTGGCCTGGAACGCGCGCATGGTCGGCGAGGGTTGCAGCTGGTTCTGCTGGATCTGCTGCGCCTGTTTGCTGACCGAAGGCGGCACTGCGGGGGCCGTCCCGACCGCCTGACCAGAGGCGGCCGCCTTGGCCAGCGCCTGGAATGAGCTGCCGGCCGTTGCGGGCTGCTGCTGGTTGATGACGTTGTTGATGACCGTCGTGTTGTGGATGTTGTTGAAGATGATGTTGTTCGGCGGCGGCGCGACATAGACCGGCGGCCGGACATAGACCGGGATCGCCACGAAGACCGGCTGCGGCAGGACGAACAGGCCGACCGGCGGCGGCGGCGGCGGCAGCACCACGAAATCCGGCGGCGGCGGAGGGAGGAAGAATACCGGCGGGGGCGGCGGCGGCGCGAAGGCGAACACGGGATCGTCAAACACCAGCACCGGGCGGTCGACGTAGACGATCTCCTCCGGCGGTGGCGGCGGCACGTCATAGTCGAGCATCGCAAAGCTCGGCGGCGGCTCGAGCGGCGCGGTCAGGATCGCCAGCCGACGCCGCGCATCCTCCGCATGCGGTCCGTGCGGATAGCGCCGCAGATACGACCAATAGGCATCGGGGGTATCAGCACGAAAAGTGCGACGCCACGTGACCGCCTCGCGCCGCGCGGCAAGGATCGCCCTTACCCGCCTCGCAAGGGGATCGTTCGGATAGGCGGCCAGAAAATCCTCGTAGCCTTGCAGCGTATCGCGCGCGAGCGCCGCGCTGAACGCCTCGGGTGCGCCGAGGTCGCGGATCGGCTTGTCGCGCATCGCCATCGCCTGGTCCGGCGCGGATTCTTGCGGCGCATCCGGAGCGCGCTCGAAGAAGTAAAAGTCGCTATCGAGCTTCTGGGCGTCCCATGGAATCTGCCCGCCCTTCGACGTCTCGCTCACGCGCAGCCGCACGCGGTTGAACACCTCCGGCAGCGGCAGGCCGCCGGTGCGGATCATTTCGGCAAGCGCCTGGGCATAGGCGCCGAAATTGCCCTGCTCGGCCGGCGCCACCGTGCCCGGCGCCGCATTGAAGGCGATCAGCATCCGCGCATCGGGTTCGACCAGTGCAAGTCCGCTTGCGATCTGGCTTTGCACGAAGGGCTGCTGGTGCGCCGCATCGAGCACCACGATGCCGGCCTTGAGCTGCAAGGTCCCGAACTGGCGCATGTAGTCGGACATCCGCAATCCCTCGACCGGGATATCGGTGTCACGGCTGATATTGGAATCGACCGGAACGAAATAGTTCTCGCCGGCATACTGGATGCCGTAACCCGACAGATAGATCATCGCGACGGTCCCGGGTCCGGAAGCCGCCGCCTTCTGGATGAAATCGCGAAAGCTCTTGCGCAGGGCGTCGCCGTCGAGATCACGCGCACCGACGACGTCGAAGCCGGCGGCCTGCAGGGTCTGGGCGATCAGGCCGGCATCGTTGGCCGCTGTCGCCAGCGGACCGTTGGCATAGGCGCCATCACCGATCACGAGCGCAATGCGCTTTTCGGATTGCGACCCGGCCTGCGGCCCCTGCGCGGCGGCCGGCGCGACCAGCGCGGCCACGATCAGCGCCGCCAAGCCGATGGGCAGTAGTCGGGAGCAAGACAGTCGAACCATGTGATTCCCCTTTGTGCGGCCGCACGAGCTGCCTTGCTGCAACGATCGGACGCTTCGCGTCATTGTTGCCGAACGTCCCTGCAGAAGACTCTTGAACCAAAATCGTCCTGCAATCATGGATGTCCGCGCCCCTTGCCGCAAAACTCGTGAACCGTGGCGGACCGCTGCGCAGGCCTTCGCAAATCAAACGACAACGCCAATTTTCGATTTTCGGTTCCGGTCGGACCGCCGGCCTCGCAAATCAGCCGCAGTCAAGACCTGTCGGGCTGAACCGGAGTTGAACAGGCGCGCTCCGCCATCATAGCGGCACAATCTTGGCGCCGCCATGGCAAATGTCAACGCGCGGCAAGCGCATCGCTGAGGCGAGTCGCTCGCCGCAAGACGCGCGCCGCAAGGACTGCAGCCGCTTGGATCCGATCAGAACCGACCGCTGTCGTCGGGCCTCGCCTTGGCGCGATCACTGTCGAGCGTCGCCTTCAGCGCGGCAATCTCGCCGAAGAAACTGTCCTGATCCTGGAGGCGGACGGCGCGGAACGCCGGGGGCATCAGCACCTGTGTGATGCCCTGCCGGCCCGAGGCGGAAAACGCCTCCGAGCGCTGGATCGTCTGCACGGCAATCGCGGTCACCAGCAGCGCGGTCACGATCAGGCCTTTCGGCCAGAGATGTGTCGAGCCGACTTCGCGCAGGTGCAGAAAGCAGGTCATTCCGAGCAACAGCCAGGCGGCGACATATTCGTAGCTCGCAGGCACAGACCAGGTCCATGCAAAGCCGAGATATTGTACGAACTCGTTGTAGAATGTGAAGACGAGAAGCCCCGCCAAGGCGATTAGCAGATTGCTCAGGAAGCGGGCGTGGCCGGAGAAGATTCGCGCCAGCAACGCCCAGATCCCGACCCACCCGATCGCCGTGGCGGCAACGGCGAGGAGCTCCGTCACGTAGTGCGAAATCCGAGGCTCGCCGGTCTCGGTGAGCCATCGTTTGAGCACGTCCACGCCCAGGATCAAGGCACCGAGCGCAACGGCCATGACCAGTCGCCGTCGCCCGCTGTGAACAGGGACGATCCGCTCAACTTCGACCTCATGCGCGTTGTCGCGGATACGCAGGAACGTCTGTCCGATGCGGATCGGCATCTTGCCGTCGGTGATGATCCGTTCGAAACGCTCCCGGCCGCGGTCCAGGAACATTCCGTTGGCACTGCCCAGATCCTCGACGACGAGCCGTCCGGCATCGTCACGGAAGACGCGCAGATGCCGTGCGGCCACGTAGGGATCATCCACGACGACATCATTGTCATAGCCGCGGCCGATGCGCGCTTCCGGGCCTGCAAGCCGAAGGCGGGTCGCAACATCGCGATGGCGCGAAAGGATCTCGACCCAGATCATCTGATCACCTCGACCGTCTCGAGAAAGCGCTTGCCGAGCGCGACGGCCTCGTCATAGCCGACGGCTTGCAGGCTGAGCCGCGAGACCAGTGCCTCCCTGCCGTCGTCCTGTGTCACGGCGACCAGAGACACGTCGTAAAGCCCGTCGAATTCGCGATAGGCCCTGGCGCACCAGATGGCCCGGAGCGGCGGGTGCTGCGGTCCGGGCACCGCTCGGACGAAATCCTCGTGACAGCGCTCCGAGGTGTACCATTTGCGAAGCGGTCCTGCGGTGAGCAGGCGCGGCTGGGCCTGCTGCGTCAGGGCGCTCGCGAACTGAAACTGGTTGAGCTCCACGGCAGTGACCAGGGAATGGTCGATCCGGATGGCGCCGGTGTTGAGATCCTCGGCGACGAATACGCTGGTGTCGCTCGAACATTCGGTCGTATCGATCCTCGCGCGCGGCTTCGGCTTGGCACCCATATTGGTTTGCGCCCAGCAGTTGAACCAGGTGGCGGCCGAGTCCGGCGCCCGGTAGGGCCCGAGCGCATTGGAGCGGAATCCGGCCTCCGCAAACGATGCGTACAGCGCCGCCCGCCATGCGCCGAGCTGCCTTGCGATATCGGCACGTAGATTGGGTGTGCCTTCCTGCGTGCTGACGCGTCGCAGCAGCGCCTCGGCGAATTTGGCCGGCACCAGGAAGCTGACGAGCTGGCCGCCCCTGCGGGTCGCGACGTTGATGCCGACGATGAGACCGTCCGCAGTCACGGTGGGACCGCCGCTCATGCCGGGATTGAGGGCGCCGGTGAAATGAATGCGCTCGTTGTAGCTCTTCTCGACCAGGCCGTTATAGGTCCCCTCGACGATCGTAAAGCCGAGGTCGAGCGGATTGCCCATCGAATAGAGCCGCTCGCCCTTTTGCGGCCCGGTCCCCTCGATCGCGGCCTTGTTGAAGGCGAAGAACGGCGCGTCATGCTTGTCGAGACGAACGATCGCAAGGTCATTCGGCAAATCGACGCCAAGCAGGGTCACATCGCCGTGGCTGCCATCGGCCGCTGCATATTCCAGCCGATAGGTTCCCGGCTCGAGGGCGACCTGCGAGACCACGTGATAATTGGTGATCGCAAGGCCGTCGGCCGAAACCAGGAAGCCGGATCCGGTCGAGGTCTGGCGGGCGGCATCCACGACCAGCGTGCGGATCTGCAACAGGCGCGGCGGAGCCGCGGCATAGATGCCTTCGGCGGCCGATGACGGCGCCTCAGATGCCGAGGCGGCCGGAACGGCTCCGAAAAGCTGCGATGTGAGCGCGACGGATGCGAGAATAGCGCGGAACAACAGAGACATGCGACCCCACGGCAGACGAGCGCAGGTCGCGCCGAGCTCGCCCCGTTTCGACCGCACGACACCTCATGCCAAGAACCGCGTCCGGTTTCAACCATGCCGATTCGGGACGGCATGGCGGCGAACGCCGATCCGCAACCTTGGCGTGTTCTGCGAGTGTCGCGCGGCGCTACAGCGTCTGCACGTCGACCACGCCCGACACCGCCTTGATGGCGCCCGCGATCTGTGGCGAGACCTTGAAGCGTCCGGGCAGTTTCATCTCCACCTCGGTCTGAAGGTCGAGCATCATCACCAGCGAGACCTCGCCATCGCCGCCATTGGCGCGCGCCGCCGGTGCGGGCGCCTTCGGCGGCAACCCGCCATTGGACGACGGCGCCTCCGGTCCATGCAGCCGCTTGACGATCGAGTCGAGCGGCCTGGTGTCACGCACGAAGATGCGCAGGCCCTTCTGGGTCTTTGCCGCGGCGTCGTCGAGCGGCTCGGCATGCAGGACGCGCGCGCGCACGTCCTCGCCCTGCAGCTCGGCCCCGAGTTGCAGCAGCACCGCGGCCCCCGGCTCCAGCACATCGCGATATTGTGCGAGCCCCTCGGAGAACAGCACCGCCTCGAAATGGCCAGTCGGATCGGACAGGCCGATGATGCCCATCTTGTTGCCGGTCTTGGTGCGCCGCTCCATGCGCGAGACCACGGTCGCGGCCACCTTCCCCGCGGTCGCGCCGGTCTTCACGGCGCGCGAGAACTCGGCCCAGGTCTGCACGCGCAGCCGCTTCAGGGCGGTGGCGTAATCATCGAGCGGATGACCTGAGAGGAAGAAGCCGATCGCATCATATTCGCGCCGGAGCCGGTCGGCCGGCAGCCACGGTTCGATCTGCGGCAGCATGATGGTCGGCGCGTCGGCCGCATTGCCGAACATGTCGTTCTGGCCGGAGGTTTCGGCCTCGTGGCTGCGCTGGCAGGCGGCGAGAATGGCGTCGGCACCAGCAAACACGCGCGCGCGATTGGGCTCCAGCGTGTCGAAGGCGCCGGCCGCAGCCAGGCTCTCGATGATGCGCTTGTTGATCGCCCGCGGGCTCACGCGCGCGGCAAAATCCGCGAGCGAGGTGAACAGGCCGCCCTTCTTGCGCGCCTCCACGATCAGTTCGATCGCCTGCGGACCGACGCCCTTCAAGGCCGCGAGCGCGTAGTGGATGGCGCCGTCGGAAACCTCGAAGGTCGGACCCGAGCGGTTGATCGATGGCGGCTCGACCTTGACGCCGAGCCGCTGCGCCTCGGCGCGAAACTCGGAGAGCTTGTCGGTGTTGTTGAGGTCGAGTGTCATCGAGGCCGCCAGGAACTCGACCGGATAATGCGCCTTCATATAGGCGGTGTGATAGGAGACGAGCGCGTAAGC
>NZ_JAFATE010000690.1 GCF_019244115.1 Bradyrhizobium sp.
GTGGTTATCTGCTGCAAGCCAGCTTTGCGACCGGAGCGGCGGCGGGACAGGGCGCGCTGAAGTGGCTGCATCAATCGTAGGGTGGTTAGCCGAAGGCGTAACCCACCATCGCGCCTTGCGGAAAGAATGGTGGGCTTCGCTTCCGCCTTCGCTTGTTGGCGCTTCGGCGGACAAGTCGCTTTACCCACCTACAAGCTGGTCAGCGCAGCTTGCCGCGCGCTGCGACCGGCAGCACGCCCAAAATCTCATCGCCGCGCACCATAACCACTTCGTCCATCATGTTGACGACGACGCAGACGTGATTGGGCACGATGCGCACGACATCGCCGACCTTTGGCCGCGTGTTGCTGCGGGTGAGATCGAGAAAGCCGTGTTCCTCGGCAAAGCGCGCGATCTTTGCCTCGGGATGCTCGAGGATCAGGCCATGGCCATCGAGTCCACCGGTATCCGACGTCAGCGTTTTCGAGCCGGCGTCGAGGATGCCGCGCTCGGGCGCGGCGCGGCTCACGACAGTCGAATAGATCGTCAGCGCGCAATTATCCAGCGTCGCGACGCCGGCGGCGACCTGCATACGGTCGTTGTAGATATAGGTCCCCGGCCGATGTTCGGTGGCGCCCTTCAGCTTGCCGAGATTCTTCAGGTTGGGCGACCCGCCGGTCGACACCATCGCGGCGTCGAGTCCGTGTTCGCGCACGCCGGCCAGCGCCTCATCATAGAATTTCTGCGCCTCTCCCCAGCCCGTCTCGGTCGGATAGAGCATGAAGCCGGCAAAGCGCAGCGCTTTTGACGCCGCGATCTGGCGCGCCAGCGCGATTGCCTCGGCCGGCGTCTCGACGCCGGCGCGCTTGCGTCCCGTATCGCATTCGACCACGACCGACAGCGTGCGGCCCGAGATCGCAGCCGCCTGCGGCAGGCCCTCGATCACGGTCGCATTGTCGGCGGCGACCGTCACCTCTGCCTTGCCCTGCAGGGCGCCGAGCCGCGCCATCTTCTCCTCGCCGATCAGATTGTAGCTGATCAGGATATTGTCGATGCCGGCCTCCGCCATCACCTCGGCTTCGCCGATCTTCTGGCAGGTGATGCCCTGCGCGCCGGCTGTGATCTGCATCTGCGCGAGAACAGGACTCTTGTGCGTCTTGATATGCGGGCGGTTGGCGACGCCGGCCGCATCGCAGGTCGCCTGCACCCGCGCGATGTTGCGTTCGACCCGGTCCATGTCGATCACGGCGCAGGGGGTGCCGTATTCCCGGGCGATTTTTGCGGCAAGCGGCGTGGTCATTGGTCAGGCCCTCTCAATCTCTTCACGAAGCACTTCGAGCTCGAGCCAGCGGTCTTCCGCGGCCGTCAGTTCCTGTTGCGCAACCGCAATCGCCTGCGATGCCGCATCGAACGCCTTGCGATCTCTGCGGTAGAGATCGGGATCGTCAAGCAGGCGCTGCTGCCTGGCGATTTCGGTTTGCAGGGCTGCGATTGTCTTCGGCAGCGTCTCCAGCGCGTGTTTTTCGTTGAACGAGAGCCTGCGGTTCGGCGTGCTGGCCGGGACCTGAATCTTCGGTTCCGGCTTCGGTTCAGCCGCAACGGCCTTCACCGGCTCGCGCTTCAGGTCGGCGCCGCGCTGCGCCAGCATGTCGCTGTAGCCGCCGGCATATTCGATCCAGCGGCCGGCTCCGTCAGGCGCGATCACCGAGGTCACGACGCGGTCGAGAAAGTCGCGGTCGTGGCTGATCAGGATCACCGTGCCCTCGTAGTCGCCGAGCATCTCCTCCAGCACGTCGAGCGTTTCGAGATCGAGATCGTTGGTCGGCTCGTCCAGCACCAGCAGGTTGGACGGCTTTGCCAGCGCGCGCGCCAGCATCAGCCGGCCGCGCTCGCCGCCGGAGAGCGCTTCGAGCGGCGTCCGCATCTGCTCCTGCGCGAACAGAAAATCCTTCATGTAGCTGACGACATGCTTTGCCTTGCCGCCAACCATGACATGGTCGCCGCGCCCGCCGGTCAGCGCTTCCGACAGAGTCGATTTGGGATCGAGGCTTTCGCGATGCTGGTCGAGCGTCGCCATCTCCAGATTGACGCCGAGCCGGACCGTGCCGCCGTCGGGTGCATCGGCGCCGCTCAACAGGTTGACCAGCGTGGTCTTGCCCGCGCCGTTCGGCCCGATGATACCGACGCGATCACCGCGCTGGATGCGGATTGAAAAGCCGTCGACGATGGTGCGATCGCCAAAAGCTTTCGAAACGTTCTTGGCCTCGATGACCAGCCGGCCGGATTTGTCGGCTTCCGCCGCGGTGAGGTTCGCAGCCCCCGCGCTGCCGCGATAATT
>NZ_JAFATE010000793.1 GCF_019244115.1 Bradyrhizobium sp.
CTATCACAAGCACGTCGCCGTGCGCCTTGCGAAGGCCTCACCGGAAGAGGCCGCGACCTGCGAGCGCCAGTCGCGGCGCATCCATCAGGGCGAGCTCGCCGCGTCTTAGAGGTGGCGTCGAAGCGATGGACTTGATCCGCTGCCGCGGCTGCGGTGCGCCCCCCGCTTGCGGGGCAGGGCTATCGCATATGAGTGGCGCTCTCTCCGTTTGCCTCCCCCGCTTGCGGGGGAGGTCGCCGCGCTTGCGCGGCGGGTGGGGGGCGCCCCGGCCTCAGCTGCAGCCTTTTTCGCGCGACGCCCCCACCCCAGCCCTCCCCCGCAAGCGGGGGAGGGAGCGCACCGCCAGCGTTCAAACCCCATATGCGATTGCCCTGGCTTGCGGGGGAGGGCTGGGGAGGGGGTGCCCAAAACGAAAAATCTTCGATGTAGAGCCCCACCCCCGACCCCTCCCCGCAAGGAGGAGGGGAGCAGACTGAGCCCGCGGCTGGCTCGATTCCATGCGGAGGATTCTGCTTTATTAGAGCCGCGTCCCTCACGATAAGAGTTCCGCACTCACGCCTTCTGCTTCGCGGCTTCCTTCTGCAGGTCGGGTGCGTTGACGGAGGGGATGGCGACGCGGCCGGGGCCGGTCTGCGCCAGCGCAGCGGCGGCCTTCTCGTTCTCCATGATCTTGGCCATCACGGCCTGCCCGGCGCGCTCGAACACCGCGCGGTTCTCGATCACAAAGGCCTGCGACTTGCGGAGGCCATCGACATAGCCGTTGATCTCCGGGACCACATAGCGCGCCACCATGTCCCAGCTGCGTCGCGTGTTCTCCGGGTTGGCCCAGTCGTGCACGAAGCCGATGATGGTGCCGACGCCGCCCGACACCTCCATCAGGTTCTTGATGGTCTTGACCAGATCGTCGGGGGTGCCGATCGTCGAGGCGGCGCCCTCAACGAAGGCGGTCTTGTCCACGGCCTCGTCCGGTGACGAGAACGGGGTGAGTCCCGGCCGCATCAGGGTGCCGACATTATATTCGTTGTGCCAGCGCATCAGTCCGGCCCCGGCCTCGCGCCGCGCCTGCTCGCGGCTCTCGGCGATGTGCCAGGTCAGAAGCACGCGCCAGTCGGCGCGGCTCACCGTGGTGCCGTGCTTTTTGGCGGCATCCTCGGCAAATTCCCATTGCTGCGGCAGCGCCATCAGGCCCTTCGTCGACATCGAGCCGAGCGAGATGATGCCGATGCCGTATTTGCCGGCAAGGGTCATGCCCGACGGAGAAATCATCGACGCCACCACGAACGGCATCTCCTCCTGCAGCGGCAGAAGTTGCAGCGCCGCATCGTTCATCGTGAACCAGTCGCTCATCGCGGTGACGCGCTCGCCCTTGAACAGGCGGCGGATGATCGCGATCGCCTCGTCCTGGCGATCGCGCTGGGTCATCGGGTCGATGCCGAGGGTGTGGGCATCTGACGCAAGCGCGCCGGGACCGGAGCCGAAAATCGCCCGGCCGCCGGTCATGTGGTCGAGCTGCACCATGCGCTGCGCCACGTTGAAGGGATGGTGATAGGGCAGCGAGATCACGCCGGTGCCGAGCCTGATGCGTTTGGTGCGCTCGCCGGCAGCGGCCAGAAACATTTCCGGCGAGGCGATCATCTCCCATCCGCTCGAATGATGCTCGCCGCACCAGAACTCGTCGTAGCCTAGCTCGTCGAGCTGCTCGACGAAGGCGAGATCGCGGCGGAACTGCAGCATCGGATGCTCGCCGATCGGATGGTGCGGGGCAAGGAAGGCTCCGAATTTGAGGCGAGGCATTGGTTTCTCTCCAAAGGCAGATTTTGCTTGTTGTCGTGATTGGGCAGGCTACGTGGCACTATGCATCAAGGCAATCGTCGCGGGAGCACGACAGGCTGCCATGCGTGAATGCGATGGATGGTGCACGGTGAGGTGCTCCCGTCGTCAACCGGGCATCGCGGCCGCCCGAATCCGCGCGGCGAAATCGGCTGTTGTCTGTCCCGACTTTCCGTCTAAAAGGCGGTCCGGGCGCCCAGGTGCGTGCCGCGATAGTACCGTTCCAAGAGGCTCTGATGGATTTTGCGCAGTCTGCTCCCTGGCGGCTAACCAATCCGCGCAAGCAGCAATTGATGGAACAGATCGATGCAAGCCTCGATGAAATCGAGCGCTGGCGCAAGATCAACGCGTCCTATCACGCCGATGACTTCAAATTCATGCGCTTCCTCATTCCAGCGGGCAAGCGCGTACTGGAATTGGGTTGCGGCACCGGCGAGCTCCTGGCCGCGCTCGCACCGTCCTACGGCGTCGGCGTCGATTTCGCGCCGAAGACGCTGGCGCGCGCGCGAGCGCGCTATCCGCATCTGAACTTCATTCAGGGCGATGCGGAGGATCCGGCCACGCTCGGCGCGATCGAGGGGCCGTTCGACTACGTCGTCATTGCCGACACCATCGGCATGTTCGAGGACATCGACGCGACCTTGCGGGTGATCCACCAGCTCTGTGCGCCGTCAACGCGGATCGTGATCTCATACTACTCGCATCTCTGGGAGCCTGTGCTGAAAGCCGCCGAGGCGCTGGGCGTGCGGCGCAGGCAGCCGAAATTCAACTTCATCGCGACCGCCGACTTCCTCAATCTGATGGACCTTGCCGACTTCGAGGTGATCAATGGCGAGCACCGGCAGCTCCTGCCACTGCGCCTGTTCGGCCTCGGTCCGTTCGTCAACCGCTTCATCGCGCCGCTACCGGGAATCCGCAAACTCTGCCTGCGCACCTATCTGGTCGGGCGTCCGGTCAAACTGTTTCCGGAGCGCAAATTGTCGGCCAGCGTGCTGATCCCCTGCCGCAACGAGCGCGGCAACATCGAGAACGCGATTCTGCGCATGCCGCGGTTCGGGTCGCAGCAGGAAATCCTGTTCGTGGAAGGCAACTCGTCCGATGGCACCTACGCGGAATGCGAGCGCGTCCGCGACGCCTACAAGGACCAGTGGGACATCAAGGTGCTGAAGCAGGACGGCAAGGGCAAGGGCGACGCGGTGCGCAAGGGCTTTGCCGCGGCGACCGGCGACGTCCTGATGATTCTCGACGCCGACTTGACCATGCCGCCGGAAGCGCTGCCGAAATATCACGCCGTGATCGAAAGCGGCAAGGCCGACTTCGTCAATGGCACGCGGCTGGTCTATCCGATGGAAAACGAGGCGATGCGCCCGCTCAATTTCATCGCCAACCGCATCTTTGCCTACCTGTTCAGCTATCTCGTCAACACCCGCCTCACCGACACGCTGTGCGGCACCAAGGCGCTGCTGCGCAGGGATTACGAGGCGCTGGCGCGGGAGCGCACTTATTTCGGCAATTTCGATCCGTTCGGCGATTTCGACCTGATCTTTGGCGCCGCAAAGCAGAACCTGAAGATCATCGAGACGCCGATCCACTACAAGGCGCGCACCTTTGGCGAAACCCAGATTTCGCGCTTCCGCGACGGCTGGCTGCTGTTGAAGATGGTCTGGTTCGCCTATCGCAAGCTGAAGGCGATCTGAGAAGGCTCGTCATTCCGGGGGCGCGCAAAGCGCGAACCCGTACCTCGAGATTCCGGGTTCGCTCGTTTCACTCGCGCCCCGAATGACGGTGGGGATGACGAGCGCAGCTCCGTCTTTCGCCGTCGCGCGATTGCCCATTGACCAGCGCAATCATCGGTGAGGGTGGAGCATCATAACTTGCGTTGGTGTTGCGCGTTCCGTGATCTAACGGAAATTTTCGTGCTCGCCCGATCGTGACCGCCGTCGTGTTTCCGTCATGGATACGCCGCGTGGTCGTGTCATTGTAAGAAGTGTGGCACGTAAGTCGCGAAGGTCTGAAATCTGGGGATCGACAGCACACGGCCATTTCATTTTGCACTGCAATAACTATTTGCTCAGTGTAGGGTGAGAGTCGCTATTGATGGAGCTGCCGGTGTCCCTCGCCGAAAATGTCGATTACTTGAAACGTCTGCGAGAGCTGAGCGGCTTCGCGGGTTTCGGCGAACGTGCGCGAACCCTCCGGCCTCCGCGCAGCCCGCTCAAGGAAACCGAGCAGTTCGGCGCCAATCCCGGCGAGCTCAAGATGCTTTCCTATGTGCCGACGAACCGGCAGCCCTCGCCTGCGCTCGTGGTGGTGTTGCACGGCTGCGGACAGACCGCCGCCGGTTACGACCTCGGCGCCGGCTGGTCGACCCTGGCGCGCCATTACGGCTTTGCGCTGCTGATGCCGGAGCAGACGCGCGCCAATAATGTCAGCACCTGCTTCAACTGGTTCAGGCCTGACGACGTCGCCCGCGATCACGGCGAGGCCGGGTCGATCCGGCAGATGATCGCGCGCATGGTCGCGGACTATCATATCGACAAGCGCCGCATCTTCATCACCGGCCTGTCGGCCGGTGGTGCGATGACCGCCGCCATGCTGGCGAATTATCCGGAGCTGTTCGCCGCCGGCGCCATCATCGCGGGCCTGCCGTTCGGCGTGGC
>NZ_JAFATE010000015.1 GCF_019244115.1 Bradyrhizobium sp.
ATGCACCAGAATGACATCGATCCCGCGCGGGAACAGCGCTGCATTGACGGCAAGCCGCTCGAACAGGTCTTCAGGTGCGATGGTCGCGCGCAGCAGCGCCGTGCCATCGATGCCGGGGCCTCGCAGGACGTAGCCTGCGCCTTCCGCCAGGCTCCCGACCTGCAGGATCAGCGTCGTCGAGCGGTCGGGATATTCATTGCTGCCGAAGCAAAAGCGATCCAGGTCAGGCAGCGTGTCGCCGTCGCCGATCAGTGCAAACTGGCTGCCCGATGAGTCGGCGACAATTGGCGCGGACGTATGGAACTTGAGCCATCTCGCAACCGAGGCCGCTTCAGCCATCCGCTGGTCGAGCCAGACCGGCGTGTCGTGATCGAACAGCGTCAGCGCGATCGCCGCGGTCGCTTGCATCAGCGGCTTCGGTGCGCCGACGCCTGCCGTGATCCGCTGCACGCTGCCGGGGCGCGCCATCGCCTCCATGACGGCGCGAAAGCTTGATTGCGCCGCCAAGACCTTGTCGGCAAATCCGGCCGGCAGCTCAGCGATCTCAGCCATCTCTCAACCCTCGCCCCGCACCATGGTGTAGAAATCGACGCGCGTGGCAGCCGCCTCGGCAGCGCGTTGCGCGCGGACGGCCATCATCGCTTCGCGCAAAGGCGTGATGACCTGCGTTTCGATCATCCCAGAACGGTCGCGCGTCTGGATCAGCGCGTCGCACAGCGCGATCATCCTGGCCTTCGCCTTGTCGCGGCCAAGCACGTAGCCGAAGCCGATCTCGCCGCTCGAAAGCCGCACCGCGGCGCGCGACACCGTCGCTTCACCGAGATTGAACGCCGCGCCGTCGCCGCCGATCCGCCCACGCACCATGACCAGGCCGTTTTCCGGCTCGCGCAGATCTTCGCAGGACGGCAGATCGAGGCGATCGAGGAGTTTTGCGAGCTCTGCTGTCGCGGCATGCGCAAGTACTGCCATCGCCGTCTTGCGCCGCCCCTTGATACCGTCGTCGAGACTCGCCATCACCGCAACCTTGCCGGATTCAAGTTGTCTATGATAATAGACAACTTGATAGTCAAACGCCATGACCGTCTGATGACAGTGGCGTGATTTTCGGGAATGGCGCCAGCCACGATGCGCTCGGCTATCGTGCGGCCATCGTGCCTTAAGGCTGTTGTTTGAGCGTGATTTTTCCCGGAAACCACTTCGCGTCTGTCCGGATCATGGTTTAGGGTTTTGGCCATGAGCATACAGGATGTAGCGGCTGGCGTCGCGTTGTGGCGCAAGGTTGCCGACGAGATCGAACGCGCCATCGCCGACGGCCGCTTTGCGGCCGGAACGAAGCTGCCGGGCGAGACCGAGATCGCGGAGACGTACCGCGTCAACCGCCACACGGTCCGTCGCGCGCTGGCGACCCTTGCCGAACGCGGGCTTGTGCGCGCGGAGCGTGGCAGCGGCACCTATGTGGAGGCGCAGCGTCTCGCCTATCCGCTGCGCTCGCGGACGCGCTTTTCCGAGATCGTCGGAGCTGATGGCCGCGAGCCGCGCGGTCACCTGATCAGCTCGGCGGAGCAGGCGGCGACGCGCGAACTGGCACGGACGCTCGGGATCAAGACCGGCGCTCCGCTGATCCGGATCGAAACGCTGCGGTCAGCCGATCGCACCCCGATCTGTGTCAGCACCGGCTGGCTGTCAGCCGAACGCTTCCCCGATGCGGGCGCCGTCTTCGCACGGGCCCGGTCGATGACCAAACTGTTCGCGCATTTCGGCGTCCGCGACTATCGTCGCGCATCCACCCGCATCACGGCGGCCATCGCGGACGCCAGCGACGCGGCGCGGCTCGATCTGCCGCTGGGTCATCCGGTGCTCGTGGTCGATTCGACCGACATCGATCCCGATGGCAAGCCGCTCGTGACCAAGCGGGTGCGCTTTGCGGCCGAGCGCGTCGAGTTCCTGATCGAGAACAGCTGAGCCCGCCTCAGGCGACCGCGCGGCGGCCGATGATCGCAAAACGCAGTTTTGAGGAGATCCAGTCGATCGCGGCCACCGCGACCAGGATCATCAGGATCAGGAACGAGACCTTCTGCCACTCCAGCACGC
Source organism: Bradyrhizobium sp. (assembly GCF_019244115.1). Lineage (GTDB taxonomy): Bacteria > Pseudomonadota > Alphaproteobacteria > Rhizobiales > Xanthobacteraceae > Bradyrhizobium. Next base: position 2,092 of record NZ_JAFATE010000015.1, read on the forward strand.
GAATCTGTTCAGCGAGTTGCAGGCCGATTCCGCCGGCACCGACGATGCCGATGATGGTCGCGGAGCGCGTATTGGATTCGATGAAATAGAGCACTTGGCCCGCGATCACCGGCAACACCTGCGGAATCAGGCCGAAGCGGATCTCGTGCAGTGCATTGCCTCCCGATGCGCGGATGCCTTCGACCTGCTTCTGGTCGACAGCCTCGATCGCCTCCGAAAACAATTTGCCGAGCGCGCCAAAGTCGGACACCGCGATCGCGAGCACGCCGGCAAATGGGCCGAGACCGACGACGTTGATCCAGACCAGGGCCCAGATCAGCGTGTCGACGCCGCGGATCGAATCGAGGAACCTGCGCACCGGAAACCTGACCACGCCGGACCGCACGATATTGCGCGCCGCGAGCAGGCTGACCGGGAACGCAAGCACCGCCGCAAGGGTCGTGCCGAGCAGCGCGATCGAGAGCGTCTCGCCGAGCGCCTTCAAATAGAGCGGAAGCGAGGAGCCGGGATCGGGTGGCAGCATCATCAAGCTGATCCAGCCGAGCTGATGCACGCCGGACCACAGTCGCGCCGGAGAGAAATCGAGATCGACCAGCCCGAAGACGAGGATGCTGGTTGCGAGCATCACCATGGCGGGCATCGCAAGACGCGATGAGGCCGGGCGATCGAACACGTCGCGATACCGCATGCGGTATTGCGCGCGATCCGGAGCCGTCGGCCGGCTCATGCCCGCCCCTCCCTGCCGAACAGGCGGCTGCGCAGCCAGCCCGTCGAGATGTCGATGCAGAACACCGTCACGACGATCATCACCAGAATTGCACTGACATCCGAATAATAGAATTTGCGGATTGCGACGACGAGCTCCTGCCCGATGCCGCCGGCACCGACGAACCCGAGCACGGATGCCTCTCGAACGTTGATCTCGAACCGCAGCAGCGTGTAGCTGGCATAGCCGGCGATCACCTGCGGCAGCACGGCAAAGCGCATGCAGGAGAGCCAGCCCGCGCCGGTCGATTGCACGCCTTCCACCGGCCTCATGTCGGCGTTCTCGACGACCTCCGAGAACAGCTTCCCCAGTGCGCCGGTCGAGTGGATCGCGATCGCTAGGACGCCCGCCATCGGACCGAGACCAAAGGCAATGACGAAGACCAGTGCGAAGACGATGCTGGGTACGCTTCTGGCAAACTCCAGCAGCCGGCGTACGACGAACCGCAACCAGGGTGCAGGAGAGGTATTTTCGGCGGCGAGGAAGTTGAGCGCGAACGCCGCGACTGCTCCGATCAGAGTTCCGACATAGCTGGCGAGAATGGTCTCGCCGAGCATGCGCAGCCATTTGTCCCAACCCCAGAACCAATCGCCAAAATCGGTCCAGACCCGCGCACCGCTGTCCAGTTTCAGGATTCGATCGAAATAGCTGACGAAGTTGCCGAAATAGGTGAAGAGGGTGCGCAGGTTGACCTCGGCACCCACCGCCGCGACGACGAGCACGGCCAGGAAGACCGCTGCGGCAAGGGCCGAGCGCAGCCGTCTTTGCACGACGGCCTTGCGATAAGTCTCATTCAGCGCGGCAAGCTGAACCTGGGGAAGAATGGAAACGGTGCTGGCCATCAGGAATTGCCGATCTGGTCGGGAACAACGGAAATGGCCGGGTCACGAGGGACCCGGCCAGCCGGTCTCCGCCTATTGCTCAGGACGCCTTCTTTTTGCGCAGGGCGTCCACGAACTTGATCAACTCGATGGTGGGATCCCAATCCTTGGTGGTGGCGGGGTGGAAGCCCTTCTTCTGGCCGTCCGACAGACGGTCGAACGCGACCTTGTCCTTGGTCGGCGAGTCGAAAAACGCTTTCGCAATCGCAGCCTTCAGGTCATCGGGAAGATCGGAACTGTACGCATACATCGACGGTCCAATGATCGGTGCCGACTTGTGGATGATCCGAAAATCCTCCTTCTTCATCGGCGAACCGTCGGCGTTCTTCAGCATTCCCTTGTGCAGCATCTGCGCCAGGGTGGAATCGTCATCACTGGTCCATTGATTGGCGGCGACGTCGACTGTGCCCTGGGACAACGCCAGCAGGGCGTTTTCGTGGCTGCCGGTGAAGACGACCTTGCTGAAATAGCTGTCGACGTCCGAAATCCCCATCTTGTCGAGCTCGAAGCGCGGCACATTGTTTCCGGACGTCGAGTTCGGATCGACCAAGCCGAGATTCTTGCCTTTCAGCTGATCGATGCTCGTATAGGGGCTGTTTGCCTTGACGAAGAACACCGAATAATAGCCCGTGCCGCCATCCGCATTCAGGTCGCTGGCAAAGGCATCGGTCTTGACGCCGGTCAAGCGCGCGCGGGCGAATGATGCCGAGCCGTAGCATGCAATCTGGATATTGCCGGCACGCTGGCCTTCGATTACGGCCGCGTAGTCGTTGGCAATGCGCAGCGTGACCTTCACGCCGAGTTCTTTCGACAGATAGTCGACGAACGGCGTCCAGCGGTCGGTTGTGCCAGAGGCGTTCTCGGCCGGCACCACCGCAAAGGTCAGTTCCGAATACTTTGCCTTCCAGTCCTCGGCGGAGGCGGAGGCGGCAAACGCCACCGACGCGATGCTGGCCAGAACTAGTCTACGATTGATCATTTTGCACCCTTTTGAAGGTTGGTTGCTGCTGGTCACTTGCACGGGACGCGAGAGCATGAAAATCAGGCTGCGGCGGCGTTGCCGAGCGCGGGAATTGCCGCGGCGCCGGGTGTGCCCGCGGGCACCACGCCCATGACGTCGTCGGCCTCGAGGTCGTAGAGCTCGCGCGCAACGTGGTCGGTCAGCGCGGCCGGCGCGCCATCGAAGACGACGCGGCCCGCGGCCATGCCGATCAGGCGATCGCAGTAGCTGCGCGCGAGATCAAGCGAATGCAGGTTGCACAGCACCGTGATGCCAAAATGCTTGTTGATACGCAGCAGCGCATCCATCACGACCTTGGTGTTGCGGGGATCGAGCGAGGCGATTGGCTCATCGGCGAGGATGATCTCCGGCTCCTGCACCAACGCCCGCGCGATGGCGACGCGCTGCTGCTGGCCGCCCGACAGCTGATCGGCGCGCTGCGCCGCGAGCTGCGCGATGTCGAATTGCTCTAATGCCGACAGCGCCGCGGCGATGTCGTCCTCCGGCCAGAGCTGGGCCAGCGACCGCCACGCCGGGATCTCCGAAAGGCGTCCCATCAGAACATTGGTGAGGACGTCGAGACGTCCGATCAGATTGAACTGCTGGAAAATCATCGCTGAGCGGGCGCGCCAGCGGCGCAGCTCGCGGCCACGCAAGGCCGTGACATCGGTCCCCTTGTGGAGGATCCGCCCGCCGCTCGTGGGCGCCAGGCGATTGATCGCCCGCAGCAGCGTCGACTTTCCCGCACCGGAGCGGCCGATCACGCCGACGAAGCCGCCGCCCGCCACGGAAAACGAAACGTCGTCAATCGCGGCCTTTGCACCGAAACGGCACGTCAGACCTTCCGCTACCAGCATCGCATGCTCCAGACACCCGGCCACGACCATGGCTAGCGTCCGGTTTCAACAGTTATGTGACAGCTGCCTGCGGTGCGGCAATCGTCCACACGCGGACCGCCGTCATCGTACTGTCATGGCACCGTCATCTTCGCCCCCGAAGAGAGGCGTCCCGCTGAACGCACAATCACGCTTGGTGAACTGCCATGGTCGGCAAAGTCCTTTCGCGGCTCCCTACCATCGACCCGTCCGCGAAACTCAAGGACGCAACGCTCGGTGCCTATACCGAGGTTGGCGCCCGCACGCTCCTGCATGAGGTCGAGATGGGTGACTATTCCTACGTCGTCAACGACTCGCAGATCGCCTACACGACAATCGGAAAGTTCTGCTCGATCGCGGCGATGGCCCGGATCAATCCAGGTAACCACCCCATGCACCGGGCGAGCCAGGCGCACTTCACCTATCGTGCCAGTGCCTATTTCCCGGGCGAAAGCGACGAGGCGGAATTCTTCGCCTGGCGGCGAAGTCACCACGTCGACATCGGCAACGACGTCTGGATCGGACATGGCGCGGTGGTGCTGCCCGGCCGCAATATCGGCACCGGCGCGGTCGTTGCCGCAGGCGCCATCGTGACCAAAGGCGTCCCGGCCTACACCATCGTGGCCGGAAATCCGGCGCGGCCCATTAGGCGGCGCTTTGCCGATGAGATCGCCGAGCGGCTGATGCGACTTGCCTGGTGGGACTGGGAACACGAGATGCTTCACAGTGCCCTGCCTGATTTCAGAAAACTTTCGGTGGAAGAGTTTCTTGACAAGTACGACGGTTCGGGCGACTGCGCTCCGGCCAATACCAGCAGGCGGAGCGCGGCATCGTGAGCGGTTCTTTCGATCTTGTGGTTCAGGGCGGGCGGACGCTCATCGACGGGGATTTTGCCGAGACCTCGCTGCGGATCGCCGGCCGCATTATCGCCAACGTGGGCGGAGACGGTCGCGGGTCGCATACGCTCGACGCAAGCGGCCTGCTCGCGCTGCCCGGCATCGTCGACCTGCATGGTGACGCGTTCGAGCGGCAGATGATGCCGCGCCCCCGCGTTGATTTCCCTGTTGACGTGGCCCTGATCGATACCGACCGGCAGGTCATCAGCAATGGCATCACCACGGTTTTCCATGCGACGACATGGTCCTGGGAGCCAGGTCTTCGCAGCGCCGACAATGCGAGAAAACTGCTCGCCGCGATCGAAACCCTGCGGCCGCGGCTTTTGGCCGACACCCGCTTCCACCTGCGCCACGAAACCTACAATCTCGACGCCGAGGCCGAGATCATCGGATGGCTGACCGAAAGTCGCATCGACCTGTTCGCGTTCAACGATCATATGGGCCTGACAAAGGCCAAGCCGCAGAAGCGCAACAGCATGGTCGAACGCACCGGCCTGTCGACCGAGGCTTTTGACCAGCTCGTCGCGGGGATCCTCGCGCGCGCCGATGAGGTGCCTGCCTCGATCGAGCGGCTGGCGAAGGCCGCACGGGAGGCCAGCGTGCGAATGCTCTCCCATGACGACAACAGTCCGACCATGCGAACGGCGTTCCGGGCGCTGGGTGTTGGCATCGCCGAGTTTCCGGTCAATGAGGAGACTGCGCGAGACGCCATCGACAGTGGCGACGACATCGTGTTCGGCGCGCCCAATGTCGTGCGTGGCGGCAGCCATACCGGCTGGACCAGGACGAGCGACATGATCGAAAAAGGCCTGTGCTCGATCCTGGCGTCCGACTATTACTATCCGGCGCCGATCCTGGCCGCATTCCGACTCGTCGCCGACCGCGTGCTGGCGCTTCCGCAGGCGTGGAATCTGATCTCGAGCGCGCCGGCGCAAGCGGCTGGTCTGACCGATCGCGGCGTTCTCGCCGAAGGGCGCCGCGCGGACATGATCCTGGTCGATGACGAGGTGCCGATGCGGCCGCGGATCGTCGCCGTCATCGCCGCCGGACGCCTGGTCCATCTCACCGAGGCGCACCGCCTCATGTCGGGACAGCCGAGCCGGCTCAAGCCGATTGCGGCCGAGTGATATGGCTTCCGCCTGACTGCAATGGCACCCTACCCGCGCTACGCGATCTACTACGCGCCGCCTGCCGGCACCGCGCTTGATGATTTCGGTGCAAGCCTGCTGGGCTACAATGCCTGGACCGGCAAGGATCTGGCCTTTCCGGAGCAGGTCACGCAATTTGCGCCCGATTGGATCGATGTGACCAGCGATCCCCGGAAATATGGCTTTCATGCCACACTGAAAGCGCCCTTCGCGCTCGCAATCGACCGCCGTGAGGATGAGCTTCTTGCAGCCTGCGGCACCTTCGCTGCGACACCGCGCCCTCTTCCGATCATCACACCCGTGGTCGATGCGATCAGCGGTTTTGTCGCGGTGGTGCCTGCGGAACCGGTGAGCGAATTGCTGCGGCTCGCATCGGATTGCGTCACCGAGTTCGACGAGTTCCGCGTGCCGCTGACCGCGGACGACCGCGCGCGGCGCAATCCGGATGCCCTGACGCCGCGCCAGCGCCATTATCTCGACCGCTGGGGCTATCCGTACGTCCTCGAAGAGTTTCGCTTCCATCTGACCTTGACGGGTCGGCTCGACGCCGCGCGGCGCGCGCCGATCCTTGCGATGCTTCGCGGCCGCTTTGCGGAACTCCATATCGATCGCCTTGCGATCGATCGGATCGCACTGTTCCGGCAGGGCGACGCAAACGCCCGCTTCCGCATCATCGGCGACTGGCCGCTTTGTCCGCAGCATCAGCGCGGCACCTGAAGACGTGGCGCCGCCGCTCGCATCCGTCAGCGGACCGTCGGCTGGTTGCGACGATTGGCCCGCCATTCGAGGAATTCGCGATAGAGCGCCGTGTCGTCCCGAGCGGCAGCCCCGGGGACTGGTCCAGCGGCTGGAACGGTCGCCGATGCCATCGGCGTATTGCGGTCCAGCCATTCCTGCGCGGTGCGGAATCGCGTCCAGCCGGCGACCGGCGCCATCGGCGCGAGTTCCTGCCATTTCGGATGATAGGGTGGCCGCTGCAGCTGCGACAGCTTCGCGAACAGCGATTCGACCAGCAGCGACAGCCTGCGATAGCGATCGCTGCCCGGCTGCCAATTATAGGACGCCAGCACCGCCTCGGCGGAGATCGTCTCGATCGGAGTTCCCGGCGCAATCAGATTGGGATAGTCCTCCGCCGTGAGCTGCGAGGGCAGATACTCGTCGCGCAGTGACTTGTCGTACGCGACAGGCACCAGGTGCAGGTTCGAGTCGTTCACCTGGCCGAGCCATTGCAGCGGCTTGCCTTCCACCGCAAGAATCGCATCGATCTCGCCCCGCCGCAGCATGTCGAGCGCAATGCGCGGCTCGATGTAGAGCAGATGGGGCTTGATCCCGAGATGCTCGAACACGTTGATCGCGGTGACGAAGGTGCTGCCATCGGGCAGGTCGACCGCCACAGTGCGCCCATCGAGATCGTTGATGTTGCGCACCGACTGTGGCGCCAAAACATGCATTTCCTCGTTGAACATCTTTGTGACGTAGACGAACTGGTTGCGGATGTTGTTGGCAAAATCCTTGCGATCGAGATAGGCCAGCGTGTCCTTGCGCACGATGCCGGCGTCCACACCCTTGAGCAGCAGGATGTCGGCCACCGCCTGAACCGATCCGCTGCCCAGGATTGGCAGCACGCGCAGATTGACGCCGTCGTTCAGCACCGAGGCAAGGTCGGCGCCCATCTGCGAATAGGTGCTGCCGAACGATCCCGTCATCAGCGATACGGTATTGGCGTTGAGCTGGTTAGCGAGGTCGTGCTTGGCGGTGTTGTATCGGAAGATCGCCTTGAACGATTCGCTGACCGCGCCGGGATCGTATCCGGCACGCACCGGGCCGAACCTTTCCCAGCGTCCGCCGCTGAAGCGCATCATCTGCATCTGCTCCATCGGCGAGAAGTCGCTGGCCGAGGTGTTGATGGCAACGCCCGGAAGCAGCATCGGAACATGCAGGCCCTTCAGCGACGCCGCCTGCCGCATCAGATTCTCGCGCGAGAGGTCGTCACCGCAGCGCTTCAGGACCTCGACCATCAGGTTGGCGACCGCATAGCCGAACACGCCGAGACTGTTGTTCTTGCTGATGTCGGGCGCATAGCGGTCCATGAAGGCGGCCCATTCGCGGTAGGCCGGATCGCTCGCCGCCTGCGGGTCGTCTCCCTCGACGCTGTAGGCTGCCGACACCACGCCTTCGGCGTTCTGCACGCCGGCCGGCTGCATCACGGCGGCGACCGACTCGGACACGGTCGGGATGATCTGCTCCGGCCGCCAGCCGATTTCGGCAGCGCGCCGGATCGCCATCACGGCGAATTTCGGCGTCGTGATGTCGAAGAAGATATTGGCGCCGGAGGCTTTCAGGCTCGCGATCTGCTGATTGATGTTGGGGTCGGTGACCTTGTAGCCGGCCTCCGCGACGATCGGAAGCTTGCCGCCGAGCCCGTCCTTCAGGCCCTTGACGTAGTCCTTGCCGAACTCGTCATCCTGATAAAGGATCGCGATCTTGCCGCCGGCCGGATGGGTCTCCAGCAGATATTGCGCATAGATGTGCGCTTCGCTCTGATAGCTCGGCTGGAATCCCATGGTCCAGGGAAACACGCGTGGCTGGTCCCAGGTCGAGGCGCCTGACGCGATGAACAGCTGCGGCACCTTGCTGGCGTTCAGATAGGGCCGCACCGCCGCGCTCGGCGCGGTGCCGAGGCTCGCAAAAATGAAGAGAACCTTGTCCTCTTCCACCAGCTTGCGCGTCGCCTCGACCGTCTTCTGCGGATTGTAGGAGTCATCGTAGGAAATGAAGTTGATCTTGCGGCCGTTGATGCCGCCCTCGGCATTCACCTTGCGGAAGTAGGCCGCGATCGTCTTGCCGATGACGCCATAGGCGGACGCCGGTCCGCTATAGGGCATGGTGTTGCCGATCCGGATTTCGCCGTCGGCGGCACGGGCGGGCGGGGCCCCTTGGCTTGCAGCGCCGATAACGGCAGCGGCGAGAAGGGCGGCTCGCGCAAGCCTGCGCGTCCACCAGCACTGCAACGGTCCTTGGCTGATCTCGGACGCACCGCGGTGCAAGGCGCGCAAGCTGATCTGATCGACGGATCGCATCGGTTCCCCCCCTTTTTACGCCACGCCGCCGGCTCCGGCCGCGATGAGCCGCCAGATGCGTTCTTGTTTGCACGGGATATTGTGTCGGCACGCGCAGATCGTGCTCTGCGATTGCTGTGATTGTGTGGTCGGCGCGTCGCTTAACGGCGCGCGGATTGCTGCAGGCGCAGCCTTGCTTCCGACGAGCCGAGCTCGGCAGCCCGCTCGTACCACTCATGGGCCTTAACCGGATCAGACCGTATGCCCACGACATGCAGGCCGGCCAGCACGGTGGCGTCGTACGTTCCCGCCAGCATGAGGGTCGCGTCGGCATCGCCCGCCTCGGCGAGACGGGTGAGGATCAGCCGCGCGCTTGCGATGTCGCCGACGGAGAGCAGATCCTGGCCGCGCTTTCGCAGCGACAAAACTTCCTCGCGGGACAAAGCTTCGATCGCACGCGGCGACTCCGCGACGGGCGCTGGCAGCGGTTCCAAACGCGCTTGCTGATCAGTCCGGGGAGGCTCGACGGCGCGCGCCATCTGCGGCACATCGGACTGAGGTCGCGAGGCTGAGGGAACTGCGGGCAGCGGCGTCGTCACCGCGACGGCGTTGGCCTGGCTGTTCGCAAGCAGGGTCCCGACGGGCCGCGGCGACGGTTCGATCGGCGCCTTGGCTTCGGCGCTCGAAATCTGGGTCAGGTTTTCCAGCACGGGCGCGGAAAAGGACTGGCTCTGCCTGGATCCGCCGTCGGCAGACGCGACCATCCCCGTCGTCGGAACTTGAATGGCGCGCATCAGAACGAAAGCAACACCGGCTGCGATGACGACGGCACCGATGAAGCCGGCGGCCATCTTCAGGCCCGGCATGCCTCCCTTCTCCGCGGGCGGAGGCGGCATGACGACCGGCTCGAGCGTGGGTGACCACAGTCCACGGCTGGGCTCGGGCGAATATCTCTCTTCGGGCGCAGGGCCCCGGTCCTCGTCGTCCTCATGCCATTGGCCGGCCCGCGCACGCCGCGATCTCTGCGCCTCGCGCTGAATCTCGGCCGCAACCGCGGCGACTTCGTCGACGAGGTGACGAGCTCGCTCCAGCTCCTGTCTCTCGTTCGTCCACGGCGGCCCGCGTTTGATCGGTCGATCACCATCATCTCTGACCGATGAACTCATTACCAACCTCCCGTCGCGAAGGGTGATGCGCCCTCACCCATTCCGCAACTACGCCTCGATCCCTCAAACGATGCGCCTGCTTCTCAGATTTCGCGAAACCTGTCGAGCAGCAGTCCCTGGTTGTCGATAGAAAGAGAAGCCCGCATGCCGCGAACAAGCAGCGCCCCGGTGGTCTCTGGGCATCGCTCCGGCCAGCAACGCTCAAAGCCTGAGCCGGCGCGCGCGTTTTGCAGATTCGCGCGGGGCCCGTCAGCGGCGTGGCCGTGCAAGATTAGACGAGATCGATCTCCTTCCCACATGCGCGATGCCCCATTCTTCTTTTCCGGAACCGTTCGAAAACGCCTCATTTTCGCGCTAGTCTGGGAGGGTGACAAAGAAGCAAGGCTAATGTGTGTTCATTTTTCAGCGATTCCTCCGTAATCCCCCGGTCCTTCGCGCCCTGCATGTCCAAGCACCGACGCGGGCGGCAAACGTTTGCCCCGTAACCCGCAGCGCCCGGACGAATAATAAAGGCGAACGTTGCCTGGACGGAACCCGGCCGTGCTCTTGCAGCACGCGCGGTTCCACCGCTTCGGCCCCGGCCTTCCGATGACGCGCGACCGTCAGTTGCGCCGCGGCGGCTTGATCTGCAAGTATGTCGCCGGCCTGAAGAGCCCGCTGGCCGTGCTTCGCCCTGGCCCTGACGTCTGAGCCGAACTGGAAACCCGCGATGCTGGATCTCCCTCACAAAACCGAAAAGTCGCATGCCGACGGCAAGATCCTGCAGAGCGTCGACGACGGCGTGGGTGTCATCACCTTCAACAACCCGGACAAGCGCAACGCGATGTCGCTCGACATGTGGGAGGGGCTCGGCCTTGCGCTGACCGATCTGAGGGACGACCCCACGGTGCGCGTCGTCATCCTGGTCGGCGCCGGCAGCAAGGCATTCGTCTCTGGCGCCGACATCAGCCAGTTCGAGCAGGTGCGGCACAATGCCGAGGCCTCCGAGGAATATTCCCGGCGCAGCGCCGCACAGCGCGCGCTGCTCGCCGACTACCCCAAGCCGACGATCGCCTGCATCAGAGGATTTTGCCTCGGCGGCGGCATGCTGGTCGCCATGCTTGCGGACATCCGCATCGCATCCGACAACAGCCAGTTCGGTATTCCCGCAGCGCGGCTCGGCATCGCCTACAGCTATGACGGCCTCCGCCAGCTCGTCTCGCTGGTCGGCCCGTCCTGGGCACGGCTGCTGATGTACACCGGGATGCGGATCGACGCGACCGAGGCGCTGCGGATCGGCCTGATCAACCGCGTGATCCCCGATGCTGAACTGTGGGGCAGCACGATGGATATCGCGCGCACCATCTCGGCCAATGCGCCGCTCGCGGTCCAGGCGGCCAAGATCACCATCGCCGAAATCCTGAAGGATCGGGCCGACCGCGACATGGATGCGATCAGCGCGATAGGCCGGTCCTGCATGGACAGCGAGGATTTTCGCGAGGGCCGCCGCGCCTTCATGGAAAAGCGCAAGCCGACATTCACGGGGCGCTGACTGGGTCGAGCGCTCGCGGCGCTGTGCGCCGCATGAGCTCACTTGTCGGGACGACATCGAGAGCAATTTCGGATCCAACCGTTAACAGCCTCACCAAGCTCCATGGTCATCGCCCGGCTTGACCGGGCGATCCAGTACGCCGCGCCTTATCGGTTCAAGCACTGCTGTCTCAGGAATACTGGATGCCCCGCTTTTTGCGGGCATGACAGCGGAAAGCATAATGAGCATATTCCAGGACAAACCACCGCGTTCTCGCGGCGCATTTCGCCCGAGTTGTGCTTCATTCGCGTGCCCTCGCAAGATCAGAGGGCGCAGGGAATGCCGGGTGAAGGCCTCACCCGCGGCCCGCCTGCAAAAAAGTAAGCAGGCGGCAGGTACCACAGGTTCAGCCAAATCATCCCGGCATTCCCTGCGCGATGGTGTTACAGCTTATACGTGCTCTCCTCGGGGACCGGGCTTGTTTGCCCCCGTCATCCGCAACGTGCGTCACGCCAGCGAACTTAGCCTCAGCGTCGGGAGGCCAGGACCACACGATTTCACCGTCCGCATCAGCATCGCTCGTCTGGCGACACTGGCACGTCCATCGCAACCCGCGCTCAACGTCCGTGACGACGCGTCCGTCCCTCTTTGGCCGAGGCGGGATGGCGGGAATGAAGCACGAATTTCTGAAAACCGCAAGTAGAATTTTTTGGCGTGGAGCGCGACAGTCCGAATCGACGACCTCATCGTTGAATCGCTTCACTAATTTCCGATTTTCAGCACACGATTTCTTTGCATCACCAAGGCACGAACGGGGCCCATCCACTAGCTCTGGCGCTCGTCGGGCAAATCAGCGCGGGGCTGTGCAGGTGAGTGAACAGCACGGATAGGGAGACCGCTTCCACCCTGCACTCGCTCGTCATGCCCGGACCGGGGCGCCGAAGGCCGGAAAGCTGCAATAGGCCTGGGTCCCGAGCTACCGTCTTATGTTGGGTCGGATCATCAAGCCCGCATCGGCATAAGGCTCGGATTGCAGCCGCAAGGCCATCTGAGCGTCGGACGACCACATTCGAGCTGCATCCAAGATGCGTCTGCGCTCCTGACAAAGAACTTTCGCCGCCGCGATCGCGTTATCCGCCCTCCTCAGAAGATCGTCGGTCGTTTGCTGCATCGGCGCAGCGTGCGCCATCTTCCGGCTGGACGCTTTCACCTATGTGATTATTCCCACGCCGAACATACGGCTCACTCCAGCGGAGCAATTCGAACGACCGGCGTATGATTTCGCGTGAGCGTGCAAGAATTACGTGATCATACGAATAGATCGACATCGGCGCGCTCCTCTGCCTTGCAGGCGGGAGCACAATCGGTCTCTCAGCCACCGACGCCTACAGGACAGTGCCTCGGCCGGTGATGGGGGACTGTGCGCTTTTAGCCGCTGCCGCGCCAGTCCCTTATTTGGACCCGGCGGGGCAACTGTCCCGAAAGTCTCATTTGGCTCAAAGGCAGCCTTCAACTCATGCGGATGGTGCGGGTGATCTGGTGCACTTCGCCGTGCTTCAGATCGAGCGCTTCCACCTCCGCCGGGGTCAACTGTTCCTGCGCCAACGAGGCGGACCAGCCCTCCGGAATGGCGTTCAGGACCAGGCTCACCGCGTCCTCGGAAGATGATGCCGCGGCAACCCAAAGCCTGTTCGCGCGGTCGTCGGTCAAGACGCGGACGAGATAGACGCCTGTCGTCGAGGAGCTTGCCATTTGGTCGCTCGCTCAAGCTTTGTCTTCCGGCGAGAAGCCTCACGCAGGGTTAAATGCGTCGGACGCGGGTTGGTTCAAAAGCCCAGATTTTGCCGAGGCCAGCCGGCCTTCGCCAGAGGGGCAGGCTCGGAGTGAATGGGACACCCCGGATGGCACCTGATTTTGCGCCGCAAGACAGGTTCTTTCCATGTGACTGAGGTGAACCTCTGCAGCTTGTCTCCTCAGCCCTCGTGGCGGGCAAAACGGCATTTAGTCCGGCCCCGAAATCACAGAGGCTCAACAAGCGCCGGTCGTCTGCTCCATCACGCGTCGGAGGTCTTGTTCCAAGAAAGGCTTGCGGATCAAGGGAAATCCGTGACCGTCCGGCTCACGACCGGAGAGCAAAAGCACCCTTAAATCTCGCCGAACATCAAGAGCCTTCTGCGCGAGTTCGTAGCCGTCCATGCCCGGCATGTTGACGTCTGTTAGCAATATCCGAATCTCCCGGTTTCGCCGAAGCAGGTCCAACGCTTCCCGCCCGTTGGCGGCCGTGACGACATCGCAGCCGAGATTCTTCAACATCTCAGCCGTGAGGAACAGAAGGGTAGGATCATCATCAACAAGGAGAACGGTGTGGGCCATGCAAATCTGTCCATTCGCCCTGCCTGTGCCGAGCTAACGATCGCGGATTGGGGCAGTTCCGGCGCTGCCTCCCGGAGAAGTCCGGTACTCTGGGCCGGACTTGAGAACAGATTCCGCAAGCTTTGTACGTCGTGAATGTATATGGTTGGAGGCGGCAGGGCAGTTGGACGAGTAAATGAGTTCACTTTTCCTGGTGGAAGATGAAGTGCTGATCCGCATGCTTCTGGCCGACATGGTCGAAGAGCTCGGGCACAGCGTGGCCGCCGAGGCCGGGACGATCGAGGAGGGGCTGTGCCTCGCTCGCACCGCTGATTTCGACCTCGCCATTCTGGACATGAACCTCGGCAGCCACACGGTCGAACCGATCGCTGATGCCATCGATCGACGTGGGCTCCCGGTCATTATTGCGAGCGGCTATAACGAAACCGGCTTGCCGGCCGGCTTTGCAGGCCGAACACGTCTGGAGAAGCCTTTCAGTATCGCGCAGCTGGCCGCTGCCATCACGGCTGCCACCGGCCGTGTCCCGCAACGGTCAGCTGTCGAACAGGACGATTGCGCATCGACCTGCGGGGACAAACCGACTGAGCCGTTTCAGATCAGGCAGGCAGCACGGCCGCAACATGGGTGAACCGCTCAGTCCCTTGAGCTCCTTCTCACCCCAACCCTCTCCCCGCAAGCGGCAGGGCAATCGCATACGGCGTTTGAACGCTGGCGGTGCGCTCCCTCCCCCGCTTGCGGGGCAGGGCAATCGCATATGGCGTTTGAACGCTGGCGGTGCGCTCCCTCCCCCGCTCGCGGGGGAGGGCTGGGGTGGGGGCGTCGTGCGAAAAAGGCTGCAGCTGAGGCCGGGGCCGGCCCCCACCCGCCGCGCAAGCGCGGCGACCTCCCCCGCAAGCGGGGGAGGCAAACGGAGAGAGCGGCACTCATATGCGATAGCCCTGGCTTGCGGGGGAGGGCTGCGGTGGGGGCGTCGTGCGAAAAAGGCTGCAGCTGAGGCCGGGGCGGCCCCCACCCGCCGCGCAAGCGCGGCGACCTCCCCCGCAAGCGGGGGAGGCAAACGGAGAGAGCGGCACTCATATGCGATAGCCTGCCGCAAGTGGGAAAAGGGGGCGCACCTTCCGTATCCCTGAGCCATTCTCCAAAGGCGGTCTGAGGCGCGCTGGCAGCCTGTGGCGCGCCTCTGTCACCAAGTTGTTCCGGTCACGTGTCAGACTGAATCAACAGGACGCATCGCCGCGCTTACGGCGCGAGCGCGGTTCGGATCATGCGCGCGAGATCGGATGACAAATAAGGCTTTGGCAACAGCAGCACGCCGGGATCGAGGCGGCCATGATGCACGATGGCGTTCTCGGTATAGCCGGAGGTGTAGAGCACTCTCAGTCCCGGCCGCCGCTTCACGGCCTCGATCGCGAGCTGGCGGCCGTTCATGCCGCCGGGAATGATCACATCGGTGTACAACAGATCGATCCGTTCGGGACCGTCGATGATCGCCAGCGCCTCGGCGGAGTTGCTGGCGGCCAGCGTGTGGTAGCCGAAACGCTTGATCTGGGTCACGACATAGTCGCGCACCAGCGCGTCGTCCTCGACGATCAGGATCGACTCATCGCCATGTTCGCCTCCCAGAAGGCCGGTTTCGGCGGCCGGCGCGACCGGCACCCCCACCGCCTGCGGCAGATACAGTTTGACCGTGGTGCCGTGGCCTTCCTCGCTGTAGATCTTGATGTGTCCGTTGGACTGCTTGACGAAGCCGTAGACCATCGACAGGCCGAGCCCGGATCCCTTGCCGACCTGCTTGGTGGTGAAAAACGGCTCGAACACCTTTTCGAGCAGGTTTTGCGGGATGCCGTGGCCGGTGTCGCTCACCGCGACCATGACATAATCGCCCGGTCTGACTTCGCGGTTCATCGCCGCGTAGTTCTCGTCGAGCACGACGTTCTTGGTCTCGAGCGTCAGCTTGCCGCCGTTCGGCATGGCGTCGCGCGCGTTCAAAGCGAGATTGAGCAGCGCGGTCGACAGCTGGCTCGGATCGATCAGCGCCGGCGCGGCATCATGCGCCAGCATGGATTCGATTTCGATCGGTTCGCCGAGCGTCGGGCGCAGCAGCCGCGCGACATCGATGACCATCGCGTTGACGTCGGTCGCGCGCGGCTGCAGCGGCTGGCGTCGCGCGAAGGCCAGGAGATGCTGGGTCAGGTCGGCGCCCCTCGCGGCGGCGGCGCTGATCAGCTCGGTGATCGGGACGAGATCGCGACGATGCTTGACGGCATCGGCGAGAATCTCGATGGATCCGGTGATCACGGTCAAAATGTTGTTGAAGTCGTGGGCGACGCCGCCGGTGAGCTGGCCGATCGCTTCCATCCTCTGCGCCTGCCGGACCTGGGCCTCGGTGGCCTCGATCTCCTGGAAACGCTTGACCATAGCCTCGGCGCTGCGGCGTTGCCGCATTTCCTCCTCCAGGGCGCTATAGGCGCGCTGCAGCTGAACATGGGTCGGCATCATCAGCATTCGGGGCAGCATCAAGAGGAGCCCCGTCGCGATCGCGGCCGCGACCGGTGCCAGCACGCCCTTGGTGGCGGCCTCGATGCCGTAGGCCGGCGCCCACAAGAGGAGGATCGACAACAGGCGGCTGATCCCACAGAGAGCTGCGAAAGTCGCGTAACCCCAGAATGCGGCGCGGAACATCAACTGCATGTCTCGCTGACGCCGCCACACGAAGTACCCGAGCAGGAATGCAGTCGCGAACAGGGCGAGCGCCACCATGGCGTCCGAGACGACGTTGATCCAGATCAGTTCCGGCTGCCACTCCAGGCACGCGCCATGCGGGATGAGGGTCGACATGTCCAGGTGATCTCCAAGAGGCAACCAAGAGGCAGGCGAGGCAGGGTCGGGGACCGGAGGACATGAATTTAGTGCGATTTGGCTCCGAAGTCCTCCGAATCGGGCTCGCCGCAAGGTTGCAAGAACGTCAGGACCGCCGGATTGCAGGGCTTCCACGGCTCTATCCCCTCATCCTGAGGAGCTTGCTTTAGCAAGCGTCTCGAAGGATGAGGCCCGGAAATCTGCATCGGCGCCTCATGGTTCGAGACGCGCGCAAGAGCGCGCTCCTCACCATGAGGGTTTTATGACGCGACCGCGATGAGGTTGGGTGACACCACCGACACCGCGAATCGCGGACGTCAGGTGCGGCCGCATCGGCCCCGACGTCCGGGCCGGCGGCCTGTCAGCTCACGAGGCGAGCGCGGTCCGGAGCATCCGCGCCAGATCGGATGAGAGGTAGGGTTTTGGCAAGAGCAGCACGCCGGCGTCGAGCCGGCCGTGATGCACGATGGCGTTCTCCGTATAGCCTGACGTGTAGAGCACCTTGAGCCCGGGGCGCCGCTTCACGGCTTCGCGCGCGAGCTGGCGGCCGTTCATGCCGCCGGGGATGATCACGTCGGTGAACAACAGATCGATGCGTTCTTCGCCGTTGATGAGCGCGAGCCCATCGGCCGCATTGCTGGCGGCGAGCGTGCGGTAGCCGAACCGCTTGATTTGCGTCGTGACGTAGTCGCGGACCAGCGCGTCGTCCTCGACGACCAGAATGGTTTCGTCGCCGTGATCTCCGGCGGAGACGCCGGCTTCCGTGGCTTGCGCCTGCGGGATAGAAGCGGCCTGCGGCAGATAAAGTTTGACCGTGGTGCCGTGACCTTCCTCGCTGTAGATCTTCACATGTCCGTTCGACTGCTTGACGAAGCCGTAGACCATGGACAGACCGAGCCCCGATCCTTTGCCGACCTCCTTGGTGGTGAAGAACGGCTCGAACACTTTTTCGAGCAGCTCCTTCGGGATCCCTTCGCCGGTGTCGCTCACCGCGACCATCACATAGTCGCCCGGCTTGACCTCCTCGTTGCTGGCCGCATAGTTCTCGTCCAGCACGACGTTCTTGGTCTCCAGCGTCAGCTTGCCGCCCTCCGGCATGGCATCGCGCGCATTCAACGCAAGGTTGAGCAGCGCGGTCGAGAGCTGGCTGGGATCGATGAGGGCCGGCGCGGCATCATGCGCCAGCATCGATTCGATTTCGATCTGTTCGCCGAGTGTCGGCCGCAGCAACCGCGCGACGTCGACGACCATCGTATTGACTTCAGTCGCGCGTGGCTGCAGCGGCTGGCGGCGGGCGAAGGCGAGCAGGTGCTGGGTGAGGTCGGCCCCGCGTGCGGCCGCAGCGCCGATCAGGTCGGCGATCTGGGCCAGCGCCGGATTGGTCCTGACCGCCTCGGCGAGAATCTCGATCGATCCGGTGATCACGGTCAAAATGTTGTTGAAGTCGTGGGCGACGCCGCCGGTGAGCTGGCCGATGGCCTCCATCTTCTGCGCCTGGCGGACCTGGGCCTCAGTGGCCTCGATCTCCTGAAAGCGCTTCACCATGGCCTCGGCGTTGCGGCGCTGCCTGGTTTCCTCCTCGAGCGCTGCATAAGCCTGCTGAAGCTGGATCCGGGTCGGCAGCACCAACAGGCGCGGACGCATCACCAGCATGGCCGCCGTGACCGGGATCGAGATCAGCGCGAGCAGGGCCTTGGTCAGGCCCTCGATGCCATAGGCCGGCAGCCACAGGGTGAAGATCGACAGGATGCGCGTCACTGCGCAGGCGGCGGCGAAGATCGCGAGCGACCAGAACACGCTGCGGAACATCACTTCGCGGCG
>NZ_JAFATE010000034.1 GCF_019244115.1 Bradyrhizobium sp.
ATTCATGCGCTCTTGGGCAGAGCTCGATGGTGGCGAATTCGACCGTCCCGTTCTCGCGCGGCACCGCTCGCTGCAATTGCAAAGCCGGGCTGGCAATTGCATAGTTCGCCCGAATCAGACGGGTTTTGGGAAGCTTTGAGGACGAACATGGCAGACGCCGACCTGGATGTCGTGATCCGGCAGCTGGCCAGACAGCAGCAGAAGAGCCTGATGGCGGCGGCGAAGAAGCGGCGTGATCGCTATGGAAGCCTGGCGGCCAAAGCCAAGGACAAGCCGGCCCGGGATCGCTACCGGCAGATCGCCAAGGATACGATAGAGCATGCAACCGCGGCCGCCCGGCGGCTGCAGATCTCCGCCGACAACGCTGCCGACAGCTACGCGCGATCGATGCGACAGGCCGTGGCTGCGGCCGACGCGGCGGCCGCAGCGACCAAAGAGGCGGCAAAGAAGAAGACGGCGAAGAGAAAAACGGCGCAGGGGGCTGACGCGTAGCGGGCGCGTTCTCCCGCTTCTGCGCCCTTCTGTTCGCAATCTCACCGCCGTCCGAGAGGGGCTCGGCGCTAGCGCGGACTTAATATCGCATCACCATTCCTTGAAATGTAATTCACGTCACATGCGCCGACGCCGGCATCAGCCATGGTGCGCGCCGTCACATGAGCGGAGTTTCAAGGGACACGTGCCATCGATTGATGCAAAGATTTCTTCCCAAATTGCTTCTCAGACGACCTCCCAAAGAACGTCCAAAGACCATTCGCCGAGCCGCGAGCGAACCCGCAAAAGCCTGATTACTCATATCATCGAGGCTTTGCACCACTCGCGGCGGCTGCAGGCGAAACGAAATCTGCACCAGTACCGTCACCTGCTCGGCACCCCCGCCCAACGGGCCGTCCGCGAACCGCATGCCTCTTCCGGACATCGGCGCCATGGCATCGAATGAAGGGCTGGTTGCCCGCAGTTCGTCGGTGCGGGTGCCGCTGCTCACCGAGAAGGTGCTGGTCGCAACCATCCTGCTCCTGTTCCTACTGCTGCATGGCCTTGCAGGCGTGATGCTGAAGTCCACCAATGCCGGTGGTTCCGCGACCTCGGAGCAGGACGTGCGAGACATGGCGTTGCGGCTGCACGACTGACCGACCAGAGCCCGGATTGACGGAGCGCCTGCAGCCCGTGCTCCGCACGCGATCCGGCATGGTTAACGCCGGCATAATCGCTGGCCAGAGCGGCGAGGCCCGTCTTAACGGCACCGCAATGTTGCTCGTCTAGCCTTGATATGACGCCGCGAGCCCTCGTGCTCTCGGGCCTTCGCAATGCGGTCCACCGCGGCCATCGGCAAGGCTCATGTGGTGCGGCGGAGACCTTGGACCCAGGGGATACATCATGCGTGGCGTTGTCGTGTGTTCGGCGATCCTGTCTCTCGCGCTTGCCGCGCATGGCGCAGCGGCCGGCCCGCGCGTGATCCACCTCGAGCCCGCAAACGATGCCCCCGCACCCGCGCAGCGGGCCACCTACGAGCATTATCGCGGTTATACATTCGATCTGTCGGAAAATTCCGACCGCGGGGACGTCGCAGCGACCGCCGACACTCTTCGCCGTCAGCTCGACGTCGTCGAAAGCGTCGGACTGAGCCCCCGGGTGCTGCGCTTCTTCCATTCGGTGCCGATCGTGGCGAGCGAAATGGCCTGCCTGGAAGAAGGCGCGGCCGCCGCATGCTACGGCATGGCGGGGCCGGAGCGGGAATCCCGCGCCGCACGCGACATCACCGCATGGGACAGCGACAAGCGGCAGTGGATCAATTCGGACCCGGTCGAACTCGCGGAGGATTCCGGCATCGGCGTGATCATGCTGCGTCCGAACATGATGCGCTACGCTGAAGACCCGGTGATGCTGCACGAACTCCTGCACGCCTATCATGGCAAACTGCTGCCAAACGGGTTCGACAACAAAGGCATCAAGGATTTCTTCGGCAAGGCCAAGGACGTGTTCGGCAAGGACACCTATGTTGCAAAGAACCACAGGGAATTCTTTGCGGTGACCGCCAGCATCTTCCTGGCCGGCAAGGACTCGGTGCATGAACCGAACACCCGCGCGAAGCTGAAGGAGAAGATGCCCGAGTACTACAAGTACCTGGTCGGCGTCTTCGGCTTCGATCCCGATGCTCCCGCAAGCAGGCCGCTCGCCTCCGCCGAATGAATTCCGGTGAGACTGCGCTGAATGCAACAATCTTCGGACGCGGGCTTGTTGGCGAGATGAATATCCGCTGAACGCCGCTTCAGCGCGGCAAAATGAAGCGGACTTCGGGTTCGGGACGCGCGTGCCCGGAACGAACCAGCGACACGGAACGTTACAAGCTCAGCAAGAACCTTGCGGAGTTGCGGCGATGTCGCGCTATCCTGCCCGCGCAGTGGTGACTGCGCTTTCTTTCCTCACCTTCATCCCGATCGCATCGGCCCAGCTGCCCGGCCACGGCATGCCTCACGGCGGTGCACCGGCGATGCCGCATCCGGCGCCCGCGGCGCCTCGCATGGCTGCGCCCGCGGCCCCCCATTTCGCACCGCCCGCGCCTCACATGGCGGCGCCTGCGCCGCATATGGCCGCTCCCGCACCGCGCATGGCAGCGCCGCACTTCGCGGCCCCGGCGCCTCACATGGCCACGCCGCGCGTTGCCGCACCGCACGTCTCCGCGCCGCCGCGCAATTTCGCGGCACATGCCGCACCTCTTCACGCGATGCCGCACAGTGCCGCACCGCCTCATGGCGTTCCGCAGATTGCCAGGGGACATGCGGGTCCATCGCCGCGATTTGCGACAGGCGAGGCGCGACATGGCAACATTGCCGCCCATGCACCGCCCGCGCTCAACCGGCATGCCGCGACGCCGCCGTCCGGGGTGGATGTCAACAATCATACCGCCGCCGGCCCGAATGTGAACCGGGCCGAGCGCCAGACCACGCCGCGACCGGCCGAGACGGTCGGTCAGCGACCCGGCGGGTTCCGGCCCGGCGAAACCGTCGGTGTCGCCCGCAGCGACCGTGGTACGGCGGAGGCTGCCCGCGCCCGCGTCGAAGAAAGTCGGAAGACGCCGATCATTCGAAGCCCGGTTTTCGCCGGCCAGTCGCCCCGAAGCATGCGAACGAACCCGTCGCAATGGACGTTCCGCGGACGTTTTGCGCAGTCCGCGTTTGCCGGCGCGGGCCGTCATCATCACCACCATCTGGGCCTGGTGCTGGGCTTCGCCGGCGCGGTGTTCTGGCCCTATGCCTATGACGATTTCGTCAACTACACCTTCTCGCCCTATGCCTACGACACGTTTTGGCCGTACGCCTATGACGACGTCTATGCCGGCATCTATGGCGGCTACGCGCCGGAATATTACGCGCCGCAGGATGCCTATGCCTATGCGGGGTCCAGCGCCTCGGAGCGGGCCTATGCCCGATCGGAGCGGGTCGCCTCGACCAGCGGCACCGCGCCGGCCTCTTCGGCACGCGAGCGGATCTGTTCCGGCGAGGCCCAGGGCCTCACGGACTTTTCCATCCAGAAGATCGCCGACCAGGTTCAACCGACGGCGGACCAGCAAAGACTGCTCGATGACCTCAAAGCCGCAACGGTGAAGGCGGTCGAGGTGATGCAGGCCACCTGTCCGGCCGAGTTGCCGAGCACACCGACCGGCCGGCTCACCGCCATGCGCACGCGCGTCGATGCGATGTTGAAGGCGGTGCAGATCGTCCGCCCGGCGCTCGACAAGTTCTACGGCTCGCTGAACGATGAACAGCGCGAGCGGTTCAATGCGCTGGACCAGGGCGACCAGGCGCAGGCAAGAACCGCGGGTCTCGACCGGCTCTGCAGCGGACAGGACAGCGTGCAAGCGCGCCTGCCGGTGCTTCGGATCCAGCGTGCGCTCAAGCTGAAGCCCGATCAGGATAGCGCGCTGCAGGCCCTCGACGATGCCACCGCGAAGTCGGCCGAGATCCTGAAGGGGCAGTGCCAGGCTGCGGAAACGCTGACGCCGACCGGCCGCCTTGCCGCGATGGAGGATCGGCTGAGCGCGATGTCGAGGGCGCTGCAGACGACGCAGGCCGCGTTGAACAAGTTCTATGACGCGCTGAACGACGAACAGAAGGCGCAGTTCGATCGCATCAATGCGCGGACGGGTTAGGTTCGGCACGCGATGTAGGGCTAAGCGAAGCGTGCCCACCACCGCGAATGATGCTGCGAAAGATGGTGGGCACGGCGCGAAGACGCCCCTTTGCCCACCTACCGGGTTCGCGCTGTGCTCAGCTCACAAATGCCTAGTTTCGGCCGGCGCGTGCCACCAATCATTGTCGCGGCCATTGAAATATTTGACCGGAGCGGCGACCAGTTCCTCGGGCGTCGCGTCGTCGAGCGAAGCAAGTTGCACCGAGACATATTCGCCGCCGATCTCCGGAATGTTGCCGCGTCCGAACGACCTCACCCCGCAATGCCGGCAGAAATGGTGATGCGCCTGCTTGGTGTTGAACTGATAGTCGGCCAGGTCAGCCTCGCCGGAGATCAGCCGGAAGGCGTCCGGCTTGACGGTGATGCCCCAGTTGCGCGTCTTGGTGCAGATCGAGCAGTTGCACTTACCGGTGCCTTTTGACAGATCGAGATCCGCCTCGAAGCGGACGGCTCCGCAATGGCAGCTGCCGTGATAGGTTTTCAGCATGACGTCACTCCTTTCATCGTCGGTCGGAAGCGACATTATGACGGGGCTGCTGCCAGCACACTGTCAGCAGGTGGCGGTGACGGGGTAAAAAAATGCCGGCTAGCGGTCGGAGCCGTACTCGGTGATCTTCTTGTAGATCCAATGCCGGCCATCGTGCCGGCGCCAGACCTTGCCGATCACGATCTGTCCGTTGATCGCCCGGCGCGGGAGGATCACGGTCCACAGATGCCAGAGTTCGGACCAGTGGGTTCGTGTCGACACCGGGGTCAATGACATCATATCGTCTCGATCAACGATCATGGCCCACACCCTGTATCAGGGCGCGGGCAAAACCGGCAACAACACGCGTACCTTAACCTAACCGGTCAACCTTACCGGTTCCCCCGGACGGCCCGGATGGCCCACACCAGGCCTCGGACCAGGCGATTTCCTTTTCGACCCGGTTCGGATATTCGACATGGCCTGAACGCGTCACGCATGAACCGGGGGCCCTATGCCGATCCTGTCGTCCGCAATCCGAACCGCTGTCGTCGCGGTGATCGGGACTTTCCTCACGTCCGCGGCATCGGCCCAGTTTGCTCGGCCTTCCACGCCCGGGCCGGCCGCGCCGCGGCCCGCCACCGCGCCCTCGATGCGCGCGGCCGCCTGCCACAATGGCGCGAGTTTTGACCGGTTCCTCGCCGACCTGAAGCAGCAGGCGGTCGCCGCCGGCGTCTCGCAGCAGGCGATTGCGGAGGCTTCGCCCTACCTCACCTATGATCAGGGCATCGTCAACCGTGACCGCGGCCAGCGCGTGTTCGGCCAGATCTTACCGAGTTCGCCGGCCGCATGGCCGCGACGTACCGGATGCAGAACGGCCAGCAGCACATCAGGAGTTATGGCGCGGCCTTCGCGCGCGCCGAAAAGGAGTTTGGCGTACCACCGGCGGTCATCGCCGCCTTCTGGGGACTGGAGAGCGATTTTGGCGCCAACATGGGCAACCTGCCGGTGCTGCCGTCGCTGGTGTCGCTGGCCTATGATTGCCGCCGCTCCGAGCGTTTTCAGAATGAGACCATCGCGGCACTGAAGATCGTCGATCGCGGCGATCTCTCGCCGGACGAAATGATAGGCTCATGGGCCGGCGAGCTCGGGCAGACGCAGTTTCTGCCGACGCATTACTTCACCTATGCGGTGGATTATGACGGCGACGGCCGCCGCAATTTGTTGCGCAGCGCGCCCGACGTGATCGGCTCGACCGCGAACTATATCGCCACGGGGCTGAAATGGCGGCGCGGCGAGCCGTGGCTTGAGGAGGTGCGCGCGCCGCAGAATTTTCCATGGGACCAGGCCGATCTCACGATCCAGATGCCGCGCGCAAAACTCGCGCAGTTAGGGGTGACCTATCCTGACGGACGCGCGCTGCCGAACGACGAGTTGCCGGCCTCGCTGCTGCTGCCGATGGGCCGCATGGGGCCGGCGTTTCTCGCCTATGCCAATTTCGCCGCCTATACCGAATGGAATAATTCGCTGATCTATTCGACCACCGCGGCGTATCTCGCGACGCGAATCGCGGGCGCGCCGCCGATGCGGCGGCCTGCCGGACCGGTCACGCAACTGCCGTTCAACGAAATCAAGGAATTGCAGCAGCTCCTGGTGCGCGCCGGCTTCGAAGTCGGCAAGGTCGATGGCGTGCTCGGGCAGCAGAGCCGCACCGCCGTGAAGGCGATGCAAATCAAGTTCGGCCTGCCGGCGGACTCGTGGCCCACCGCCGAACTGCTGGCAAAGATGCGCGGCGGGATGCGGGCGCAGGCTGCCTCGCCGCCGGCAACCGCGGCGCGCTAACGCCCGCTGGCGGCGCTATGGCGATGGCGGCGCCATCAGCACTGGCTGTCATGCCCCGCTTCAATGTTTAGTCCGAGGACATGGTCGACACCGTTCCGGGGACATCACCGACACTTTTGGCTGCCGTCAAGTCGATGGTTGCGATTTGATGGGAGGCGAAGAAAATTCCGAATTGGCGATCGCTTGCGGTG
>NZ_JAFATE010000053.1 GCF_019244115.1 Bradyrhizobium sp.
GTCGGTCGAATCGAATGCACCCGCGAGCACGCTGCGCTCGCCTCCCTCTTGCGGGGAGGGGTCGGGGGTGGGGGTCCCCGGATTCAGTTCGTCGTGGGGTACCCCCCTCCCCGACCCTCGCCTGCACGGCAGGGCAATCGCATATGGCGTTTGAACGCTGGCGGTGCGCTCCCTCCCCCGCTTGCGGGGGAGGGCTGGGGAGGGGGCGTCGTGCGAAAAAGGCTGCAGCGGAGGCCAGGGCGGCCCCCACCCGCCGCGCAAGCGCGGCGACCTCCCCCGCAAGCGGGGGAGGCAAACGGAGAGAGCGCCACTCATATGCGATAGCCCTGGGTTGCGGGGGGAGGGGGCGCACCTCCGATGCTTCGCCGATTCGATCTCACTTCATCACGCTGTAGCGGTCCGATGCTGCTGGACATCGCCGCTCTAAGCAAAAGTTTCGGTTCGATCGTCGCCGCCGATAACCTCGACCTCGTGGTGGCGGCGAACGAGGCCGTTGGCATCATCGGGCCGAATGGCGCCGGCAAGACCACGCTGTTCAATTTGATTGCCGGCACACTTGCGCCCGGCGGCGGCACCATCCGCTTCGGTGGCTGCGACATCACGCGCGCCGCACCGCAGACGCGCTGTCACTCCGGCATTGGCCGCACGCACCAGATTCCGCAGCCGTTCGAGAAGCTCACTGTGTTCGAGAACCTGCTGGTCGGTGCAGTGCATGGCCGAAGCATGAGCGAGCGCGAGGCTGCGCGGTCCTGCGGCGAGATTCTCGAACGGCTCGGCCTGTTGCGGCACGCCAATTCGCTCGCCGGCTCGCTCACGCTCCTGCAACGCAAGCGGCTGGAGATGGCGCGTGCGCTGGCAACGGCGCCAAAATTGCTGCTGCTGGACGAGATCGCCGGCGGACTGACCGAGGGCGAGTGCGCCGAGCTGATCGCCACGATCCGCGACATCCGGAACACCGGCGTCGCAATGCTGTGGATCGAGCATGTCGTGCATGCTCTGCTCGCGGTCGTTGACCGCCTGATCGTGCTCAATTTCGGGCGCAAGATCGCCGAAGGCGCCCCGCGCGAGGTGATCCGATCGCCCGAGGTGCGCCAGATCTATATCGGCATCGAGGCGTGAGGATGGCGCTGCTCGAGACGTGCAATCTCCAGGCATTCTACGGCGACTTCCAGGCGCTCTATGGCATCGACACGCGACTGGAGGCCGGCGAGACCATCGCCATCATCGGCGCGAACGGCGCCGGCAAGTCGACTTTTCTCAAGGCCGTCGCGGGCCTCGTTCGCAGGCCTGCCGCCAGCGTGCTGTTCGATCGCCAGCCGATCGGCGCACTGTCAGCGGCTGACGTCGTCAAGCTTGGCATCGCGCTGGTGCCGGAGGGACGGCGGCTGTTTCCATCGCTATCCGTGGAAGAGAATCTCCTGATCGGCGGCCACGGCCGCAAGCTGGGCGGGCCATGGACACTCGATCGTGTCTATTCTCTGTTTCCGATCCTAAAGGAAAGGCGATCCCAGGCCGCGCCAACTCTGTCGGGAGGCCAGCAGCAGATGGCCGCGATCGGCCGCGCACTGATGTCCAATCCGCGCGTCCTGCTCTGTGACGAGATCAGTCTCGGGCTGGCGCCGATCATCATCGCCGATATTTACGCCACGCTGCCGCGGATCAAGGCCGAAGGGACCAGCGTCGTGCTGGTCGAGCAGGACATCGCGCAGGCCATCAAGGTCTCGGATCGCGTCTACTGTTTTCAGGAGGGACGTCTCTCGCTCGTCGGCCGGCCGCGCGAATTGACGCGCGAGCAGATCCACGACGCCTATTTCGGGTCCTGACATGACGGGCGCCCTCGATGCTGTCATTCAAGGCGTCCTGCTCGGCGGCCTCTACGCCCTCTTTGCCGCCGGGCTGTCGCTGATCTTTGGCGTGATGCGGCTGGTCAATCTCGCGCATGGCGATCTCATCGTGCTCGCCGCGTTCGTCATCCTCGTTGTCGCGGAGAAGCTCGGGCTGGATCCCTTCGCTGCGGTGCTCGTTGCTGCGCCAATCCTGTTCGCGATCGGTTTTGTGCTGCAGCACGTGCTGCTGAACCGGACGCTCGGCCGCGACCTGCTGCCGCCGCTGCTCGTCACCTTCGGTCTGTCGATCATCATCCAGAACGGTTTGCTGCAATTGTTCTCGGCCGACAGCGAACGGCTGCGCTCGGGCGCGATCGAGACGGCGTCCATCGCGCTTGGTGGCGGCATTGCGATTGGCGTCGTGCCGCTCCTCACCCTCTTGTCGGCCGTCGCCGTGATCGTGATCCTCAACCTGATCTTCTACCGCACGCCGCTCGGCCGCGCCTTCCGCGCGACATCGGATGATCCGGAGGTCGCGCAGCTCATGGGGATCGATCACAACAGGATTTTCGCGACCGCGATGGGCCTCGCCTTTGTGGTGATCGCGATCGCGGCGCTCTATCTCGGCCTGCGGGCGAATTTCGATCCCACCATCGGTCCGGCGCGCCTGCTCTATGCGTTCGAGGCCGTGATCATCGGCGGGCTCGGCAGCTTTTGGGGCACGCTCGCCGGCGGCATCGTGCTCGGCCTGGCGCAGACCATCGGGGCGCGGATCGATCCGGAATGGCAGATCCTGTCGGGCCATCTCGCCTTTCTCGCCGTGCTGGCGATACGGCCGCGCGGCCTGTTTCCCCGGGCCCTGGATTGATGCGAGCGATGAAAGACGGGCGACCCGCTTCGGGCCAAATGTTCAGCGTCGCTACCAGCGGCGGCGGCTCGCGCGCCGCGCTGGCCGCTGCCGCTGCGATCCTCATCATGCTCGCGGCGCTTCCGGCCTTTGCCGCACGCAATCTGATCCAGGACCTGATTTTTCTGTTCTACATGCTGGCGCTGGCGCAATGCTGGAATCTGCTGGCCGGTTTTAGCGGCCTGATCTCTGTTGGCCAGCAGGCCTTCGTTGGGCTCGGCGGCTATATGCTGTTTGCGCTGACGCTGTTTGCCGGGCTCGATCCTCTGCTTGCGATTCCGCTCGCGGGAGTTGTTTGCGCCACCTTTGCGCTGCCGACCGCGCTGATCGTGTTCCGGCTGCGCGGCGCCTATTTTGCGATCGGCACCTGGGTCGTCGCCGAGGTCTACCGGCTCGTCTTCGCACAGTTCAAGGGTCTTGGCGGCGGCACGGGGACCTCGCTGGCGCCGTCCGTCACATCGACGGTGTTCGGCATCGAATGGGTCAAGGCCTTGTTCGACGTCCGCACCCCGGCCGCGCGCGACATCATCTCCTATTGGGGCGCGCTGGTGCTGATGGCGGGTACGCTCGTCTTCGTCTATGCGGTGCTGCGTTCCCGCCGTGGGCTGGCACTCGGCGCGATCCGCGACCAGGAAGCAGCGGCAGCGGGCCTCGGCGTCGACATCTACCGGACCAAGCGTGCGGTCTATGTCGCCGCGGCCGCAATGACCGGCATGATAGGCGCGCTGATCTATCTGCAGAAGGCGCGCATCTCGCCGGATGCCGCCTTTTCGGTGCTGGACTGGACCGCCTATGTGATCTTCATCGTGGTGATCGGCGGCATCGGCACCATGGAAGGGCCCGTGATCGGCGCCATCATCTTCTACCTGCTGCAGCGCTATCTCGCCGATTTCGGCGCCTGGTATCTCATCCTGCTCGGCACGCTGGCGATCGCCGTCATGCTGTTCGCGCCGCGCGGCCTCTGGGGCTTTGTCGCCGAGCGTTTTCGCGTGACACTGTTTCCGACCCGGCGCCGCCTGGTGATCGGCGCCGATGAGGTCAAGGGCGGCTGATCTGCAACTGGCCGATTAAGCGGCAGCCCTCAGTTGCTCGTTGGCGTAATTCGTGAGCCGGCAGTATTCGTCGAACGGCCGGTTCTCGAGCTGGAAATGGGCGTCGAGTTCGTTAACGGCGCGCTGCTCCCATTCCTCGGCCTGCGCCAGCAGGGAACTGCGCTGCAATGGACGGAACGCCGCGGTCTGGCGGTAAAGCGATGCGATGGTGCGATAGCGACGCACATTCTCGAAAACGGCGGCTCCATGCTTAATCATCGGTTTATTCTCCCCGTAAAGATGTCCCGTGTTCGCTAAGGGGACTTTGGCCTCCGAGATTTTCGATTTCGTTAGCGGGAGAGATCGAGCGGTCGGATGGTTTCCAGTCCCTTGCCGCTCTCGCTCAGGCCAGCATGTCGCGCACCAGCGGAACCACCTTTGTGGCGTAGAGCTCGATGCAGGTCATGAGTTTTGCGTGGGGCAGGGGACCCGCCGAGTATTTCAGCTGGAAGCGTGCAAGCCCGAGCACCTTCACGGTCGCCGCGATCTTGCGCGCCACGGTTTCGGGCGAGCCGATATAGAGCGAGCCGCGATCGGCCTCGAAATCGAATTCGCGCCGCTCCATCGGCGGCCAGCCGCGCTCCTTGCCGATGCGGTCGCGCATGATTTTGTAGTCGGGCCAGAATTCTTCGCGCGCCGCCTCGTCGCTGGCGGCGACATAGCCGGGCGAGTGCACGCCGACCGCCTTGGCCTCGCGCCCGAACTCGCGAAAGGCGCGATGATAGAGCTCGACATAGGGCGCGAACCGCGCCGGCTCGCCGCCGATGATCGCCAGCATCAGCGGCAGATCGTAATGCGCCGCGCGCACCACCGATTCCGGGCTGCCGCCGACGCCGATCCAGGTTTTTAGCGGGCCGCGCTCGAGCGGGGGAAACACGCGCTGGTTCTTCAGCGGCGGACGCAGCTTGCCCTGCCAGGTCAGCGGCTGCTGCGGCAGCAGCGTCGCGAACAAATCGAGCTTCTCCTCGAACAGCTCCTCATATTGGCGCAGGTCG
>NZ_JAFATE010000088.1 GCF_019244115.1 Bradyrhizobium sp.
TATCGCACCGTGCTGGCAGACTGGCAGTCTCTCGAAGAGCTGTTTCGGGCGCACAAGATAGTCCCGATCACGCCTGCGGACCAGTTCGCCTAAGCCAAGTCGGTCCGCTTATGTGCCCAGGGCTGTCGAAATCCGGCGGTGCAGCAAGTCGGCAGCTATCTGGAGTACACCGGCCGTGGACATTGCCTTCGGGAAGGCAGCCCGTGGCCCGGAGGGCAATCAATTCCCTTCGCCGAGCGAACGTCTTCTCGCCGAAAAACCGGATCGAAAGGGGCGCTAAATATGGCGGAGCTTTCGGGTCGTCTTCGGTGATCACGCCCGACCGGCGAATCAGTTGAGGTTCGATCTCTCTTCGGGTGCGCGCGCCAGTTGCCGGAATGAAAAAGTTCGTGCTCGAAAAATCGAATTTCGCGAACGGATTCAATGCTGATTCCACTGTCCAGTCCCAGCAGCGAAAATATTTTCCTTCCGTTTTTCGGGAATTTGTGCTTGTGTAAGGCGTCCCGCCTCGGCGAGAGGGGCGTATGCGCTATCGTCACGACACGTGAGGCGGGATGCGATGGACGCGATGGTGTCAGCGCGCAATTCTTGCGCGGACGAGTGATGCCGTTGCGGACGAAGAAGTCGTGTGGTCCTGACACCCCGACGCTGGTGTCAAGTCGGCGAGAGATGATCTCGCTGACGATGGGGGCAACAAAGCCCGGTCCCCAGGGAGAGCACGAAGGACACCGTTAAAACCATCGCGCAGGGAAGGCCGGGTGTTCTCGGCCGAACCTGTGGTAACTGCCGCCTGCTTTTTGTTTTGCAGGCGGGCCACGGGCGCGGCGAGCGCCCGGCCTTCCCTGCGCCCTCTTTGATTTCGGAGGGTGCGAGACTGACGCACAACTCGGGCAAACAGGCCGCGAGAACGATTTTTTGTGTTTTGCGCCGTCATTGCGAGCGAAGCGAAGCAATCCAGACCTTCGCCGCGGCGGCAGTCTGGATTGCTTCGTCGCTTCGCTCCTCGCAATGACGACCGTCGTCGGGGGAATCGTAGGTGGGCTAAGCGAAGCGTGCCAACCATCTCTTCGCGAGCGTCACTCGCGATGGTGGGCACGCATCCGCCCGCGCTCTTCGAGCGCCGGCGGAGGCTTTGCCCACCCGACGGCTGCCGCGCCTCAGATTATTTCCCGCGTGCTCAACCAAATATCGGTTGCGGGGAGAGGCGGTCGCGGCGTTAGAATGAAGGTATTGGATGGTGGAACTCGCAATGAGTTCCCTTGGAAGAAATTCGCCGGCGGCTTTCGGGGATTTTTCGCAAGACAGGCCGCCGCGGCACAACAAGGACGAATGTCCGGGGAGCAGCGCATGTACCAGCACGACAACGTCAGGACGTCGCCCGATTTTCCGGTCCCCGACACCATGCGCGCCTGGGTGCTGGGCGATCCGGACCAGTTGATCCTGACGACGAAGCCCGTGCCCGTTCCGAAGCGCGCCGAGGTGCTGGTGCGCATCGATGCGGTGGCGATCTGTGCCACCGATCTCGAGATCATTTCGCACGGGCCGCCGGCGATGATCCAGGGCGGCTTGCCCTACAACAAGAATTTTACGCCGGGCCACGAATATATGGGCACCGTCGTCGCGCTGGGGCAGGGCGTCGACGAATATGCCATCGGCCAGCGCGTGACGGTGGAGATCCACGCCGGCTGCGGCCAGTGCAAGCGCTGCCGCCAGGGCATGTACACCTCCTGCCACAACTACGGCCAAAACTACGGCGAGGTCGACAAGGGCCATCGCGCCAACGGCTTTACCACCGACGGCGGCTTTGCCGAATATGCCGTCAACAACATCAACACGCTGGTGGCGATCTCGGACGAGATGTCGGACGAGGAGGCAACGCTGGTCGTCACCGCGGGCACCGCGATGTACGGCCTCACCGAGCTCGGCGGCCTCGTCGCAGGCGAAAGCGTCGTCGTCACCGGGCCCGGGCCGATCGGGCTGCTGGGCGTTGCAGTTGCCAAAGCGCTCGGCGCGCACCCGGTCATTCTCACCGGCACGCGCGACAACCGCCTGCGGATCGGCCGCGAGCTCGGCGCCGATTTCGTCGTCAACGCGC
Organism: Bradyrhizobium sp.; assembly: GCF_019244115.1. Classification (GTDB taxonomy): domain Bacteria; phylum Pseudomonadota; class Alphaproteobacteria; order Rhizobiales; family Xanthobacteraceae; genus Bradyrhizobium. The sequence continues at coordinate 2,096 of NZ_JAFATE010000088.1, forward strand.
GGAACGAGAACCCAGTCGAAGCGGTGCGGCGGCTCAATGGCGGCAAGGGCGTCGACTATGTGATCGAGTGCTCGGGCGCGCCCAATGCGGTCAATGAGGCGGCGCGCATGGTCAACCGGGGCGGGCGCATCTGTCTGGCGGCCTTTCCGCACGAGCCGGCCGAGATCGATATCGCCCACCTCGTGCGCAACAACATCTATGTGTTCGGCATTCGCGGCGAAGGCCGCAGCGCGACGCATCGCGCCGAAGCCTTCATGGCGCAGAAGCGGTTCGATGCGACCAAGGTGCACACCCACACTTTTGCGCTGGAGGATCTGCGCGAGGCGCTGCGCTACGCCCGAGAGCGGGTCGACGACGCGATCAAGGTCGTGGTCAAGACGCGCGGTCACGTCGCGCTGAACCGCGTCGCCGCCGAGTAGGTCGGTCAGCTCAGCGATGCCGGAGAATTGCGCGATGACGGTGACGACTGCAGACCGCCCTGAAGCAACCGCAAGCCTCGTCGCGAAGGCGACGCCGATCTTCGCAAAACTCTATATTCAGGTGCTCATCGCGGTCGGGCTCGGCGCGCTGCTCGGCGCACTGGTGCCGAACTTTGCCCAGAACCTGAAACCGTTCGGTGACGCCTTCATCAGGGCGATCCGGGTCGTGATCGCGCCCATCATCTTCACGACCATCGTGGTCGGGATCGCGAAAATGGGCGATATCCGCCGTGTCGCCAATGTCGGCATCAAGGCGCTCATCTATTTCGAGGTCGCCTCCACGCTGGCGCTGATCTCAGGCATGATCGTCGGTAACGTCTGGAAGATCGGCAGCGGCATCAATGCCAATCCGGCGACTTTCGATCCCAAGATGGTCGAGACCTATGCGAAGAGCGCCAAGGCCGTCAACCTGACCGATTTCCTGCTCGCCATCATCCCGACTTCCTTCGCCGAGCCGTTCGTCAATGGCGACATCCTGCCGGTGCTGTTCATCGCCGTGCTGCTGGGCCTTGCGCTCAGCATCGCCGGCGAGCGCGGCAGACCGGTCGTGACGTTGCTCGATGCGGCCTCGGTCGGCCTGTTCGGCATGGTGCGGATCATCATGCTGGTTGCGCCGCTCGCAGCGCTTTGCGCAATGGCCTTCACCGTCGGCAAGTACGGCCTGAAGACGCTGGTCGATCTCGGCCAGCTCGTCGCGTCCATCTATCTGGTCAGCGTGCTGTTCGTTCTCATCGTCCTTGGCGGCTTCCTGCACCTCGCCGGCTTTCGCGTTCTAACAGTCCTCAACTATTTCAAGGACGAGATCCTGTTCGTGTTCGCCGCGACCTCGGCGGAGACCATGATGCCGCGATCGATCCAGAAGCTGGAGCAGGTCGGTGTCTCCAGGGAGGTGGTCGGCCTGGTCATGCCTGGAGGCTTCTCTTTCAACATGGACGGCACGGCGATCTACATGACCATGGCGGTGCTGTTCCTTGCCCATGCCTTCAACGTCGAGCTCTCGCTCTGGCAGCAGCTCACGGTCCTGTTCGTGATGCTGTTCACATCGAAGGGCGCGGCCGGCGTTACCGGCGGCGGCTTCGTCGCGCTGGCCGCGACGCTTCCGGTTCTGGACGCGGTTCCGATCGCGGGCCTGGCGCTGCTGCTGGCGGTCGATCGCTTCATGGCGGAGATCCGCGCCGCGACCAACCTGACGTCCAACATCATCGCAACTCTGGTCGTCGGCCGCTGGGCCGGGGCGGTCGACATGGTCAGGGCGAGGCGCGAGCTCGAGGCGGGGTTTGTCGAACCGTCGGCCCCTGCGGCATGACGACGCGCGTTTCATCCTTAACACCGGCACTCGGAGAGGAGGATTATTCTGCAAATGCCTCGCCGCGGACCGTTGATCGTCCAGAAACACACCGAGGCGCGTTTTTGAAACGTCGTTCCCGGACCGCGTGCGGCGCTCACACAACTGTTAGTATATTGTAACCGCCATCTCGACGCATGTTGGCGTCAGACCAACTTATGAAGACAGGGAGGCAGTGTCATGACGATGAGGCCGGATCCTACATTTCATGCTTCGCCAAAGCTTGCGATGGAAGCGCCGCCGGAGAACTTTGCCTATACCTTGCTGCTCTCGCCGGATTTTTCCAAGCCCGACGCACTCGCCGTGATCGACGTCAATAAGGACTCGGCGAGCTACGGCCAGATTGTGCATACCATCACGATGCCGAACAAGGGCGACGAGTTTCACCACTTTGGCTGGAACGCCTGCTCGTCGGCGCTGTCCCCGCTCACCGGCCACGCTTTCGTCGAGCGGCGCTACCTCGTCATTCCCGGGCTGCGCTCGTCGCGCATCTATATCGTCGACACCAAGCCCGATCCGACCAAGGCGCGCATCCACAAGATCATCGAGCCCGAGGAGGTTTTCAAGAAGACCGGCTATTCACGGCCACACACCATCCACTGCGGGCCGGAGGGCATCTATGTCAGCACGCTGGGTGGCGGTGGCAAGGACGGCACCGACGGACCGCCCGGCGTCTTCATCATGGATTGCGAGACATTTGAGGTGCTCGGGCGCTGGGAGATCGATCGCGGTCCGCAGGACAAGCATTATGACTTCTGGTGGAATCTGCCGCGCGACTACATGGTGTCGAGCGAGTGGGCGGTGCCGCCGCAGTTCGAGAACGGCATCGTTCCCGAGGATCTGCTGTCGAACAAATACGGCCATCGCCTGCATTTCTGGGATCTGCGGGAACGGCGCCACGTCCAGACGCTCGATCTCGGCGCCAATCACCAGATGGCGCTGGAGGTACGGCCCGCGCATGATCCGGTCCGTGAATACGGCTTTGTCGGCGTGGTGGTGGATACCAACAATCTCGAGGGCTCGATCTGGACCTGGTGGCGGGAGGGCGGACAATTCCATGTCGAGAAGACCGCGACGATACCGGCCGAGCCCGCGCCGAAGGAAAAGCTTCCGCCACTGCTGCAGGGTTTTGGCGCGGTGCCGCCGCTCGTGACCGACATCGACCTGTCGATGGACGACCGCTTTCTCTACGTCTCCTGCTGGGGCACCGGCGAGATGCGCCAATATGATGTCAGCGAGCCGCGCAAGCCAAAACTTGCGGGGTCGGTGCATATCGGCGGTATTGCCCGCCGTACGCCGCACCCGAACGGCAAGGCGGTTGCAGGCGGTCCGCAGATGGTCGAGATCAGCCGCGACGGCAAGCGCGTCTACTGGACCAACTCGCTCTATTCGACCTGGGACGATCAGTTCTATCCGGATGGCGTTCCCGGCGTCGAGGTGATGGCCAAGGCCGGAGCGAATGGCGGGCTCGAACTCGCCAGCGATTACTTCGTGAGTTTCCCGGACGGCTATCGCGCGCATCAGATCCGGCTCGAGGGCGGCGATTGTTCGACCGATTCATTCTGCTATCCGTCGGTCTAAAGCCTTGAGCCCCGCCATGGGGACGATGGCGTGGCTCTGGCTCGCGGTGATCGCGAGCGGTCTCTATCACGGAATCAATCCGGGAATGGGCTGGCCGCTCGCGGTGTCCTCGGGGTTGATGGAGAAGTCCCCGCGCGCGCTGTTCGGCGCGCTCGGCATCTTGGCGATCGGTCACCTCGCGGCAACGCTCCTGATGCTGTTGCCGTTCGCGCTGCTGGTCGCGGTTGCGGAATGGCGGCGTCCGATTCAGGCCGCGGCCGCTCTGATCGTGATCGGCTTCGGCCTGTTCCGCGTGTTGAACCCGCGGCATCCGCGGGCGCTCGCAAAAATCCCGCCGACGCAATTGGGATTTTGGTCGTTCGCGGTCGCCATCGCGCATGGCGCCGGGCTGATGCTCGTGCCGATCTATCTCGGACTTTGCCAGGCCTCCGATCTCGACCGTTCTCATCCGGCCGCGTCCACACTCGCCAGCGCGAATCTCGGCATTGCGCTCCTGGTCGCGCTGGTTCACGTCGCGGCCATGATCGTGGCGGGCGGCAGTCTGGCCTGGGCGGTGTATCGCTATCTCGGCGTGAGGTTCGTGTCGAAAAGCTGGTTCAACCTGGACAAGGTATGGGCGATCAGCCTCGTTCTGGTCGGCGGCATCGCGCTCGCCTTCAATCTCGTGGATCCCATGTGAGCGTGCTTTGCAGGAGGCCCGGGGACAGGCGTCAATGCGCTAGCCCGGCAGCATCCGCTGCAGCACGCGGTCGCGATAGACGAAGCGATGCACCAGCACGGATGCGATATGCGCGACCACCACGATCAGGAGCGCCCATTCGAGCGCCTGATGCCAGCCATCGATCACCTTGATCGCCGGGCGGCTCGCGCCGGCCAGCATCGGCAGCGTCATAATATTGAAAAAGGAGATCGACCAGCCGCGGAACGAGGCAAACAGCCAGCCGGTCAGCGTGGTGGCGAGCACGAGCACATAGAGCAGCCAGTGCGTTGCCTCCGAGCTTAACTGCTGCCAGCGCGGCAGCGAACCGTCGGGCGCGACCGGATGCGTCAGCCGCCAGACCAGCCTTGCGACGATCAATGCGAGGATGACGATGCCGATGGAAATATGCAGCGCCATCGGCGCGCCTGGCTGCATGTCGCGATGAATGTCGGGCATCAGCCAGCCGACGGGATATTGCACGGCGAGCAGCGCCACGATCATCCAGTGAAAGATCTTTGCCGTCGTGCCGTACTGCGCAGCTGACTGAAGACTTGATCCCATCGCTCCATCCTGTCGAAACTGGGCTCCAGACTTTGCGCGCAATTGTGTCATCGGATTGACCGGAGTACGACCGGCCGCTTCGCTGGCGCGCGCTTCGAGATCGGTTTGCCAACGCGTGTCGGACGGTCGGGCCAGCGCGACCTGCGTCATAATTCGGCCCGCCGCGGCTGCAACGAGTAGATGTGGGAGAACGGGACGAACCACCCCCTGTCAGAACTTCATGGTAACGCGTAGGAGGCGATGACATGTCGTGGCACAACACCGCAGCCGCGGTGACGCTGATCTTGGCACCGATGTTCGCGGCCGGTACGGATGCAATCGCTGCGCCCATCGTGACGTCCTCCAGCAGCAGCGATGCGGCCTGGCTTGCGACCCAACTGCACCAGATGCATTTTTCTACTCGCTCGCAGCAGGAGCCCCTCGATTCCTACGACCGCGCCGATGCGACCGCGGTCGGCGATGGTCCGCACGTCATCGGCTTCCATGCGGCAGGCTCGGCCGGCGCGTCCGGAGTAGTGCCGGCCGCGCAGCGCTATCGCGGCACCAATCCGACCGGGCTCAAAATCCCCTGGTGCGCGGTTTTCGCCAACATGATTTTGAGGCGTGCGGGATTCAGCGGCACCGGCTCGGCGGCAGCGCGCTCATTCGCGCAATATGGCCGGCCGGCGTCCGGGCCGGCGCCCGGCGTCATCGCCGTGTGGCCGCATCATGTCGGATTTGTCGTCGGCTCCGCGGGCCCCGGCCGGATTCGCGTCGTCAGCGGCAACCACAATCATCGCGTCGATGAGAGCATCTATGCGACGCGCAGCGTGATGGCGTTTCGCTATCCAGTGAGGTCCTGAGGCTGAAGCTGCCGGCCAGCGCCGGCGGCAGAAGGAGCGCACCTCCCGTACGGCTCCGATCGAACCACATCTCATCACGCGCTAGCATCGCTCGTCTTGCTGGGCGAACCTCGCCGGGACATGCTCCGAAAGTCGCGGATCTATTCGCGCCACATCAATATTGCACGCGCGCGCCGACCGTGACGACCGTCGCGTCGAGGTTGTTCTCCTTGACGTTCGATCTCGTCATCTCCTGCCGCAGATGGGCCTGCAGCTGCAGCAGTCGAGACACCTTGTACAGCATGCCGAAGTCGACGAAGTACCGGTTGTCGACCCGCCCCTGCGCCGAGCCGACGAACACGTCGGCGCCATAGCCGGTCATCAGCGTGCCGACCAGCCATGGCTCGAACTGGTGATCGTATTCCAGCGTGATGTCGCGCTTGAGCACGCCGGAGATGCCGGCCTCGGCGATCTCCGCGACCTGCGACTTTGCACCGAACTGCAGCGTGTTCTCGGGGTTGATCTGGTACATCAGATTGGCATCGGCGATGAAGCCGCTGACCGGCTTCAGCATCGCATCCTGATATTGCCGCACCAGATAGCCGATCGCGGCATCGCCGGTCAGCTTGTCGGTGAGCGCGAAAGTGACGCCGCCTTCCACGGCCGTTCCCGTCGAGTCGCGACGGAAGCCCAGCATGTCCACCGGCATTTCGTGCATGCGCCGGTCGACCGCGACGTCGATGAAGGGATGATACTGGTCGTTCAAGGCATAGCTGACGCGGCTCTGCACCGCGTACTGGTTGAAGTTGCGGTCCTGGTTGGAAAGGATCTGGCCGTCGGTCAGCCCGACGTTCTGGAATTGCACGTGATCGACCGCTCCCTTGACCGATACCTCGAAGGGATCGAATTTCTGGGTGACGCCGGCGCTGGCGCCGACGGTCGACACCAGCGGAATCTTGGTGAAGCGGCCGGTGAATCGCGCAGTGCCGGGATCATCGGCATCGAGCATGAAATGGCCTTCGCCGTTCAGCGCGGTGGTGTCGGCGAGGTCATAACGACCGTTGATATGGGCATCGACGGTCGGGTGGCTGATCAGGTTGGCCTGGGTGTCATCGACATAGGCGGCGCGGACGTCGGCATTGAGCTGGTGCTTGTCGAATTGCGAGCGCACCGACACGACCGGCGCGATGACCACGACCGGCGAGCCCTTGCCGCCGGGCACCCGCCCGGGATTGCTGTCATAGCCCGTCGTCAGTTCGACGGCCGGCTTGACCACGAAATTGCCGACCGTGAAGCCGGTCGGCTCAAACGGATCCATCGGCATTGCCGGCGGCGTCATTGGCTTGTCGGCGGCGACCGGCGGAATCGGCTGCGCATCCCTGGGCGAAATGCGCGGCAGGTTTCGCGGCAGCACCTGGCGCGTTGCCGGCGGCGGGCTCACCGCGAAGGCGAGCGCCTGCATGCATCGGTCCTTCGCGTTGTCAGCATCGCGACCGTTGCGATTGAGACCGCACGAGCCACCCAAAAGGCCCGCCGTCGGTGCGCCGAAGAATCCGTCAGGGTCGGGGCGCGGCGCAGTGCCGCGAAAATGCGTGGCGCCATAGAGCGCATCCAGGCCGGCGGTTTGACGAAACCCCGCCGATATTCTGGGTCCGCCATCAGGGTTGGGCTGGAACAACGGATTCGGTGCCGCTGGCGCAGCAGCAGCATTCGCCGGCCGCGACGGCGTGCGGTCAACTGCAACGGGCCGTGGTGGGCGCGGGCGATCCTCGGTCTGCGCACGAATGGTGGTCGGCGGTGCGCCGGTGGCAGGCGCCGCGTTGCCGGTCGCCGGCGCGTTTGCTGCAGGCGTTGCGACCTGCGGGACGACAACCGGACCGCCGTTTGCACTGCGCGCAACCGGCTGCTGCGCGCGCCGCGCAGACGGAATCACGATCGGTCCGCCTGTCTCGGTTGCTGCCTGGCCAGTATCCGCGTTGCTTTGCGCCAGGCTGCGCGAGATTGGAACCACAAGGAACAGCAGCACAGTGGCGAGCGTCCGCGTCACGCGGGGCGTGCGAAGCAACAGGCGATCGCCGCCGACTCCCCCGCGTGGAATCATGTCCCCCCAAGTCTCCAGTACGCATCCCCACGCGTCCTGCTCGACGCAGAAATGAAGTGACACATCAGGGCGGCGGAAGTCGGAGAGAGTTGTGATTTCCTGAGATCAATGATGGCTACTTGTTGATTCATTGGGGCAGGGTTGCGAACGGCGCAACAACAACCAAGCCGGTACGGCAAGGAGTCGCAGTTCCAATCGCGATTGGAGACTTGCGCGCGCGGAGCGATGCAGCATTGATCCATGGAACCAAGCGTCCCGCGCCACCTTCGCGGCGCATGCCGATGGCTGCGGCCAAAGCCCTTCTCATCATGTCGCGGCAGATGCGATCGGCGCTGCTCGACATGACCATGGCGACGATGGACGCGGTGGCCGGCGCGACGATCGCGATGTGGTGCAGAAGGATTGTCGATACGATGGCGGCAATGCACGCAGCGTCTGAGATGACGCGGTCGAGACCGGCACGATCGGCAGCCCGCTCGAAAGCGGCGCGCACCGTGCGACGAAACCTGCGGGACCGTCGCGATGCTCTCGGGAGGAAGTTTTGGCAGGTAGTTTGGCATCAAGCCGCGGGTCGCCGGCGGCGGACTGACGATATAGGCCAGCCCGGGAATTTCCTGCGTCTCCGCTGCGGACAGCGCATTCGTGGTGACGGAGAGCGCGAGGCCGAACATCCAGATCGAACGCAGCACACCAAGCATCGCGTCACAGCAGGTGAAACGCCCGCTTGGGGACATGCGCCCTCCGGTCTTCGTCACTCGTCGCCAGGACAGTATTCGGGATTGTTTTGCGCGATGCCGTTGCATCGGTGGTCACGCCGCTTGCGAGACATATCCTCTCTAACAATCTTGACTTGCGGCGGTCCTCGCGGCATGTCCGGACGATGGTACGTCGTCCGGACGCTACGACGATCAGCTGACTTCGGGCCGGCACGCCGAACGGGTGCCGGCCCTATGACGGATTATTCGACGACGAGGGTACCCTTGGTGTCCTGATGGAGGTCGTCGAAGAACACGTAGCGGCCGGGTTTTTGCGGCTTGACCTTGACCGTGATCTCGGCGTTCGGCTTGACCACCTGCTCGAATTGCAGCGGCTCGCTCTCGAACTCCACCGGATCCGCGCCGAGGTTCTTGACCTTGAACACGATTGCGGACCCGGCGGTGGCCTTGAACTCGGCAGGCGAGAACTGGTGGTCCTTCACCGATACCTCGAAGGTCGAGTCGCCGGCGCGCACCGACGGTGCGGCGAGCACGAACGATCCTGCGATCGCAACGGCAATGGCTGCTTTCCTTGTTATCATTGTTAGACTTCCTTCTTGTTTTCCTTTGGGATGAAATCAGCTGGCCTTGCTCATGATCTTGACCAGGACGGCGTCGGCGGGAGTGTCGTCCGGCACCAGCGTGGCGGCCGTGGCGCGCTGTGGCCGCGCCTGCTGCGCCACCGCGGCAACGCTTGCACGGCCGACCATGATGTGGGCGGTGATCACGGCTGGTACAGCGAGCCCGAAGGCGATGTGGATCGTGCTGAGCCAGGGCCTGAGCGCCTCGGATCCCATGTAGTACAGCCCGAACGCGGTCGCGATCAGCAGGCCATACATCGCAATGCTGACGACGCCGGTCGCGCGGTTCTTCTTGGCGCGCCAGGCGCGCTGAACGTGCATGGGACCAAGCGCGCCCAGAAGCATCAGCGTGATCATGGCCGCGCCGCCATGCATGCTCAGCAGAAATGCGGCGGCCTGTTGCCACATCTCGGTGTCCGTCTCGGTGTTGTTCTTCATCTGGTCGGCGTAGATCCACGCCGCCCCGCTGACGAACAGCAGCGCGAAGATTCCATAGAGGGCGAAGCGAAACGCGTTTTTAAGCCGCATGTTGTAGAACTCCCTGCCAGTCCGATGTCGTGTGGATGTCGCCGTCGCTCGAGACGAAAATCGCGCTGGCCTGATAGCGGGCCAGCGCAGCCGCGGCCCGCTTGCCCGCAACCATGACAACCTTAGTCAGCGCGTCGGCGACCATGCATTTATCGGCGCAGACGGTCGCGCCATGAGCCGCCCGAGCCGGCATCTGGGTCGTGGGTTCGATCACCGCGGTCTCCGTCGTCTCGGCGGAGCGAAATGGATCGAAGCGCCGTGCGGAGGAGGCCAGCGCGCGATCGCGGACCTCGGCCTGGCACAGCAGCCTGTCCGGCGATCGCGGATCGCGAATGTGCACGATGCGCGCCTCGGGGCCGAACGCGGCCAGATCGCCGCCCGCATTCACCATCGCCGAGCGCGCGCCGCAGTCCTGCAACGCCGCGATGGCGCGGTCCACCGCGAACCCCTTGGCGATGCCACCGAGATCGATCAGGACCGAAGGGTGGCTGAAACGGACCCGTTGGTCCGCGAGCAACTCGATCGCATCCACGGCCGGGATGTCGGCCGCCGATGAGGTGGCATCCGAGACGCCGGGCAGCTGCCCCAGGCGCTGCAGCGCAGGAGCGACGGTGATGTCGAACGCGCCGTCGGTGTGACGATTGATCTGAAGCGCCATCTCCAGCACGGCGTAGGTCCAGGGATGTACCGGCACGGCGCCGCTCGAGGCCGTGCGGTTCAGCCGCGACAGGTCGCTGTCGGCGTCGTGAAAGCTCATCAGGCGATGCACGTCGGCCACGGCGGAGAACGCCGCCTCGACGGCACGCTCGGCGCACGACCTGCTTGCGGCAGTGACGTCGATCTCCACGAACGTACCTAGCAGCGCCTGGGCTCGCCGGAGGCTAGCGGAAGTGGCTGGCATGATATGACAGCACCTTCTTCACGCCCTCGGCCAAATGGGTCGACGACAATGTCGCGCCGGAGATGTTGCGGATGTCGGAGTTGACGCGAACCTCGTTCGAGTTGCTCTTGCCGACGAACTGCGCGAGCCAGCTCGGGTCGTGCACCTCGCCGCCGTAGGATTCTCGATAGTTCAGGATATCGACGCGACGGACGCGGCCGTCGGCTCCGATGGCGACGGTGTAGTCGATCAAGAGATGCTTGCCGACGACGTGATCGTAGTAGAAGTAACCGCCGCTGCTCGCTTTCCAGACGCGGCCAGCCTGGACCTCGGCGAAGCTCGCGCCCGGAAAGGCGGTCTTCTGAGCTTCCTCGACACTCATGTACTGAATGGCGTGGGCCGGCGCGGCGATCGACATGACGGCCGCAACGGGTGCCGTCCATTTCAGCCAATCGCTCATCGTGCCCACCTCAAATCTCTAAGCATTGTTACGCCCTCCGTTATCGGTCGGATCTTCCGTCGTATCAGGCGTGAGGCGATCTCAAGCTGCTCCCCTTGAAGCGAGACACTTCAGCAGCTTTCGCATTCACTCCAAACGTTCCGATCCTAACTTCAAAATTAATTAGCTTTCCGATTGCGGCGAATTGCTGAGTCGATCTTGGCGATTTGCCGGTGTGGCTGAGGAATAACCATGTTGCTATCCGCTGCCGCATCGCAAAGGCGCCTCGCTGTGAGCGCGCGTTGTCGCGCCGTCGTGCCATGATGCTAAGTGCACGGCCGTTAAGCGAAATACGTCGAGTTGCGTGTTGCGGTGAGCGAACGGGAGCGAGCGCCGCGTGAAGCATGGCTGCGTCATTTCGGTCACGTGCGGCGATTTTCGTGACAGATTAGATCGATTCAATTGTCCGAGCCATTTTTCGAACAACACGGCCGACATGTGCCACGTTTTGGCGCTCGCGCGCCTTTTGCGCGGCCGTGAAGCGGCCTCGCCGCGGCGGCGGTGAGCAGTCGGCCTTGCGTACGCCGCGATTGAGAGAGCGAAAGCTGTGCTGCTCGCAACTGGGGGCCAAAAAAATGCCGCGGCTTTTCAGCCGCGGCATCGCGTTCCCGGCGTCTATCTCATGAATTGCCGCCGATCGGGGCGGGGACCACCTTGATCTTCGCCATCATGCCCCCGTCCTCGTGTTCGAGAATGTGGCAGTGATAGACGAACTCGCCGACCTGGGAGAACGGAATGTCGACCACCACCGTCTTCGAGGCGCACTGGCCGTTACGCCACTGGTCGATGGTGCAAACGCCGTTCTGATTGTTGGCCACGGTATCCGCCACGTCCGCGCTCGGCGTCGCGACGCCAAGCGGGATATTGTCCTGGAGCATGCCTGCACCGACCGAGGCGTTCAACGCGGGGGCAAGTGGCGAGTTCGCCGGCGCTTTTGCGTCGATGGTCCTGAACCGGGTCTGGTGCATGTGGAAATTGTGGTTTTCCGTCGAGAGCTGCACCAGTTCCCAGGTCTCGTGAACCGGCTTTTGTCCGGCAGCGAGCGGCAGGCAGACGATGCTCTGGGAGGGGTCGAACTGCGTGACCGGAATCTGCGTTCCCTGGACCACGTTGCCGTTCTGGTCGACCTCCTCGTAGCCGAGCCCGAACGTGTTGTTGACGGTGACGTCCGAGAAACCGAAGAAGATCCGTCGGCGGTGCCCTGCGGCCAGGGGAGCGCATCCCGCAGGCAATGGCGCGGCGCTGGCATAGGGCACTTTCGCATCCAGGATGCCCTGCGGCTGCATGGTCGCCAGCGCATCGCCCTTGACGTCCATGGCGTAGCTGATGTGGTTGCGCGGACCGAACTGGTTGAAGTGCACCTTGGCGAGATCGACCGCGGGCCACTGATCGCCGCTGCCCATCGTCAGCCCGACCATCTTGAACGTCGCGGACGCCAGGGTTTTTGGCGTGACGATGGCACCGGTCGCCGGATCGCGGTAGGTGACATAGACCTCGGCGCGCGAACTCGGCATCATCACCATTTCGGTGACGCAAACCGGCTTGGAATGGAAACCCGCAGCAGGCGCTGGCGGACAGGCCACGACCCGAAAGCGCGCACCACCGAGATGCACCATGGTGTCCATGGTGGTGTCCTGCGGCAGGTTAACGCTGACGCCGTCGACCGAGACGAGCTGCATGATCATCGGCTTCTGGGCCGTGTCGTCGTTCAGCTGCAGATGGTAGGACAGGCTGCCGGAGGCGTTGGTCAGCCGCCAGACCTCGCCGTCGGGGTCGCTCATGTTGATGCTCGGAAACGTCCGACCGTTGACCGTGAAGAACCATTTTCCGCCGGCCCAATTCGAGCCGCCATCGGCCGTGCCATCCACGCCCGGGCATGACCCCTGACGCACTTCCGAGCCGTCAGCCGGGAATTGATCGCAGAAGGCCGGATCTTCCTGGTTGATGATTTCGCCCGGCTGGACCGTCACCGGACCGCCGCCCAAATCTGCTGTGCCGCCGGCCGCGACCTGCATGTCCTTCAGAATCAGATGGCGGACGCTCGCATCCGGGAACGGCGTGTCCCTGGCGTCGCCATGGGCGTAGTCCGAGACCTCGCCGACCGAGATGATGCCCGCCAGGCCCTCGGAGACCTGATTGAGCGAAATGCCATGGATGTGCGGATGAAACCAGAACTGGCCCGACGGATGGTTTTTCGGAACGTCGATCCGGAAGTCCGCATAGTCCATCTTGTTCTGGCCGTGCTGATGGGTCGTCTGCGGCACCGGCATGCCATTGGCGGAGTTGTAGACGTTCACGAAGACGTAGTCGCCAAAAGTCTGGTCCGTCAGCGTCGGTGCGCGCGGTTCGACGATCATGCCATGGGTGTGCAGGTTGGTCGGATTGCGAAACAGATTGGCCTGGCCGGGATCGGTGTTGTGCTTGACTTTGGCGGGATCGAGCTGCGGCAGCTGGTTCACCAGGCGGATCTTCAGCGTGTCGCCCTTCTGCAGCGCCAGGCGCACGCCGCCATAGTCGGAAACCGTCGAGCCGGGCGGGCACTTGTTGCTGTTGGCGGGGCGCGGGCAGATTTCGTAGACCCAGCCGGTCGGATTCATGGGTGAGCCGCCTGGCGGCGTAAAGGTGATGGTCGACACCGGCTTGGAGCGGGCGATCATCAGGAGATCGAGCACGCCGTGCGAACTCGACAGGACCGTAGGCTCGACGAAACCAGCGGCGTGCGCGAGCGGCGCCGCGAAGGTCAAGCCGACCAGCACCGCGGCCGTCGATCTCAGTGATTGAATGAAGCGCTTATGCAGACGCCCGACTAACATGCCTGATCCCCATCTGGCTCGAGATACACTCGGAACGAAACGATGAAAGTGGACTTGGCGCACAGGCCGAGATCGAACGAGTCGTCCGCGACTCACCAGCTTCAACTTGCGCGTTCGCACCCTCAGGCTTCGTCGCTATGGACGTCGCATGGCTCCTTTGTGACCGTTTTTTTCGTTTTGTGAGAAACGCAGTTCGACCCTTAAGAATAGGTCTAAGAACGCTGCCGGTGGATGCAGCGCGAGCGCGATGAAGAGAGCCGACACGAAAACGACAACCATCTCTCATAAATAAGACGCCAAGGCGCTCTCATGACTATCGCGGTTCGGCGCCGCGATGCGCGGCCGTTGTTCGATCTGATGGTGGCTCTGGAAAGGTTTTGGGATGCTGCTCGCTGCTGCTGTTCTCGCGTGGGTCTGCAACGTCACGGGCGTCTCCTGCACGGCGACGCCGGATGCAGCGACCATTCAAGCGGCCTACGAGCAGGAAGCGCCGTCCTCAGGCGTGCGCCATGACAAGGGCCTCAAGATCGTCGATGCGTCATGCGACCACGGCGACGAGAACGGACGTTTCCTGTGTCAGGTCTCGTTCGTGTCGGAGGACGATCCGGACAAGCGGCTGTATTTCGATATCGTCGCCGCCGCCCATACGGACAAGGGCTGGGTGCTCACGAGCGGACTGTGCAAGCGCTGACGCTTGATGAAGTTACTTGAGCCGTGACTGTTCACCTCCCCGCTTGCGGGGAGAGGGAGCGCCCCTGCGATGCGGCTTCGATCGAACCCGCTTTAGCTCACAACTGGTGGCGTCCGCCCCGTTGCCGGACCGGCATCCGCAGCGCCTTGGATTCGGGCGACAGGAAGGGCGCCGCCTGGGCCGCTGCCGGCGGCGTCACGGTGACGGGCGGGAGCTGCGCGAGGCCGGTACCGGCGGCAATCGTCGGATTGCTCGAGGGCGGCGGAAACGCGAGCACGGCGACGTCCTCGCCCTTTTGCAGCGTGACCGATCTCGATTCGATCTGACGCAGCATCCAGCCCTGATAGTCGGCGCCCATCCTGAGGCGGAGCGGGGCCCTGGTGTTCTGATCGAGGAAGATCGCAAAGCCGTCGTCGCCATTCACGATGGTTCCGACCAGCGAAAGCTGCGGGCGTTCCGGCGATTTCGGCGCATGCACTGGCGGCGCAACCGCGACCGCAGGTGGGGCCGCGTTTGTCGGCGGCGGACGGCGCGAGGCTGAGAAAAGCGGGCGATCCCGTGTCGCCGACAGCAGCTTGAGCGGAATGCCCCACAGCGGATTGCCGCTTCGCGCGGTTTGCGCCGCGAGCGAGGCCTGCGGCTCGTCGGCCGCGGCGTCGCGACCCGCCGGATCGGCGACGCCGAACGCCGACGCCGTTGCGACGAGCCAGAAACAACCGACCACAAGAGTCCTTGCGATGCTGCTCATTGCGGGCTCTGCCATTGTCCGGAAACCGAAATCAGCACATGCAGCTTCCCGTCAGACGCCGCTGCAGGCGAGGGGCCCTGGATGACCAGTTCGTCGACGAACAGGAACGGCATTCCCGCCTCCAGGTCGTAGACGATCTGCTGCAATTCCGGCTGCTCCAGATCGAAATTCGCCGTCACGCTGACGAAGCCGTCCTTGGCCTCCGTGCCCTGCAGATCGGGCTGCGACGACGACACGCTTCCACCATGACGGTTGACCACGCCGACCACGCGCTGCAGCAAGGCGGCGCCGGCGACCGTGACGGTCGGTCCTTCGAGGAAGGCCGATCCGGTTATGGCGGCGTCCGCGGCGGCTTCCGGATGCGCGGCCGCCGGGCCCCGCGCGTCCAGTTGACGAAGCGTTTCGCCGAGCTGCTCCAACGCCATGCGCTGATCGAGTACGCCCTTCAGCGGCAGCACGGTTGCGGCGATCAGCACGAGCAGCAGGCCGCCATAGACCAGAGCCGCGATCGCGGGCGGGGCGCTGCTACCGTTGACGAGTTTTGTGAAGTTCATGTGCCCAGTCCAAAATAGGGTTTGATGCCGGCCTCGATGTGAAAACGCTCGCCGGGATCGTCGGCCGAGCGGGTGGTCGGAGCAAAGAACGTCGCGTGCGTGAAGTGCGGAGACTGCTCGATCAGTTTGACCAAAGACGGCGCATCCTGGGTGATGCCGGTGATCTGCAGCTTGTCCTTTTCGATCCGCAGCTCGGTGACATAGGTGTTGTCGGGAAGAAGCTGTGACAGCGCTTCCAGCACCATGACGTCCGCGTGCGTTTCGTGCTTGCGCCGCGCCAGAACGCCGAGCGCCGAGCTGTCGGATGCCGCCAGATTGAGGCGTAGCGCCGCCCGCCGGTCCGCAATCTTGCGCGACAGCTGGAGCTGCTGCTCATCCATGGTGCCGCCGACGATGCTCGTCAGCGCAAGCGACAGCGTCGCCGAGACCATCGCGACCGCCAGCACCGCCGTCAGCGCGCGACGGAGGCGGCCGACGTCGAGCGCGCCATGCAAATGCTGCTCGATCAGCCGCGTCCCGCGGGTGGTCACGGCCTGGTCGTCCATGGTCGCAATCGGGCCATCGGGCGCCGCGAACAGCACGATCGATCCGGCACTCCAGTCCTTCGCAAGCTGGATCAGCGGATCGATCTTCGCCCTGGGTGTCGCGATCACCGTCGTCTGGATGCGGTCGCCTGAGATCTCGACCGGCGCGGTCCAGCCGAACACCGCCTCGTTTGCCGACCACGGCGTCAGACGATCGATCTGTGAGCGGATCATGGCGTCGAGAAATTCGCTCGCGCGCCTCGGCAGCTCCAGCGGCCGCGACAGGAAGCGGTGCGACATCAGGACGACTTCGAGCCGGCAGCCGCGCAAGGCCGCGTTCCATTTTTGCGGAAGCGCCAGAAAGCCCGCCTCATCGTCCTTGAGCACGAAATGGCACTCGGGCGGGGCCGAACGCCCCGGCTTCGGCGTCATCCGCATGATGAACATGTTCCGATCGGTCTCGATCAGCTGGATCGGCGCCTTGATGCGGATGCGGCTCAGCGCCGCGACGATGGCGTCGGCGACCGAGCCGATCCATGCTGCGAACTCGCTCCGAATTCTCGCTGACATTGCCATCAATGAGCCTTTGCAGATTGCCTGCGCATCGCGGCCGCACCGCCATCGTCGCGCCAGAACAGGATTTTGTAGGGATCATCGCCGCCATCCAGCAAGATGATGACTTCCGCCGCGGCCTGACGGCCATTATCGAAGGCGATCATGGTTCGCACCCGCACCGAATCGCCCATCTCCACCGTCGCGCCGGCGCGTGCCGGCCCCAGCAGCGAGGCGACAGACCTGGCATCGCGGCGCAGGCTAGTGCGCTGTTCGAGGAAGGATTTCATGATGTCCGGCGTCATCCCCGGCAGCGAGGCCAGCACCTCGGGCGCCGCCTCCAGCGCGTTGATCTCGCGCCGGCCGCTATACACGGTGACGAACGGCATCGCCCTGTCAGCCAGGGCCGGCGGCAGATGCACTAGCAGCCGAAGCTCCTCGACGTTTGCGAACGGCGCGCCGCGGGGCATGTGGTCCGCACCGGCGGCGCGATAGAGCGAGCGCTCCGCTTCCGGTGCATCGTCGGACGGTGGCGTTCGCCAGCCGATGATCCGGACGGCGTATTCGACGGCATCGTCCGCGCGTGCGCCCAAAACCTGGAAGAAATTGGCGAGCATCTCCTTAGGTGCGTGATTGAGATCGATACGGGCTGCTTCCGACCGGAAGCTGACCGACACCCGCGCATGATCCAGGTGGAAGGAAAACGATCCGGAGGGCGGACGCTGCGGCTTGGTCTGCGACGTCAATTCATAGGCTGCCAGTTCCAGGCCGGCGGAGACCAGCGCTGCCGATCGCAGATGGTCTTCGTCGAGCGACAGCGCTTGTGCAGTGTTGACGAGGTAGACGGAGAGGATTCCGGCCATTCCCGCCAGTGCCAGCAGGATCCACAGCACCGGAACGATGATGAAGCCGCCTTCGGGATTTTCGCGCCTGTCATCGCCGCGCATGATCATTGTCCGGATGCCTCGCTGGATGCACGACGGATCGCGCCATCGACCGGCGGCGACGGCGCCGCGGCGCAATTGTTGTCCGCCGGGCTGCAGACACTGTCCGCGGGCGCCGAGACATGGATGACCGCAATTCGTGAGATCGGCAGCGTGCGTCCGGTGACGCTGTCCTGTAGCGTCAGCAGCACGGCCGACGGCAACGTTTCGGCATCGCGCCACGACGGCTTCCACATCCGGTCGGCGCCCGCATAGGAGAATGAAACGCGGTAGGGCGTGCGCAGCAGCACGACGGGATCCACAAAGTTCGGTGCCGCGGCCTCCGGCGCGAACGCCGCGCGCGTCCGCGTCAGGGTGACACCACCGCGATCGCCGCTCTCGGCGACGCGAATAAGGTCGAGGCCGCCGCCTGCATTCGGTCCGAGCGCGGCCCTGGTCAGCGTGATCGAGCGCTCCGATCCATCGAACAGGACGGTCTTGGTCTGACCATTCGGCCGGATGAATTCAGACGCCGCGATATCGGCGCTGATCCGATCCAGCGCAACGCTGACCAATTCACTGCGCTGAATCCGGTCGAGGCCGCGATTCCAGTTCGGCAGCCATTGCGAGGTGATCGCAACCAGCACGGAAATGATCAGCCCCATCAGCGCCATCGCCGCGAGAGTCTCGATCAGCGTGAAGCCCGATTGAGAGTTGTTGGTCACCACTGATCTCATTGCGCAGGCCTTCGAAACAGCCGGACCGTTTCCAGCTCGATCGCCGCGCCTGAGCTCGACCGAACCTTGAGCGTGATCTTTTGCGGTGTCCAGGCTACGTCGCCGGTCGGTGCGCCCAGATCGATCGCAAACGGCTCGGCTTCCGCGCGCCAGGCATGGGCCATCGACTCGCCGGACTGCACCGGGGAGTCGGGCGATAAACGCGACGGAAAGGCCAGCCATAGGGCGTTGTAGGCTGCCTGCACCAGCGCGACGTGCTGTTCGAGCTGCCGGCTGCCGCGCGCATTAGATCCCATCAGCGCACCGATGGCGAGCAGCGAGCAGGCCACGACCGCGAGCGCGACCAGCGTCTCGATCAGGCTGTAGCCGGCTGCGGCCCTATCGTTTGGAGCGACCAGCGTTCGGGACAATCTCGATCCTTCCAGTCAGCCAGTTGACGCGGATTTCATAACCTGCATCGAGATGGGTGAGCGTGATGACGCCGCCGCAGGACATTCCCGACGCGAAGAAGCTGATGGTTGCGAACGCGGGGCGGTTGTCGCAATTGCGCGGCAGCAGCGTTTCGAAGCGCACGTCCTCGGGGAAGCGGACAATCTCTCCGCTCGCGCCCGAGCGCACCGAACGGGCCGGTGCATCGACCCGCGTCTCCACCTCTGACCCGCGCCTGATCGCAGTGCTTCGATCGGCCTTGAGCAGCGCCGCGGTCTCGATCGCATAGGCTTCGAGGCGCGGCCGCGAGGTCTGCCGCGGCAGATTGGGCAGCAGCACGGTCGCCAGCAGACCGACGATCGCGAGCACGCACACCACCTCGAGCAGAGTGAAGCCGGTCTCGGATCCGCTGCAGCCGCGCATCGCTATTTGGCGCCAACAGTGGTTGCCGAGGAGATATCGGCCGCCAGATCCGTGCCGCCTTCCTGCCCGTCGGAGCCGTACGACACGATGTCGTACGGTGCGTGCTGACCGGGCGAGCGGTAGACGTAAGGGTTGTTCCAGGGATCGCTCGGGACGTTGCCGCCCTTCAGATACGGTCCGGCCCAGCCCGGTATGTTGGACGTCGGCCGCACCAGTGCGGCCAATCCTTCCGACGAGGTCGGATATCGTCCGGTGTCGAGATAGAACAGGTCGAGCGCGCTCGAAAAACTCTGGATCTGGATCTTTGCGGTCTTGACCCGGGATTCGCTCAAATAGTTCAGCACG
Source organism: Bradyrhizobium sp. (assembly GCF_019244115.1). Taxonomy (GTDB): domain Bacteria; phylum Pseudomonadota; class Alphaproteobacteria; order Rhizobiales; family Xanthobacteraceae; genus Bradyrhizobium. The sequence goes on from NZ_JAFATE010000088.1 coordinate 21,666, forward strand.
CGCGGCCCGATCAGCCCCATGATCATTCCGATGATTGCGATGACGACCAGCATCTCGACCAGCGTGAAGCCGCGCTGGCGCTCATGGCTCTCGACATGCGCGCGCCGCGCCATGCCGCTGATCCCATGCATTTTCATTTCGCTATTCCCCTGTGCTAGCCGACGAGTTGGGTGACCGACAAAAGCGCGGTCATGACAGAGACGATGAGGCCTCCAACGACGGAACTGATCAGAATGATCGCGGCCGGTCCGACGATGCCGACGATGCGATCGAGGCTGCGCTGCAGCTTGGCCTCGTAGAATTCGGCGATACGGCCGGCCAGCACCGGCAACTGGCCGGTCTCCTCGCCGAGCCGGAGCATGCGGGTGGCCATCGCGGGAAGCGTGTTCGCCGCCGCCAGCGCCTCGGACAGCTTGCCGCCATGCCGGACGCGGTCGGCCGCCGCGCTCCAGGCCGGGCCGCCGCCCGTCACCGACATAATGTCGATCAGGATGCGTAGCGTCGCGGTCAGCGTCAGGCCGCTGCCAAGCAGGATCGCCAGATTGCGGCAAAACAGGCTGGTGCGATAAAATCGGAACACCGTCGAAATGCCCGGCAGGCGGGAAAGCTGCGATACGACGGCGGCGCGAAAGCTTGCACGCCGGAACAGCACGAGGCCGGCAGCAAGCACGGCAATGGCTGCCAGCGCCAGCGCCGTGGCATTGCCGCGCAGAAAGTCGGAGATGTCGAGGAAGGTGTTGATGGTGGCGTCGGTCTTGGCACCGAAGTCGCGCAGCACGGCCGAAAACTGCGGCAGCACGAAGATGAAGAAGAACAGCATCACGCAGCAGGCGGCGATCAGCACGAAAAGCGGGTACTGCATCGCATCGGTGAGCTTGCGACGCATGGCCTCCGCGCGCGCCCGCTCGGCGCCCAGCACCTCGAGCACGTGATCGAGTGTGCCCGAGACTTCGCCGACCTTGACCAGCGCGACATACATGGCCGGAAACAGCGCCGGATGACGCGCCAGCGCCTCGGCAAAACTCTCGCCGGCAAGGATGCCGGAGCGCAATTTGCCGACGGTCGGACGCAGCCGTCCGATGTCGGCGTCACCAGCCAGAAGTTCGAGCGAATCCTCCAGCCGCGCCCCGGCCTTCATCAAGAGCGCGAGGTCGCGCGTAAATGTCGTGACATCGCCCGCAGTCGGGCGGCCGAACAGCGAGAATGTCTCGCGCGAAACGGGACCCGCGGTCTTCTCCTCGACGGTCTCGATCGGCAGCAGGCGGAGATACTCGATCCGGTCGATCACCTCTTTCGCCGTCGCGGCCGAGATCGTCCCGTGCACGATGTCACCGGTCTGGGTCAGCGCGCGGTAGCGAAAATTGCTCACGATCTCACCGTACCGTGGTGACGCGAAGGACTTCAGCGACCGAGGTGGCTCCGGAGCGGCATTTGGCCATGCCGTCGTCGAGCATCGTCGTCATTCCCGTCTGGATCGCAACGCGATCAATCACCGCTGCGTCGGTCGTGCCCTGGATCAGCGAACGGGTCTCCGGGGTCAATTCCAGAACTTCGAAGATGCCGAGCCGGCCCCGATAGCCGGCGCCGCCGCAGCTTTCGCATCCTCTGGGTTCGTAGACCTCATCGCCGATGTCGAAGCCGACGGCGGCGTAGCGCGGATCGGCCGACATGTCGGCCCTGCCGAGCATCTTCTTCGACCTGCAGCGTTCGCACAGCCTGCGCACCAGGCGCTGGGCGATGACCGCGCGCAGCGTCGAGCGCAGCAGAAAATCCTCGACGCCGAGATCGAGCAGCCGCGGCACGGCGGCCGCGGCGTT
>NZ_JAFATE010000255.1 GCF_019244115.1 Bradyrhizobium sp.
GGCATTCCCTGCGCGATGGTTTTAACGCTTATGGCGCGCTCTCCCTGGGAACCGGGCTTTCTTGCTCCCATCGCCCGCGAGATCATCACCTCGCGAGCTTGGCCTCAGCGTCGGGAGGCCAGGACCACGCGCTTTTGCGTCCGCATCAGTGCCGTTCGTCCGCACGAAGATCGTGCGCGTCGCCAACGCGTCCATCGCATCCCGCGCTCCACGTATCGTGACGATCGGCCGAAACGCCCCTCCTGAGCGAGGCGGGATGCCGCGACAATAATTCTGTTTTTCGTAATCTGTCAAGTGAAATTCCCACACGGCCTACAACTTATCGAAAAAGCGTTGAGTTACCTCACGAATTTCTGTTTTTCCAGAGCGCTATTTGGCACCATTGTCCGCGTTAGCCAGGGAGTCGAGGGAACGAAATGAGCTTGTCCGGACGAATCACTTCCTACGGTTGAGCGAGGGCCGCCCGAACTGATCCCACGCGGAGCAAAGCGGTGTGTGGGCAGGTTGCGCTGCAAGCAACCATTGACTCCAATCTCAACTTGACATTGCATGATGAGCTAAGGGACCGCGCCGTGACTTAGCTCTGATCGATATTTCGAGTAGACTGGGTGGGCTTTGCGCAGGGCCAACCAGGGCAACCACTACAAACGGGAAGCTAGGCCTCTAGGTTAATGCAAGTTCTTCGACCAAACAAAGATCGGCGGCTTAAGCGTCTTTTAGAAGTCGGCCTTTTTCCCAGAGAGCTTCCGCCGCCATTCGTTTCAGGGGATCTCGCTCGTCACAGGAGCCATCTTAAAAAGAAGTGGCCGACGAACGAACTGAAACAGTTTTTCAGTGATCCTGAATTCCTCTCAGTGCCACGATATGGTCGGGCGCGACGACGGCTTTCTATCGTGAATCCTATCAATCACTTTAAGATTTCCGAACTGATCTCCAGCGAGTGGAAGGAGATCAGAGACTTTCTCAAGAAGTCTAAGATCTCTGAATTTAAGCCAATATTTGATATGAGCGGCGAGAGAACATTCTTTCAGATCGACTTTGACTTGATAGAACGGAGGACGGTTGAGCTGCTTTCGAAATACCGATCCTGTTTGAAAACGGACATATCTAGGTACTATCATACGATTTACACCCACTCGATACCCTGGGCGCTTCATACGAAGGCGTACTGCAAAGCAAACTATACACAATCTGCATTCAAGGCGACTCTCGGCGACCGACTAGATAAGGCAATTAGAGACTGTCAGGGCCGTCAAACAATCGGAATACCGGTTGGCCCTGATACGTCGCGCGTGATTGGCGAAATCATTGGTGTCGCGATCGAACAAGAGATTGCCAAACAACTCCTGTCGGCGGACGAACGGTCAATTCGATATGTTGACGACATTCATATCGCCTTCGATGAGCGCGATAGCGTCGACGGTCTACTCGGAATAATCACGAAAGCGTTCTCTCATTTTGAGCTCGATATAAACATCGAAAAGACGTCCTTACTGGGAGTTGGAGAGGTCGTCAGACCCGAGTGGATCGCAGCCCTCTCGAACTTCCGCGTCTCGGCGCAAGCGGATCGTCAACAGGCCGACGTCGAGCACTATTTCAAGACGGCTTTGTTTCTCTCAGAAGAAAACAATCGCGACCAAGTTCTGGTCTACGCCATCAAGCGCAGTCGCTCGTTCCGAATCGTCGAAGCAGTGTTCGCCTATTATGTAACATTTTTGCTACGGTTATGCCGGAAGGACTCGTCGTGCCTTCCGGCGGTGGTCCAAATATTGGTTGAATCAAACCATCTTGGCAAAGTACTCGATCGAAGCCTAATCCAAAAGTTCATAGTCGATATCATTCGATTCAACGCTCCGATACATAATTATTTCGAGGTTAGCTGGGTACTATTCCTAGCAAAGGCGCTAAGGGTTGTTTTGAAGAACAGCGATTTGAAGGATGTCTTCGGCGCCGAAAGCTCCGTTTGCGCTTTGCTCTTGATGGATCTGAACTCAAGGAAATTGATCGATGGAGGTATCGATACAAGCTACTGGCAGACCATCTACGGGAAAGATGGCCTAAGATCGAATATGTGGTTGTTTGTGTATGAGGCGACATTGAAGAAGTGGATTGCTCCAGCAAGTCCATGTTTTGTAGATTCGCATCCCTTGTTTGGGGTGATGCTGAGGAGGAAGGTTAGCTTCTATGATGTCGAGAAGAACGTACACACAACGAAGCGCGAATTAACACTTCAGCGGCTACAGCAACTTCTAACTCGCAGGATATTCCAAAACGTCGAACGATATTTCTAACTGTTTTTAGCGGCAGTGGCGTTATCAGGAACTCACGCAGCGACATGCAGGGCTCTTTCATCGACCGCCCAATCGTCCCCGATGTCGCTTCGCTCGTTTAGGCCCTGTCGCAGATGTTGCCTTCTCGCGAGCTTTCCGCCATCGCTGGTCGAGCTACGGCGGAGAGGTCGGCGGCGCTTGCTCCTCCGCACGAACCAATTGTTAAGACCCCGTCCGCGCTGATTTGCGCGATTGCGATTCGTTCTTTGAGAACGGAATGGTGTCGGATGCAGAACAAGACGAGGAGCAATCATCCGCGGCGCAAGTGAGTGGAGAATCGCGCCCATTCGCGCCGATTCGGGCTTCGGCAGCCGCTACCGACCAGATAAACCCCAGATCAAGGCTGCGTCATCCAATAGATGGAGATGTTGATCGGCAGGATCCGTGGGATTGCCCAGCATCGATCGAATGCCCGTCAGATATGCGCGGATGGCGTCTCGTTGCTTGTCGGAGAGACCATCCCAGAACTCCGTCCACTCCTTTCTTTCGGTGCGACGTTTCCTGCCGGCCGGCAGCAGACACTCGAGGGCCCAATCGATGTAACCGGTGTCGTGGAGGACGCCAACCAACAGCGACGGCAAGTAGTAACGAAAGGTGTCCGGGTCGAGATAGATCCGCGCAAGCCAGGCGGGCGCGCCCATCATCGTCCAGTCCCGCATCGTGACGTCAATCCAAGGCCGGTTCGCCAGTCTCTTCTGAAGCTCGTCGGGGATGTCGCCAGGAGGCTGCTCAGCGCCAGCCCTCCAGAAAAATTCAGGCAGTGGCTCGACGGGAAAGCTCGCGCGCAGGAGTTCACAGAGTTGATCGGCTGTCATCGGGGGAAGGCTTTCGTGCTCTGCTTATTCTAGCTACGCTTGCATCCCGGTGCGAACTAATCGTTAAGACCCCTTCGGCGTCGATTCGCGCGATTGCGATTCGTTCTTTGAGAACGGAATGGTGTCGGATGCAGAACAAGATGAAAAGCAGTCATGCGTGGCGCGGCAAGCGGCCCGCGCGACTGCGGCAGATCGCCCGCGTGAGCGCATGCGATACGCGGCCGCCGTCATCCTGCAAATCGTCCCGGATGTCGCTCCAGCTTTCCTTGCGAACCGATTGTTAAGACCCCATCCACGTCGATTCGAGCGATTGCGATTCGTTCTTCGAGAACGGAATGAAGTCGGATGCAGAACAAGATGAGGGCAAGTCACGCGCAGCCCGTAGGATGGGTTGAGCGAAGCGATACCCATCGAGCCTGTGCAGCCAAAGTGATGGGTTTCGCTACGCTCTACCCATCCTACAATTTTGCTGGCGTGGAAACGCATCTGTCAATGAAGACGAAAGGCGGCTCGCGCGGAACCGCCCTTTGAATTTCAGTCGCAGTAGGCTGGCCGACCATAAACCTGGTCGAACACACAATGCGCAGCGCCGTCGTATGGCACGGGCGCAGGCGGCCGCGGCGGCTCTTCCGCATAAGTGAAATCGGACGGGTCAATGTAGGCTCGGCGCGTCGGATATGCCGAGCGATATCCTTCATAGTAGGTCGGCGCTCCGTATGCCGGTCCCGGTGCCAGATAACGCGGCGCGTATGCGGGCGCGTGGGGTGCATAGTAGGTGGGACCAGGCGCCCCATAAGCCGGATACCCGCTTTCGGTCCCCACACGAACGTGCGCAGACGCGATATAAACGCCTCCCGGCGCCACGTAGACAGATTGCGGAAAGTCGCCCGCGGAAGCTTGCGATGACCACAGAGCGCCAAGTGCAAGGACCAAAATGCCGTATCTCATGGTGACAGTACTCCTGCGATACAACTCTGCCCCTCGCGAAGTTTACTGATCATTAACCAAAGAACCAAACCTTTACTGCGCGCGCGTGTGTCCCATTTTCGAACAACATCACTCTTCGGCCTCATGCAAGACGCGCGTCCGTCCATCGTTGCCAGCGCGCGATGCAATGAGGTTCGATCGGAGCCGTACGAGAGGTACGCTCCCTCGCCCCGCTTGCGGGAGAGGGTTGGGGTGAGGGGGAGTCTCCAGGCACTGCGCTCGTGCAGAGCCCCTCACCCGCATCGCTGACGCGAGGCGACCTCTCCCCGCAAGCGGGGAGAGGTGAACCGTTTGCGCGGCCAGACGATCAATAAATTTCATCGCGCACCAGCGCGGCTACACACCCACCGACCACGCCGTCACGCTTTAACTTCGCGAGTCTGGAATTCCTTGCAGCCTCATTTTCAACCCGAACGCAAGGAACATGCGGCCTGCGCGCGACGTGCCGCGTCCTACCACCAGCGCGGCTGCATCGGTTGATAGTATTGGCCAGCGCGCGGACGCATGGTGCCTGGTTGCGGGCGTTGGAAGAAGAAGAAGCCGCCGCCGTTGTTGCCCCATTCGTCGCCGCTTGCGACGGGGACATCGACCGTCGGCCGCCGCGTGACAAAGCCGCCCTGCGGCTGGTTGTTCAGCACTGCGACGAACTCGGTGCGGTAGTTGGTCTCGCTGCTCAGCGGCTCGTCCGAGACGATGATCGAGGATCGCGGCACGGCGGTCGGCGCGATGCGATCGAGCACATCCTTGGGGATGGTGATGCGGTCGAGCGCGTTCTTGGGGTCGTCGCCGTTGTCGATCGTGACCACGGTCCAGCGCAGACCCCCGCCACTCTGCGCCATGGCCGTGAACACATGGGTGCCGAGCGGCCGGTCGGGATTGCTGATCGTGACGGGAACCTCGATGGTCGCATCGAACACCTCGCCCCCGTCCGGCCATGGCTTGTGCGTATTGCGCCGCACGTAAAGTTTTTGTGTCGCGCGGCTGATGTAGACCGAGACCGGCTCGAGCAGGAGCTTCGCCTCGCGCGCCGCCTTGGCGGTGTCGGCCTTCCTGGCCTGCGCCGCTTTGGCGGCGTCCTTCGCGGCGGGCGCGGCATCGAACTTCGACGTCGCATCGGCCTTGGCGGCATCGAGCTGCGTCGTAGCTTCCGCGGCCTTGAGGGCGGCCTTCTGCTTCGCCTCCTCGGCCCGCGCCTTGGCCTGATCCGTCTTTGCGGCGGCGAGCACCTTGTCGGCGAACGCGAGCGCGGCGTCTGCGCGCCTCTTGAGCTCCTCCAGCTTGCGCAGCGACGCCGTGAGCAATGCGGCCTCGCGCGCCGCCGTCGCAGCGGCTTGCTTCGCCTCCTCGGCGGTCCGCGCGGCTTCCTCGGCCTCGCGGGCGAGCGTCTCGGCCCGCGCCGGAGCCGCCGCGAGAGCCTGTGCGTTCGGCACGAACAGCGTGGGATGGGAAAACGCGACCGGGGCCGCGTCATCAGGCGAGATGATCACCCGCATCCCGATCCACGTCTTGTAGAACAGCTTCTCCGCAAAGTCGTAAGGCATCCGCACGCAGCCATGCGAGGCGGCATAGCCGGGCAGCGGCCCACCATGCAGCGCGAGGCCGTTCCAGGTGATGCGCTGCATGTTCGGCATCCAGGCATCGTCATAGAGGGTCGAGTGGTGGTCCTGATCCTTCTCGATGACGGCGAAGACGCCGGCTGGCGTCTCGCGTCCCGCAATGCCGGTCGACACCGGGGCGCGAAAAATCCAGCCCTCGGCGTCGTAGAACGTGACCTGCTGGGTCTTGATCGACACGATCGCCATGATCGGCTCGCCGGCTTCGCGCGGCGCCGTCGCCTCGCTGGCTTGCGCGGGGCGCGCCTGTTTCGCCGCGGCGCCCGTGGTCAGCCCTGAAAGCAGCGCCATCGCCGCGAGCGTCACAATGGCGGGAACCCGCCTGCTCGTCATCGCCACGGTGGATCGCGCCGTCATGAATCGATTTACCATGCCATGTCCCTGGTTGGCCCCGTCCGCGCGTGCCTCGATCAGATCGACGACCAGCTTAGTTGACTGACCCTGACACGGCTAGGCCGCCCGATGTCGCTGTTGGACCCAAATCGGACGTCTGAAATATGGCAAGCAGAACACGTGCGACACGCCGATGCCATGCTCCTGCAAATCGTCCCGGATGTTGCTCATCCGCTCTATGCTTGCAGCTTCCTCGTGCGAACCAATTGTTAAGATCCCTTTGACGTCGATTTGCGCGATTGCGATTCGTCCTTCGAGAACGGAATGGCGTCGGATGCAGAACAAGATGGGGCGGAAATCTTGAACGGGGCAGCAGGTGGAGAACTGGCGCGGCTCGCCAGAGGTGACCCCTTCCATTCCGCCCGAGAAGGACTATTCTCTCCTTGATGACAAAACTCCTTGATCAAGCCGTTGCGGCCGCACGTAGCCTGCCATCAGAGACACAGGACGATATCGCGCGTGTCGTCCTTCAGCTTGCGGGCGCAGACGATGCGCCTCCTGTGGCGCTTTCCGCCGATGAGCAGGCCGCGATCTCGGCATCGAAAGAGGCCGCGGCGCGCGGCGAGTTCGCAACGGATGCACAGGTCCGGGCGACCTGGGCCAAGCACGGCCTGTGAAACTCCGCTACACGCTCCCGGCGATCGCTGATCTCGATTCGATTCTCGCCGGCCTGACCTAAAGTCCACCCCGCGCCATGAACAGCGCGAGCGCCTCGCGGTCCTCATCCGATATCGATAGCCCGAGCTTGGTCCGCCGCCACAAGACGTCGTCGGGAAAGCGCGCCCATTCGCGCGTCATCAGATGGCGCACTTCCGCGGCGCTGAGGTCGGGTCCGAAATACGGACCGAGCTCGGCGCGGTTTTTGGCGTCGCCCAAAACCTCCGGCAGGCGCGTGCCGTAGGCGGCGAACAAACGATGCGCCTCACCCTCGGTCAAAAAGCGCCAGCGCCAGCGCGCGCGCTCGACCTGCTCCTCGAACCTATTCCATTCGAAGTCGCCGCCCGGCAGCGGCGCCGTCGCGGTCCAGCGCGGCGTCATCGGGTAGAACGGCGAGAGCGTGGCGACAGCGTGCTCCGCGCGCGCCCGTGCCGATGTGACTTCGCCGCCGAACATCGTGATCAGCGGCGCCTGGCGCCGGCGGCGGTCGAGCCGCACGGCGGCGACCTCCATCCCGTCCTCGCTGGCCGGTCCCACCACCATGTTCGCGCCGGCAACCGTTTTGACGACGTCGGAGGAGCCGATCTGCTCGCGGAAATAACGGTTGGCGGCCTGGCAGAGATAGGCGACATCGGCGGCGGCCGTCGTGACTACGGCGGGATCGCCCTTGAAGGCATGGCCCGTGGTGCCGATCAGCGTGAAATCGCGCTCGTAGGGACTGGCGAAGATCAGCCGCTGATCGCGGTTCTGAAAGACGTAGACATTGTCGGTCTCGAACAGCCGCCGCACCACGATCTGGCTCATCTGATGGATGCGCGCCACCGGCAGCGGCATGCGCAGCACGGTCTCGGCGACCTGCGCGGTCCACCCTCCGCTCGCATTGGCCAGCGCCCGCGAGGTGACGACGCGGCGATGGCCGCGGTCGATCACTGCGAGCCGCCACTGTTCGGTGCGGTCGGCGCGCACGCAGCGCGCACCGGTGCAAATGTCGGCGCCGCGCT